>NZ_AP018365.1:4275000-4575000 GCF_016756395.1 Streptomyces sp. SN-593
GCACGCACCGACAGCCCTTCGGCGACGATCCGGTGGGCCAGGCGGTCCTGTTCCTCGGCGTCGGCCAGGGACAGCAGTGCCCTGGCGTGCCCGAAGGAGATCACTCCGGCGGCGACCCGGCGCTGGACCGGTGCCGAGAGTTTCAGCAGACGCAGCGTGTTGGAGACCTGCGAACGGGAACGACCGATCCGGTCCGCGAGCTGCTCGTGGGTGCAGGCGAAGTCGCGCAGCAACTGGTCGTACGCCGCGGCCTCCTCCAAGGGGTTCAGCTGTGCCCGGTGCAGGTTCTCCAGCAGGGCGTCCAGCAACAGCTTCTCGTCGTCGGTGGCGCGGACGATCGCCGGGATGCGTTCGAGCCCCGCCTCCCGGCAGGCCCGCCACCGACGCTCGCCCATGATCAGCTCATAGCGGCCGGTGTCGATCTGCCGCACCACCACCGGCTGGAGCAGCCCCACCTCCTTGATGGAGGTGATGAGTTCGTTGAGGGCGTCCTCGTCGAAGACCTCGCGCGGCTGCCGCGGGTTCGGGGTGATGGTGTCCAGCGCGAGTTCCGCGAAGTAGGCGCCGGTGACCGGTACCTCCGCCCCGGACGGCTCCGGCTCGGTTCCACGTGAAACAGGGATGTCCACGACCGCCGACACGGCCTCGGCCGCCCGGCGGTCGGTCAGCCCGGCCACCTTCGCCGCGGCGACACCGCGGTCCGGCACCAACGCGGGCTGTCCCACCGGCGTGGACCCGGTCGGCTGCGGCGCCGCCGGGATCAGCGCGCCAAGACCGCGGCCGAGCCCTCTGCGTCGATCACTCACTGGATACCCTCCGACATACTGTGCGGGTTGTGCTCTTGGCGCTGTTCGACGTGTTCCGGGTCGTACTCGACCGCGACGTTGGCGGGCAGACCTCGTAGGGCCATCTCGCGGGCCGCCTCCAGATAGGAGAGGGCACCGCTGGAACCCGGGTCGTAGGTGAGGACGGTCTGGCCGTAGCTGGGTGCCTCCGAGATGCGCACCGACCGCGGGATGCTGGTGCGCAGCACCTCCTTGCCGAAGTGGGTGCGCACCTCCTCGGCGACCTGCGCCGCCAGCCGGGTGCGGCCGTCGTACATCGTCAGCAGGATCGTGGAGACGTGCAGCTGCGGGTTGAGGTGGGCGCGGACCAGGTCGACGTTCTTGAGGAGCTGGCCCAGCCCCTCCAGCGCGTAGTACTCGCACTGGATCGGGATGACCACCTCGGCGCCGGCCACGAGGGCGTTCACCGTCAGCAGGCCGAGGGAGGGCGGGCAGTCGATCAGCACGTAGTCCAAGGGCTGCTCGTAGCCCTCGATCGCCCGCTGCAAGCGGCTCTCGCGCGCGACCAGCGAGACGAGTTCGATCTCCGCGCCCGCCAGGTCGATGGTGGCGGGAGCGCAGAAGAGCCCCTCGACGTCGGCGACCGGCACCACGACATCGGACAGCGGCTTGCTCTCCACCAACACGTCGTAGATGGAGGGGACTTCGGCGTGGTGGTCGATGCCCAGCGCGGTGGACGCGTTGCCCTGGGGGTCGAGGTCGACCACCAGGACCCGGTTGCCGTGCAACGCCAGGGAGGCCGCCAGGTTGACGGTGGTGGTGGTCTTCCCCACGCCGCCCTTCTGGTTGGCGACGACCATCACCCGGGTCTGGGCAGGGCGGGGCAGCCCCTCGCCGGCGCGACCTAGCGCTTCGACGGCCAACTGGGCCGCGCGTCCGATGGGGGTGTCATCCATGGGAGGCAATGTTTCACGTGAAACACCACCCCCGTACCCCGGGGGACCGGACAGGGGTCCTCCGGCGGTTTCGGCTGAGCGGGGACCGGGGACCGGATCGGCCATCGGTCCCGCGATATTGGCGTCGGACCGCAAGGACTCACTCTCCTCGACTTCAGGCTCGCTATGAGAAGAGCCTGCCATGCCTGAGGGGTGCTGAACCAGCGAGCCCCGGTCGCCTGTGGATAAATCCCGAGAACTGTCCACAGCGGGAGCCTTCTTCACGGGTTTGCCGGCGTGCGCTTCGGCCGCGGCGCGGCCACGGTTGAGAACTCCGGGGAGCAGCGAGCGACGTTTCACGTGGAACACGATGCACAGCGCCGCGACACCAACCCCGCAGACACTCCGATTTGTGCGGTTTCGGCCGGTGGGATGGCGTAGAACGCCGACGTCGCAGACCGGCGTCAACGACGGCGGCGGCCGCCTCCACCGTTACGGGAGGCGCGATGGGCACGCGCCGCCTTGGCCCGCCGACTGGCGGCCCTTACCCCACCGGGACTCTCTCCGACCTGGACCCTGACCACCGTGGAGAGCGGATCGACCACGCCTTCGCCGACCTGCACCACGGTCGCGCCCACCGCACCGAGCCGGCCGAGGGCCGCGCGGGCGGTCTTCAGTTCCTCCTCGGCGGTGTCGCCCTTGAGTACGGCCATCTCGCCGTGCGGCCGCAGCAGCGGCAGCCCCCAGCCGGCCAGCCGCTCCAGCGGCGCCACCGCCCGGGCCGTCACCACGTCCACCGGGGGCAGCAGGCCGACCATCTCCTCGGCCCGGCCCCGCACGACGGTGACGTTCTCCAGGCCGAGGACCCGGACCACCTCGTCGAGGAAGGTGGTCCGCCGCAGCAGCGGCTCCAGGAGGGTGATCTCCAGGTCCGGCCGGACCAGCGCCAGCGGGATGCCGGGCAGGCCGGCGCCGGACCCGACGTCGCAGACCGACACGCCCTCCTCGACCGCCTCGGAGAGCACCGCGCAGTTCAGCAGGTGCCGCTCCCAGAGCCGGGGCACCTCGCGCGGGCCGATGAGCCCGCGCTGGACGCCCACGTCGGCGAGCAGCCCGGCATAGCGCAGCGCATCGGCGAACCGGTCTCCGAAGACCTCTTCGGCCTGCTCGGGCGGCGCCGGAAGCTCCGCAGCTGCCTCGGTCACGGGGGCGGTCCTTTCCTCGATGTCCGCGTCTTGGTCGCCCAAGCGCCTGGAAGGCAGACGTACACCATCAGAGTTACAAAGTTGCGGCCCCGCCTGCGAACAGACGGGGCCGACGGGTTGGTCGCGCGCGGATGCGCGCGTGGGTCGGTCGCGGTGCTACGCGGGCAGGACGACCACGCGGCGCTGCGGCTCCTCGCCCTCGGACTCGCTGCGCAGACCGGCCGCGGCGACCGCGTCGTGCACGACCTTGCGCTCGAACGGCGTCATCGGGTCCAGCTTCACCGGCTCGCCGGTCTCCTTGACCTCGGCCGCGGCGCTCGCCCCGAGCTTGGCCAGTTCGGCGCGCTTCTGGGCACGGAACCCGGCGATGTCGAGCATCAGCCGACTGCGCTCGCCGGTCTCCCGGTGCACCGCGAGCCGGGTCAGCTCCTGGAGAGCCTCCAGGACCTCGCCATCCCGCCCGACCAGCTTGTTCAGATCACGGCTGCCGCTGTCACCGATGATCGACACCGACGCCCGCTCGCCCTCGACGTCCATGTCGATGTCGCCGTCGAGATCGGCGATGTCGAGCAGACCCTCGAGGTAGTCCGCGGCGATCTCGCCTTCCTGCTCCAGCCGGGACAGGCCGGTGGACGGGCCGCTGTCGGGTGCGGTGGTCGTGTTGACGTCGCTCACGCCTGGACTCTCCTCTTACTTCTTCTTCGACAGGTTGCCCGGCTTGGACTTCGGGCCACCGGACTGCTTGCCCGAGGCACCGCCGCCTTGCTTGGAGCCGCCCGCGCGGGGCGCACCGGCCCGGGGGGCGCCCGCGCGGGGCGCGCCCTTGCCGCTCCCGGACTGCTTGCCGCCGGACGACTTCGTGGCACCGGAACCGCCGGCCTGCTTCGCACCGCCGGTGCCGCCCTCACCGCCCGATCCGCCGGCCGGCTTGCCGGACGTCGCCGTGCCGGCACCGGAGCCTCCGGGACGCGTGCTGGTCGCGGTCGCTCCGGAGGTCCGCTGCGACTTGCTCTGCCGCTTCGGCTGGGTGCGGTTGGCGCGCGCCTGCTCGACCGCTTCCTTCGCCGCGACCTCCTCGGGCGGCTCCACGAGCTTGCCCTTGGCCCGCAGCCGCTCCTGCCGCTGCTTGAACGCGAGACTGCCCGGAGTGGGGTTGCGCCGGATGACGACGAGCTGCTGGGCCATGGTCCAGACGTTGGTGGTCAGCCAGTACAGCAGCACACCGACCGGGGCGATGATGCCGAAGCCCGCGAAGATCAGCGGGAACACGTACATCAGCATCTTCTGCTGCTGCATGAACGGCGTGTTCACCGACATGTCCACGTTCTTCGTCATCAGCTGGCGCTGCGTGTAGAACTGCGAGAACGACATCAGCACGATCATGATGATCGTGACGGTGCGCACCTCGGCGTGGCTGGTGTGCAGGCGCGCCAGGGTGGCGGTGCTGTCCAGGAACTTCGCCGGCAGCGGGGCGCCGAAGATGTGGGCCTTGCTCGCGCTCTCCACGAGGTTGGTGTGGATCACGCCCACCTCGTGGCCCTTCGCCACGTTGCTCAGCACGTGGTAGAGGGCGAAGAAGAACGGCGACTGCACGAGGATCGGCAGGCACGAGGAGAGCGGGTTGGTACCCGTCTCCTTGTACAGCTTCATCATCTCCTCGGACTGCTTCTGCCGGTCGTTCTTGTAGCGCTCCTGGATCGCCTTCATCTTCGGCTGGAGCACCTGCATGTTCCGGGTGGACTTGATCTGCTTCACGAAGAGCGGGATCAGGGCCGTCCGGATCAGGACCACCAGGGAGACGATGGACAGCCCCCACGCCCAGCCGCTGTCCTTGTCGAAAACCAGGCTGTACAGCGAGTGGAACTGGACGATGATCCACGAGACGGCGTCATAGAGGGGGTTCAAGATCCCCACGGTCAGGCTCCTTGGGCGTGAGAGGGTCCGGTGGGCTCGGGCGTGACGGGCCCGTCGGAGCCGCCCCGCAGGTAGCGGCGCAGCAGTTCGTGCCATCGCGGCCGCTTGCGCGGCGGGACGTGGTCCACGCCACCGGGCGACCACGGGTTGCACCGCAGGATGCGCCACGCGGTCAGCGCGGTTCCCTTGATCGCACCGTGCCGGTCGATGGCCGTGTATCCGTAGTGCGAGCAGGAGGGGTAGTAGCGGCACACCGGCCCGAGCAGAGGACTGATCGTCCACTGGTAGAGCTTGATCAGTGCCAGCAGCGGGTACTTCATCGAGCCACCCTCCCCTCGGCGTCGCCACGGGCGTCACGGCCCAGCAACCGCTGGAGCGCGGCGTCCAGGTCGAGGGCTAGCTGTGCGTGGTCCGCGCTTCCCGCGTCGGGGAGCGCGCGTACTACCACAAGGCTACCGGGGGGCAGCAGCGACAGGCGTTCCCGGACCAGATGACGCAGTCGGCGCCTGACCAGGTTGCGCTGCACGGCGTTTCCGACCGCTTTGCTCACGACGAAACCCGCACGCGCCGGGGGACTGCCTCCCCCTGGCGCATGCGGGTCCGTGGCGTCGCGGCGCAGATGGACGACCAGCAGCGGGCGACCCGCCCGGCGTCCACGGCGAACCGCTTCGCCGAAGTCCTGGCGCCGCCTCAGCCGATTCTCGGTGGGCAGCACGGCATGAGACCTGTGGCAATCAGGCGGACAGGCGGGCGCGGCCCTTGGCGCGGCGGGTCGAGAGGATCGCGCGGCCGGCGCGGGTGCGCATGCGCAGGCGGAAGCCGTGGGTCTTGGCGCGGCGACGGTTGTTCGGCTGGAAGGTGCGCTTGCTCACTCGGGGGCTCCAGAGGATCGGGATGGCAGCGGTGCGTCGCCTGGCTGTCACCGTGCGCCCACGAGGAAGCTCGCGGACTGATCGGGTGTACCGCTTTGACGACCACCCGGAGGCCGGAGGCACCCGGATGATCTTCGCCCATCGGCAGGCAGGCGGCAGCAGCCATCGACAACTCGACCTCGATACGGTACGTGCGGCTAGGCCATCCGGTCAAACCCGGGCCGCGACACCCCGGGGTTTGTACACACCCTGTGGACAACGACTTGAACCGCGCGCACCGGCCTGACTACCGTGACGGGACTCCGGACTCCTCCAGGCACCGAACTCCCTACACTCCCCGCCCCTCCGGAGGTTCACACTTTCGCGGGAGTTCTCCGCACCACCAAGCGACCCGAGAGAGCGTGCACTGTGGCCGACGTGACTGCCGATCTTGCCGCAGTGTGGCCGCGGGTCCTGCAGAAGCTGCTGATGGACAGCGAGCTGAAGCCCAAGGACACCGAGTGGCTGCGGCGCACCCAGCCGCTGGCGCTGGTGGCCGGCACCGCGGTGCTGTCGGCGCCCAACGAGTTCGCCAAGAACGTGCTGGAGGGCCGGCTGCTGCCGCTGATCACCAAGGTGCTCAGCAGTGAGTTCGGTCACTCGGTCGGCATCGCGATCGCGGTCGCCTCGGGGGGCGACCAGGAGCAGCCGCCCCCGCCCCCCGCGGATCCCGCCGACAACCGCGACGTCCGGGACGTCCACGAGGTCCGAAGCGACCGCGGTGACCGCGGTGACCGCGGCCCGCACGACACCCGGGACCTCCGCGACTCCCGCGACTCCCGCGACTCCCGCGACTCCCGCGACCAGCGTGATCCGCGTGATCCGCGCGACCCCCTCGGTGCCCACGACGCGCTCGGCCCCCGCGATCCGCGCGACGCGCACGACCCCCGGGACGCCCACGAGCTGCGGATGCGCCCGGCCTACCCCGACGAGCACCAGGACTGGCAGCAGCCCAAGCTCGGTAGCTGGGGCGTGCCCGCGCCGGTGGACTTCCAGGACCGCGAGCCGTACGAGGTTCGCCGCGACGCCTACGACGAGCGCCGCTCCCCCCGGGACGCCTACGACGGCGGCAGGTCCGAGTCGTACGACGGCCGCCCGGAGCCGTACGACGAGCGGCGCTACCGGCCCGAGCCGCGCGACAGCTACCCGAGCGTGCCGCACCAGGGCCACCAGGGACACCAGGGGCAGGGACGTTCCGGCCCGCACCAGGGCGGCCCGCAGGGGTACGTGCCGCCGCCGGCCGCGTACCAGCAGTCACCCGGGGTGCCGGCCGCCCGCAGCGAGCAGCCGGGCGGCGGGAGCGGCGGGAGCGGCGCGGTGGAGCCGACCGCGCGGCTGAACCCCAAGTACCTCTTCGACACCTTCGTGATCGGCGCGTCCAACCGCTTCGCGCACGCGGCCGCGGTCGCCGTCGCCGAGGCACCCGCCAAGGCGTACAACCCGCTGTTCATCTACGGCGAGTCCGGGCTCGGCAAGACGCACCTGCTGCACGCCATCGGGCACTACGCCCGCAGCCTGTACCCCGGGACCCGGGTGCGGTACGTCAGCTCGGAGGAGTTCACCAACGAGTTCATCAACTCCATCCGGGACGGCAAGGCGGACGCCTTCCGCAAGCGGTACCGGGACATGGACATCCTGCTCGTCGACGACATCCAGTTCCTGGCCCAGAAGGAGTCGACGCAGGAGGAGTTCTTCCACACCTTCAACACCCTGCACAACGCGAACAAGCAGATCGTGCTCTCCTCGGACCGGCCGCCCAAGCAACTGGTCACCCTGGAGGACCGGCTGCGCAACCGGTTCGAGTGGGGGCTGATCACCGACGTCCAGCCGCCGGAGCTGGAGACGCGGATCGCGATCCTGCGGAAGAAGGCGGTGCAGGAGCAGCTCAACGCCCCGCCGGAGGTGCTGGAGTTCATCGCCTCGCGGATCTCGCGCAACATCCGCGAGTTGGAGGGGGCGCTGATCCGGGTCACCGCGTTCGCCAGCCTCAACCGGCAGCCGGTCGACCTCCAGCTCACCGAGATCGTGCTCAAGGACCTGATCCCGGGCGGCGACGACTCGGTGCCGGAGATCAGCGGCACCGCGATCATGGCGGAGACGGCGGCGTACTTCGGGCTCGCGGTGGACGACCTGTCCGGCTCCTCGCGCAGCCGGGTGCTGGTCACCGCGCGGCAGATCGCGATGTACCTGTGCCGTGAGCTGACCGACCTGTCGCTGCCGAAGATCGGTGCGCTCTTCGGCGGCCGCGACCACACGACGGTCATGCACGCCGACCGCAAGATCCGCTCGCTGATGGCCGAGCGGCGCTCCATCTACAACCAGGTCACCGAGCTGACGAACCGCATCAAGAGCTGACCGCAGCCGCCGACCGCCGGCGGCCCGCCCACAGGCCCGCCCGCCGATTCACCCGCCGAGTGCCCCGGGAGCCCCGCTCCCGGGGCACTCGGCGTTCACGGCTGTTCGATTACCCCCCGGCGGAGATCCGTTTCTCCACAGAAACGTCGCCGGAGCACTGTCCACACCCTGGGGACGGCGGAGTTGTCCAGATTCGTCTCCACAGGCCAGTGGGCACAAGGCACATCCACGCAGCTCAGCCGCATGTGGAAATGTGGGTAACCACCGTCCACAGACTGTGGAGGAAACGGACAACCCTGCACCCGGGCCGAGAAGTTGTCCACCGCCCGCCCACAGGATGCCCTGGGTTGTGCACAGCTTCGGCCCGCTTCTCCACATCGCTGTCCACTGTTCGGCAACGCGACACGGTTGGCCGCACGAACGAGTGAAAGCCGTCACACCAAGGAGGTGGGTTGGGCTGGGGAGAACCCGGGTATTCCTGGGGACGGAGCTGGGGACAAGTGGGGTCGGCCTGTGTATCGGGTGTGCACAACTTTCCGCCGTCCACAGCGGCCCCTGGTTATCCACGGGCGCCACCCACAGGCGCGGTGGACAAAAAACCGGCCCTGACCTGCACTGGAACCGGTTATCCACGGTATCCACAACCCCTACTACTACGACTACACATAGAGAGCTGCGAAGTCGTTTCGAAGCGGGGGGTGTGCACAACTCGGCCCGGCACCGCCCCGCGGCCCGGATCACGGCTTGACGTCAAGCCGCACCTGCTGTCAGTCCTGTGCGTCAGACTGGTCCCCGACAGCCAGCAACAAGCAGGAGGCGGTTCCGGTGAAGATCCGGGTGGAGCGCGACGTACTCGCCGAGGCAGTGGCTTGGGCAGCCCGCAGCCTCCCGGCCCGTCCCCCGGTGCCCGTGCTCGCCGGGCTGCTGCTGAAGGCGGAGGAGGGCAAGCTCAGCCTCTCGGGCTTCGACTACGAGGTCTCGGCGCGGGTGTCGGTCGAGGCCGAGGTCGACGAGGAGGGCACCGTGCTGGTCTCCGGCCGGCTGCTCGCCGACATCTCCAGGGCCCTGCCCAACCGCCCGGTGGAGATCTCCACCGACGGCGTCCGGGTCACCGTGGTCTGTGGAAGCTCCCGCTTCACCCTGCACACGCTGCCCGTCGAGGAGTACCCGGCGCTGCCCGCGATGCCCACCGCCTCGGGCACCGTCCCCGGCGACGTCTTCGCCGCGGCGGCCGCCCAGGTCGCCATCGCCGCCGGACGCGACGACACGCTGCCGGTGCTCACCGGGGTGCGGATCGAGATCGAGGGCGACACCGTCACGCTCGCCGCCACCGACCGGTACCGCTTCGCGGTCCGCGAGTTCCTGTGGAAGCCCGAGCAGGCCGACATCTCCGCGGTCGCCCTGGTGCCCGCCAAGACGCTCCAGGACACCGCCAAGTCGCTCACCAGCGGCGACACCGTCTCCATCGCGCTGGCCGGCGCGGGAGAGGGCGAGGGCCTGATCGGCTTCGAGGGCGCCGGCCGGCGCACCACCACCCGGCTGCTCGAGGGCGACCTGCCGAAGTACCGCACGCTCTTCCCGACCGAGTTCGCCTCGGTCGCGGTGATCGAGACCGCGCCCCTGGTCGAGGCCGTCAAGCGCGTCGCCCTGGTCGCCGAGCGGAACACCCCGGTGCGGCTGAGCTTCGAGCAGGGCGTGCTCACCCTGGAGGCCGGCTCCAGCGACGACGCACAGGCTGTGGAGAGGGTCGAGGCCAAGCTCGACGGCGACGACATCTCGATCGCCTTCAACCCGACGTTCCTGCTCGACGGCCTGAGCGCGATCGACTCCCCGGCCGCCCAGCTCTCCTTCACGACCTCCACCAAGCCCGCACTGCTCAGCGGCCGTCCGGCCGTCGACGCCGAGGCCGACGAAGCGTACAAGTACCTGATCATGCCGGTGCGCCTGTCCGGCTGAAGCCCGGGCCACGGGTCGACGTAGGCTCGTGGTCGGACCGGGTCGGGCAAGGCAGTCCCGCCGGGTACCGCGGTCACGCGCCATGCGTTACGCGTCGAATGCTTCGAACGAAGGGTCAGTGATGGAGCTCGGTCTCATCGGTCTCGGCAAGATGGGCGGCAACATGCGCGAGCGCATCCGCCGCGCCGGCCACACCGTCATCGGGTACGACCGGAACCCGGACCTCGCCGACGTCCACAGCCTCAAGGAACTCGTGGACGCGCTGCACGGCCCGCGGGTGGTGTGGGTGATGGTCCCGGCCGGCCAGGCCACCCAGTCCACCATCGACGAGCTCGGCGAGCTGCTCTCCCCCGGCGACCTGGTGGTCGACGGCGGCAACTCCCGCTGGACCGACGACGAGAAGCACGCCGGCGAGCTGGCCGCCAAGGGCATCGGCTTCGTCGACTGCGGCGTCTCCGGCGGCGTGTGGGGCCTCGCCAACGGCTACGCGCTGATGTACGGCGGCAAGGCGGAGGACGTCGCCAAGGCGCAGCCGATCTTCGACGCGCTCAAGCCCGAGGGCGACTCCGGCTCCGTGCACGCCGGCAAGGTCGGCGCCGGCCACTTCGCCAAGATGGTCCACAACGGCATCGAGTACGCCATGATGCAGGCGTACGCCGAGGGCTGGGAGCTGCTGGAGGCGGTCGACTCGGTCACCGACGTCCGCGAGGTCTTCCGCTCCTGGAAGTCCGGCACCGTGATCCGCTCCTGGCTGCTCGACCTGGCCGTGGACGCGCTCGACAAGAGCGAGCACCTGGACAAGCTCCGCGGCTACGCCGACGACTCCGGCGAGGGCCGCTGGACCGTGGAGGCGGCGATCGACAACGCGGTGCCGCTGCCCGCGATCACCGCGTCGCTCTTCGCGCGCTTCTCGTCCCGCCAGGACGACTCGCCGCAGATGAAGATGATCGCCGCGCTCCGCAACGAGTTCGGCGGCCACGCGGTCACCGCGGCCGAGTAGGCCGAGTAGGCCGAGCGGCGGTGTCGCACCGCACGTCACAGCAGGGAGGCCGGCGCACCCCGCGCCACAGCACGAGATGCACGTAGCGCACCTTTCGCTTGCCGACTTCCGCTCCTACGCCCGGGCCGAGGTCCCCCTCGACCCGGGCGTCACGGTTTTCGTCGGGCCCAACGGGCAGGGCAAGACCAATCTGGTCGAGGCGGTCGGCTACCTGGCCACCCTGGGCAGCCACCGGGTCGCCGCGGACGCCCCGCTGGTACGGCTGGGCGCGGAGCGCTCGGTGGTGCGCGCCCAGGTGGTGCAGGGCGACCGGCAGCAACTGGTCGAGCTGGAGATCAACCCGGGCCGCGCCAACCGGGCGCGGATCAACCGGTCCTCGCAGGTCCGGCCCCGGGACGTGCTGGGCATCCTGCGCAGCGTGCTGTTCGCGCCGGAGGACCTGGCGCTGGTCAAGGGCGACCCCGGCGAGCGCCGGCGTTTCCTCGACGAGCTGGTCACCGCCCGCGCCCCCCGCCTCGCCGGGGTGCGCGCGGACTACGAGCGGGTCCTCAAGCAGCGCAACACCCTGCTGAAGTCGGCCGCGTTGGCCCGCCGGCACGGCAGCCGGGCGGCCGCGGGCACCGGCGGCAGGACGGGCGGCGCGGACCTGTCCACGCTCGACGTGTGGGACCAGCACCTGGCCCGCGCCGGCTCCGAGGTGCTCGCCCAGCGGCTCGACCTGGTCGCCGCGCTCCAGCCGCTGGCCGACAAGGCGTACGAGCAGCTCGCGCCCGGCGGGGGGCCGGTCGGCCTGGAGTACCGCAGTTCGGTCGGCGACGGGCTGACGGCCGGCGCGACCGGCCGCGAGGACCTGTACGTACGGCTGCTGGAGGCGCTCGGCGAGGCCAGGAAGCAGGAGATCGAGCGCGGCGTGACACTCGTCGGCCCGCACCGCGACGACCTGGTGCTCAAGCTCGGCCCGCTGCCGGCGAAGGGATACGCCAGCCACGGCGAGTCGTGGTCGTACGCCCTCGCACTGCGGCTGGCGTCGTACGACCTGCTCTGCTCCGACGGGCGGGAGCCGGTGCTGGTGCTGGACGACGTGTTCGCCGAGCTGGACACCCGGCGCCGGGAGCGGCTGGCCGAACTGGTCGCGCCCGGCGAGCAGGTGCTGGTCACGGCCGCGGTCGACGACGACGTGCCGGGCGTGCTGGTGGGCACCCGGTTCGCGGTGCAGGACGGGACGGTGCGGCGGTCATGAGCGACGCAGAGCGGGCACGGGCCCGGCGCGGGGAGAGCGGCGGGGCCGTACCCCGGCAGGACGGCGCGGCTCCGGCCGCCGGCCCGGGTGAGGTCCCCGGTGAGGCTTCCGGCAGGTCCCCGGGTGAGGCTTCGGGCGGGGCCGGGCAGGCGGCGCCGGGCGGCGCGTCGGGTGTGGACCTCGCCCGGGTGGCGCTGCGCGCGGCCAAGGAGCAGGCGCGCGCCCGGGGTGCGGCGGCGGTGCAGAAGAAGCAGGCCCGCCGCGGCGGGCTGCGCAGCGGCGCCCGGGCGGACGGCCGCGACCCGCTGCCGCTGGGCGCGGCGATCAACCGGCTCATCACCGAGCGCGGTTGGGAGGCGCCGGCCGCAGTCGGAGGGGTGATGGGCCGCTGGCCGCAGCTTGTCGGTCCGGAGGTCGCGCTGCACTGCGCGCCGGACCGGTACGACGAGGACGAGCGGGTGCTGACCGTCCAGTGCGACTCGACCGCGTGGGCGACGCAGCTCCGGCTGCTCGCTCCGACGCTGGTGGCGCGGCTCAACGCCGACCTCGGGCACGGCACGGTGCGGATGATCAAGGTGCTGGCGCCGGCCGGGCCGAGCCGGTCGTACGGCAGGCTGCGGGCTCCCGGCAGCCGCGGTCCGGGTGACACGTACGGGTGAGCGCGCGGGCGCACGGATGCCCCTGCTGAGCGTAGCGGGGGGTTGACAGCCGGAAGCCCTGGACGCCGTCGTGAGCGGTTTCGGCACCGGGTCCGCGTGTAGGGAGTCGGGCGAGGCGGGGTTCGGTCGGCACATGGGAACTCAGGTACCGGCAAAGCCCCACTCATGTCGGCGCTACCGGTAGACTGATACGAGACCGCCCTCCCCTGGCAGTCCGGCGCGTCCGGCAGGGGTACCCCAGCGGAACCGTCGAACCACAGTCAGAACATCGCAGTCGATCCCGCCGCCGGTGGGACCAGGCTCGTGCTGTGCCAGAAAGGGCGCTTCGTGGCCGATTCCGGCAACCCCAACGAGAACAGCAACAAGTCCTACGACGCCAGTGCGATCACCGTGCTGGAAGGACTCGAGGCGGTGCGCAAGCGCCCCGGCATGTACATCGGCTCGACCGGTGAGCGGGGCCTGCACCACCTCGTGCAGGAGGTCGTGGACAACTCGGTCGACGAGGCGATGGCCGGCCATGCCGACACCATCGACGTCACGATCCTCGCCGACGGCGGCGTGCGCGTGGTGGACAACGGGCGCGGCATCCCGGTCGGCATCATTCCCTCGGAGGGCAAGCCGGCGGTCGAGGTCGTGCTGACCGTGCTGCACGCCGGCGGCAAGTTCGGCGGCGGCGGCTACGCGGTCTCCGGCGGTCTGCACGGCGTCGGCGTCTCGGTGGTCAACGCGCTGTCGACGCGCGTCGCCGTCGAGGTCCGCACCGACGGGTACCGCTGGACGCAGGACTACAAGCTCGGCGTGCCGACGGCTCCGCTGGCCAAGCACGAGGCCAGCGCGGACACCGGCACCTCGGTCACCTTCTGGGCCGACCCCGACATCTTCGAGACCACCGACTACTCCTTCGAGACGCTCTCCCGGCGGCTTCAGGAGATGGCCTTCCTCAACAAGGGCCTGCGGATCGCGCTGACCGACGAGCGCCCCGACCACGTGGACGAGGAGGGCAAGCCGCTGGCCGCGTCGTACTACTACGAGGGCGGCATCGTCGACTACGTGCGGTACCTCAACTCGCGCAAGGGCGAGATGGTCCACCCCACGGTGATCGACATCGAGGCGGAGGACAAGGAGCGGCTGCTGTCGGTCGAGGTCGCGATGCAGTGGAACACCCAGTACAGCGAGGGTGTCTACAGCTTCGCGAACACGATCCACACCCATGAGGGCGGCACCCACGAGGAGGGCTTCCGCGCGGCGCTGACCGGCCTGGTCAACCGCTACGCGCGGGAGAAGAAGCTGCTGCGCGAGAAGGACGACAACCTCACCGGCGAGGACATCCGCGAGGGCCTGACCGCGATCATCTCGGTCAAGCTCGGCGAGCCGCAGTTCGAGGGCCAGACGAAGACGAAGCTCGGCAACACCGAGGCGAAGACGTACGTCCAGAAGGTCGTGCACGAGCACCTCACCGACTGGCTGGACCGCAATCCCAACGAGGCCACGGACATCATCCGCAAGTCGATCCAGGCGGCCACCGCCCGGGTCGCGGCCCGCAAGGCGCGGGACCTCACCCGCCGCAAGGGGCTGCTGGAGTCCGCGTCGCTCCCCGGCAAGCTGAGCGACTGCCAGTCGAACGACCCGACGAAGTGCGAGATCTTCATCGTCGAGGGTGACTCCGCCGGCGGCTCGGCGAAGTCCGGCCGCAACCCGCAGTACCAGGCGATCCTCCCGATCCGCGGCAAGATCCTCAACGTGGAGAAGGCCAGGATCGACAAGATCCTGCAGAACCAGGAGATCCAGGCGCTGATCTCGGCCTTCGGCACCGGAGTGCACGAGGACTTCGACATCGACAAGCTCCGCTACCACAAGATCATCCTGATGGCGGACGCCGACGTGGACGGCCAGCACATCAACACCCTGCTGCTGACCTTCCTCTTCCGGTTCATGCGCCCGCTGGTCGAGGCCGGGCACGTGTACCTCTCCCGCCCCCCGCTGTTCAAGGTGAAGTGGGGCCGCGACGACTGGGAGTACGCCTACTCCGACCGCGAGCGCGACGCGCTGGTCGAGCTGGGCAAGCAGAGCGGGAAGCGCATCCGCGAGGACTCGATCCAGCGCTTCAAGGGCCTCGGCGAGATGAACGCCGAGGAGCTGCGGGTCACCACCATGGACATCGACCACCGCGTGCTCGGCAAGGTCACCCTGGACGACGCGGCGCAGGCCGACGACCTGTTCTCGGTCCTGATGGGCGAGGACGTGGAGGCGCGCCGCACCTTCATCCAGCGCAACGCCAAGGACGTCCGGTTCCTGGACATCTGAGTCGGCCCCGACCTCCGGCCGTGTGAAAGGACTATCAGACAGCGATGGCCGACGAGACCCCCAACACCCCTCCCGTGCCCGACCTCCCCGCGTCCGAGATGGACGAGCGCAACGAGTCCGGCGGACTGCGCATCGAGCCCGTCGGGCTCGAGACGGAGATGCAGCGCAGCTACCTCGACTACGCGATGTCCGTCATCGTCTCGCGCGCCCTGCCGGACGTGCGCGACGGCCTCAAGCCGGTGCACCGCCGGGTGCTCTACGCGATGTACGACGGCGGCTACCGGCCGGAGAAGGGCTTCTACAAGTGCGCCCGCGTCGTCGGCGACGTGATGGGCACCTACCACCCGCACGGCGACTCCTCGATCTACGACGCGCTGGTCCGCCTGGCGCAGCCGTGGTCGATGCGGATGCCGCTGGTCGACTCCAACGGCAACTTCGGCTCGCCGGGCAACGACCCGGCCGCCGCCATGCGGTACACCGAGTGCAAGATGGCGCCGCTGGCCATGGAGATGGTCCGGGACATCGACGAGGAGACCGTCGACTTCACGGACAACTACGACGGCCGCAACCAGGAGCCGACGGTCCTGCCGTCCCGGTTCCCGAACCTGCTGATCAACGGCTCGGCCGGGATCGCGGTCGGCATGGCCACCAACATCCCCCCGCACAACCTGCGGGAGGTCGCCGACGGCGCCCAGTGGTTCCTGGCCAACCCGGAGGCGGGTGCCGAGGAACTCCTCGACGCGCTGGTCGAGCGGATCAAGGGCCCGGACTTCCCGACCGGCGCCCTGGTGGTCGGCCGCCGCGGCATCGAGGACGCGTACCGCACCGGCCGCGGCTCGATCACCATGCGCGCGGTCGTCGAGGTCGAGGAGATCCAGAACCGGCAGTGCCTGGTCGTCACCGAGCTGCCGTACCAGACCAACCCGGACAACCTCGCGCAGAAGATCGCCGACCTGGTGAAGGACGGCCGGATCGGCGGGATCGCGGACGTCCGCGACGAGACCTCCTCGCGGACCGGCCAGCGCCTGGTGATCGTGCTCAAGCGCGACGCCGTCGCCAAGGTCGTGCTCAACAACCTCTACAAGCACACCGACCTGCAGTCGAACTTCGGCGCCAACATGCTGGCGCTGGTCGACGGGGTGCCGCGCACGCTGTCGCTGGACGCGTTCATCCGCAACTGGGTGAACCACCAGGTCGAGGTCATCGTCCGGCGCACCCGCTTCCGGCTGCGCAAGGCCGAGGAGCGCGCCCACATCCTGCGCGGCCTGCTCAAGGCGCTCGACGCGATCGACGAGGTCATCGCGCTGATCCGGCGCAGCGACACGGTCGAGACCGCGCGCGAGGGCCTGATGGGCCTGCTGACGATCGACGAGATCCAGGCCAACGCGATCCTGGAGATGCAGCTGCGCCGGCTGGCCGCCCTGGAGCGGCAGAAGATCATCGCCGAGCACGACGAGCTGCAGGCGAAGATCAACGAGTACAACGCGATCCTCGCCTCGCCCGAGCGGCAGCGGCAGATCATCAGCGAGGAACTGCAGGCGATCGTCGACAAGTACGGCGACGACCGGCGCAGCAAGCTGGTGCCCTTCGACGGTGACATGTCCATCGAGGACCTGATCGCCGAGGAGGACATCGTCGTCACGATCACCCGTGGCGGCTACGTCAAGCGCACCAAGACCGAGGACTACCGCTCGCAGAAGCGCGGCGGGAAGGGCGTGCGCGGCACCAAGCTGAAGCAGGACGACATCGTCGACCACTTCTTTGTCACAACCACGCACCAATGGCTGCTGTTCTTCACGAACAAGGGACGCGTCTACCGCGCCAAGGCGTACGAGCTCCCGGACGCCGGACGGGACGCCCGCGGGCAGCACGTGGCGAACCTGCTGGCCTTCCAGCCGGACGAGCGGATCGCCCAGATCCTGGCCATCAAGGACTACGAGGCGGCGCCGTACCTGGTGCTCGCCACCAAGTCCGGCCTGGTGAAGAAGACCGCGCTGAAGGACTACGACTCCCCGCGTTCCGGCGGCGTGATCGCGATCAACCTGCGGGACGCCGGGGTGGCCGAGGAGGGCGCCGCGGCCGAGTCCGACGAGCTGATCGGCGCCGAGCTGGTGTCCGCCGAGGACGACTTGTTGCTGGTCAGCCGCAAGGCGCAGTGCATCCGCTTCACCGCGACGGACGAGGCGCTGCGGCCGATGGGCCGGGCCACCTCGGGGGTCAAGGGCATGAGTTTCCGCGAGGGTGACGAACTCCTCTCCATGAACGTGGTCAGGCCCGGTACGTTCGTCTTCACCGCCACCGACGGCGGGTACGCCAAGCGCACGCGGGTCGACGAGTACCGCGTGCAGGGGCGCGGCGGACTCGGGATCAAGGCGGCCAAGATCGTGGAGGACCGGGGCTCTCTGGTCGGTGCGCTGGTGGTCGAGGAGACCGACGAGATCCTCGCCATCACGCTCAGCGGCGGCGTGATCCGGACGCGGGTCAACGAGGTCAGGGAGACCGGTCGTGACACCATGGGCGTTCAGCTCATCAACCTCGGCAAGCGGGACGCGGTGGTAGGTATCGCGCGGAACGCCGAAGCGGAGGATGATCCGGACGGCGTGGAGTTGGACGGCGCGGAGTCTGACGAGCAGGACGGCGTGGCGGCGCAGGCGGCTGCGCAGGACGACACGAGCACGACAGGGCATGACGCTGCGGCCCCGGGCGAGGCGCCCGCGGCCGGTGAACCAGAGGAGTAAGCCGTGAGTGGAGCCATGGGCGCCGCGGGCGGGTCCGGCAGGACGGGTGGCGCCCATGGCGCCGGCCGGCCGGGCGGTGCCCATGGCTCGACCGGTGGCACCGGCCAGGCCGGCTCTGCGGACCGCAGTGGTCCGCAGGAGGGGGGATACACCGTGACCGACACCCGCCAGTCGCCGCACGAGCCGCCGGCCGCCTACGCGCCGCCCCGCCCCCCGGGCACGCCCGGCGGGGAGTCCGGCGCCACAGGCTCGTCGTCGGCCGCAGGCGTGCGCAGACCGCGGCCGGCGGCCCGTACGGCGCCGCGCACCCGCAAGGCGCGGCTGCGCGTGGCCAAGGCCGATCCGTGGTCGGTGATGAAGGTCAGCTTCCTGCTGTCCATCGCGCTGGGCATCTGCACGATCATCGCCGTCGCGGTGCTGTGGATGGTGCTCGACACCATCGGCGTGTTCAGCACCGTGGGCTCCACGATCAGCGACGCGACCTCCACCGAGGGCGGCAAGGGCGGCTTCGATCTGGTCAGCTTCCTGTCGCTGTCCCGCGTGATGATGTTCACCACGGTGATCGCCGTCATCGACGTGGTGCTCGCCACCGCGCTGGCGACGCTGGGCGCCTTCATCTACAACCTCTCCTCGGGCTTCGTGGGCGGCGTCGAGCTCACTCTGGCCGAGGACGAGTAACCGATTTTGGGGCTCGGCCCCTGGTGCGCTAATCTTTCCGTGCAGCGCGGGGCTATAGCTCAGACGGTTAGAGCGCTTCCCTGATAAGGAAGAGGCCCCAGGTTCAAGTCCTGGTAGCCCCACTCGCAGACAGGCGGTTCGGTCCCTGAGGGACCGGGCCGCCTTCGTCTTTCCCCAACCCGACGTCCTACCCGTTTCCGGTGCCAGGTAACCGTTCGGTATCGGCCGCTGTGTATAGTCGGGCGGGTCAGAAGCTCGTCTCACGCTAGAAGGAGGAGGGTCAGGCGATGAAGAAGATTCTCCTGATCGCCCTGGCCGCCGTCGCCGGGCTGTTCGTGTACCGGCAGATCCAGGCGGATCGCGCCGAGCAGGACCTGTGGACGGAAGCCACTGACACGGTCCCGGGTGGTTCCGACACAGACGTGTGAGACGCCGTAGGTAGCACGCCGCGAGGCGTGGGGGCGGTCTCCGGGCCCCGGTCGCACAGCGCGGCCGGGGCCTTCGCCGTTCCCGCGCCTTTCGATACGGTGCCGGTGCATCGCGCTCTGATCGGCGGGGACAGGAGCAGGGGATGAAGCGCACGACGTTCGGCGTGGTCGCGGCGTTACTGCTGACGGTGGCCGCCGCGGGTCCGGCGGCGGCGGACGGCGGGGCACCTTCCCCGGGCGCCCCCTCGGGCACGTCGGCGGGCCCCTCCTCCGGTACCTCCGCGGGCGCCTCCGCCACCGCGACGCCCACCGCGCCGGCTGTCTGGCAGCCGCGGGGCGGGGTGCTGGACGGCGCGGCCACCACGGGCGACGCGCCCGCGATGAAGGCCGGCGCCACGTACCAGGACACCATCAGGCCCGGCCAGACGCGGATGTACGGCATCGCCCTGGACGCGACGTCCTCCGCCTACGCCTCGGCGTTCGCCCTCCCGCCGACCGGCGCGAAGGTGGCCTACGACGACGGCATCGAGCTGAAGCTGGTCAGTGCCGACGGGTCGCAGTGCGACAGCCGCGAGGCCCACTTCGAGGACGACGGCGACGCCCGCCCGGTCGGCACCGCGGTGGAGCGCACCGCGGACGGCGGGGAGGGCACGTGCGGGGGCGCGGGCCAGTACACCCTCCAGGTGCACCGCACCTCCGAACCGGGCTCTGACCAGGCACCCTGGCCCCTGGAGCTGCGCTACGTGAGCGAACCCCCGCTCCGACCGGGCGCCACAGCGCGGCCCGCGCCCGGCGGGGCCACCGCCGGCTCCTCGCCGACCCCCCTCACCACGGGCACCCCGCGTCCGGCGTCCGGCGGCGACTCGTTCGAGACCGCGGCCGCGATCCGGACCGGCATCTGGAAGGACCGGGTGCTGCCCGGCGAGACCCGCTTCTACAAGGTCCCGGTGGACTGGGGTCAGGGGGCCACCGTCTTCGCGGACTTCTCCAGCGCCCCGCTGGTCGGCAGCGCGCTCGACTTCGTGAACACCGGAGTGCGGCTGACGTCCTACAGCCCGGTCCGGCAGTACGTCGACGGTGACGACGGCTCGTACTCCGGGGCTCCCACCTCGCTCGACACGCAACTGCCGGCGGTGTCCTACGCGAACCGCTCGTCCGAGGACGAGACGGTGGAGCGGGTGCGCTACGCGGGCTGGTACTACTTCGCGGTCTCCGTCCACCCGGACGTCGCCGAGCAGGTCAGCGGCGCCGTGCCGGTCACGCTGCGGGTCCAGGTCACCGGGACGGCGCAGGCGGGGCCGCCGTACACCGGGGACCCGGGCGCCGCCGGGATCGGTGTGGACGCGCATGAGGTCGCGGCGGCCGACGGCACCGCGCCGGCCGCCGCGAGCGCGACCGGCATCTCGTCCTCCTCGCGGCTGCGCCTGGTGGCGTACGGGGCCTTCGGGCTCGGCACGCTGCTGCTGCTCGTGCTGGCGGTCTGGTACGGCGCGGCGCGGCGGCGGGCGGCCCGGGGCTGACCGCGGACCGGTGGGCGTCGGCGGTGGGCCGGTGGGTGTGGGCCGGTGGGCGTCGGCCGGCGAGCCGGCGCGTGGGGCCGGCTCACCGGGGTTGCTTCGGCGGGGCGGCCCCACGGGGTTCGGCGGCCGCGGGGGCTCGGCGGCCCCGCTCAGGAGGCCATGAGCGCCGCGACGCCGACCGCGAAGCAGAGCAGCGCCAGCACCAGGACGGGGACCGCGACCTTGGCCGGCGGGCCCGGCTTCGCCCGGCGGGCCGGGACGCCCGTGGAGGCGGTGTCCGCGGAGGCATCGGGGTCCGGGGTGGAAGGGGTGGCAGCGGGTCCGGACGGCGTGGCAGCGGACGGCGCGGGCCCGGCGTACGGCGCGGGCTCCGGGAGGGGCAGCGCCCGGTGGTCCGCGCGGGTGGGCGGGTGTGTCGGCGGTTCCGGCGGGAGACCGGGAGCGGCGGCGGGGGCCGGAGCGGCCTCAGGGGCCGCGTGCGCGGTCGGGGCGGCGTGCCGGGCCTGCCGGCGCCCGCCGGGCGGCTGCGGGCCCGACACGGGCTCCCCGGGCGGTGCGTACGGCGCCGGCGAGGGAGGCGCAGAGGGCATCCGGAGCGGCGGAGGCGAGGGGTCGGGAGCGGCGGCGGGCGGAGCGGGGGGCGTGGGGGTGGGAGTGGGCGCCGATGTCGGGCGGGCGGGGACGCCCTGCGCCGCGAGGCCGTTCATGGCCGCGGGGTGCGGCAGCGGACCGTACCCGGCCGGGTGGCCCGCGGGCGGTGTGGGGTGCGGGCCCGCCTGGCTCCCGTCCGGGGGCAGGGCCGGCCGCGGGGGGACGGGGACGGGGTCGGCCGGCGGGCCGTAGGGTGCCGCGGGCTCCGGACCGGCGGCCGCCCTGGCCGCGGCGGTCGGCCCCTGCGGCCCGAACCCCGGGGGCAGCGGCCCGATCTGGTCGAAGATCTCCACCGGCTCCTCGTCCGGTGCGGCCCCCGGCAGCAGTTCCATGGCGGCCGCGAGCGCCTTGCGCGCGCCCGTCGCCGTACGGAACCGCGCGTACGGGTCCGGCTGGAGCAGGGTGCCGACCACCTGCCACAGCGGCCCCGGCACGCCCACCGGCGCCGGCGGCATGCCCATCTCCAGGAACCGGTCCTGCACCGCCTGGGCGTCCGGCTTGCGGCCGCCCAGCAGGTAGAGCGCGACGAGGCCGGTCGCGTACAGGTCCGCGGCGAAGTCCGGCTCGGCGCCGAGCAGTTGCTCCGGGGCGAAGTAGCCGGGCGTGCCGACGACGTAGTTGGTCTCGGTGAGCCGGGCGTCGCCCTTGCGCATCGCGATCCCGAAGTCCGACAGGCGGATGTGCGGCGAGCGGGTGCCGGTCGCCTCCAGCAGGACGTTGGCGGGCTTGATGTCCCGGTGCACGACCCCCTCGGCGTGCACGGCGCTCAGCCCGGCCAGCAACTGGTCGAGCAGCACGCAGACCAGGTGCGGCGGCAGCGGGCCGTACTCCGCGACCAGGTGTGAGAGCGAGCCGCCGCACACCAGGTCCATGGTGAACAGCACCTTGTCGTCGTCGGCGGCCCAACTGGCAGGTGCCAGCACGTGCGGGTGGTCGATCCGCAGCGCCTGCTCCCGGACGAAGCGCAGCAGGGCGTGGGCATCGCTCTGCTGGAGCAGCTTGGCGGCCACGTAGCGCCGCCTGCGGCGGTCCCATGCCCGCCATACCGCCCCGACCCCGCCGTGCCCGATCGGGTCCACCAGCTCGTACCGACCCGCGAAGACCTCGCCCATGGCCTGCCGACCGCCCTCTTCACCGACCTCGATCCGTCGGACCCGACTCTGCCAGTGCGGCCCACCCGGGCGCGAGGGTGTCACCCCTTCCGCCCCCGCAACCCGTTTCGGCCGAACCCCCTCCAACCGGTACGCTGTCCGTGACACGGGGCCTTAGCTCAGTTGGTAGAGCGCTGCCTTTGCAAGGCAGATGTCGGGGGTTCGAATCCCCCAGGCTCCACAGGTGTTTACGCAGGTCAGCGGCCCTCTCGCCCGGTTCGGGCGAGGAGGCCGCTGACGTTCAGTACACATTTTGTACACATCAGGCGCGGAGTGGTCGAGAGGACCTGCTCGGATGGCCACGGTGTCCGCGTCGGGGTCGCTCATGACCGTTCTGGATCATTGCGGACCCTCGTTCCGCCTGCCCTACCGGGGGCGTGGCGACGCTGAACCCCTGCTCAGCTCTGTTTCGAACGGGCACGGCGTTGCGTGCCGTCGTTCGTTGCCTCCCTTGCTCTTGTGATCTGCGTGGGATGGTCGTCAGCAGCACCATCCGGGAACTCCCGCCCGCATGTCGGTGTGAGACGAGAGAATACGGCGTGGAGACTCTCATGGCGGTAGTGGCGGTACTGCTCCGGCTGTTGATCTTGGGTGGGCTCTTCCTCCTATGGGCCCTCGCCAAGAAGCGTGTTTTCGCTCCTCTGCTAAGCAGGTGTCGTGCCTATGCCGACGAGCGCGCAAGGGTGTTCGTCGCTGAGGTTGGCGCTGAAGTTGCGCCGGTAGTCGCAGGGCGGTTGCCTCAGGATCTGCCGAGTCTGGCTCCGATGTGTGTGGCTGGATGGTGGCGACGTTTCGTCTCAGGGATGCTGCTGCTCGCGCCTACATGCCTAATGCTGGCCGCGATCGCATGGAATGTGACGGAGATCGGGACTGGTGTTCACGACGCGGTAACCTTCGTCGCGCAGAAGGCGGCCATGCTGCCTGACCGGGCGCAAGGTCTGAGGTGGCGTCAACCGCCGCTTGGCGCATTCGTACGTGTGCTGGCCTTTCTGATCTTGTTGGGTTGCGGCGCCCGGGCCACCTTCATGTTCGGAGTTGGTTCCTCGGGTAAGAGCGCTGACCGCCGGCGGCAGGAACGAGTTGAGGTCGAGCGAGGGGGATTTTTCCCTGTCGTCCTCATGCTGGGTGCCGCAGCACACTGCGCTCGAGCCCATCGCCAGTGGCATGAGGCTGCAGGAGCGTGCGAAGTCCCCCGAGTTCAACTACGGCTGATTGAACGCGTCATCTGGCAAGCCAATCGAATCCGGTACGAAATCCCGCGTCTAGCATGGATTTTCTCCCCAGGTAAACGTGTGGTCTCTCATCGTCGGCAGGCACTGCACGCTCACGCGGCCCAGGTAGTAGGAGCTCTACGTGTATGTGAGGCACGGCAGGACACTCACCCTGGTTCCGCCTTCCAGGACATGGCCGTCATGCTCGTCACGATTGCCGAGCGCTACGCGCAGGGTCGCCTCACGTGCCTACTCGACGAGGACCAGTTGGGCCAACCGGCAGCCGCTGCTCCCCGGGAGGGGCTTCGCTTCCTGATCCTTGGCACGACGGCAGTAGCATCTGTCACCGCGGCGGGTCTGGCGGGTCTCCCGTCCCAAGCGCTGGACGCCATTTTTGTTCTCGTCGTGACACTGGGCTCCGGCTGGTTTCTGCGGCGACAGCTACCGAGTGCGTCAGAGCTTCTCAACCTTTTGCGGAACGGCCATCGTTCTTGAGTCAGCCACACTAGTGACTTGAGCTAGATCAAGGGCGGACCGAAATTGGGGTGGTTTGCACTTTATGGGCAAGCCACCCCCTGACTGTATTAGGCCTCTCTACACTGCTGTGTGCTCCAGCGTCGCGAGCTTCGCCGCCGCTCGCTGGGCCTTGCGGGCCGCCTTCTCCGCTTTGGCCTTCGCTTTGGCTAGAACGCGGGCGCGGCGCTTGTGCATCTTCTTGGAGACCTCGTCCAAGCGGTCGGGGAAGAGGTGGCCGTAGACGTCGAGGGTCATGGTGGCGGACTTGTGGCCGAGCATGGTCTGGACGACGTTGATGTCGGCACCGCTGGCTATGGCGAGTGAGGCGGCGGTGTGGCGGAGTTTGTGAGGTGTGACGTGGAGGTGGCCGAGGCCAGCCGCCGCAACGGCTGGATCGAAGACCCGGCGGACGAAGTTGCTTGCGCGCAGGGCACCGCCCTGTGGGCCGGTGAAGAGCAGTTCGCCGGGATCGCGGCTTTCGAGGTGCGGCCTCAGCTCGTCGATGAGGAAGGCGCTGAGGGGCACGGACCGCCGTTCGTGGTTCTTGGGTGTGTCCAGGTAGAGCTTGCCGCTGTCGAGGCCGAACGCCTCCACGATGTGGGCCCGGCGGGCGGTGAGGTCGAGTCGGCCGACCTTCAAAGCGGAGGCTTCACCCCAGCGGAGCCCGGTGTAGGCGAGTAGCAGGATGAAGGCCCGGTATTCGGCGGCGGCTTCGGCGAGGGCTTCGACCTGGACCTCGTCCAGGTACACGTGGTCGGTCGGGTTGATAGCGGGCAGCGGTATGCCGGTAGCCGGGTTGAAGGCGAGGCGGCGGGACTTCACGGCGAAGCCGAGTACACGGCTGAGGACGACGTAGGTCTTGCGGATCGAACGGGCCCCCTGGGGACGTCCGTTGGTCGTCGTGCCTGCGGCCAGTTCGGTCAGCCACGCGGCGATGTCGTCGTACTGAATTTTGTCCACAGGCGTGGATCCCCACCTGGGGATAACGTGCGTGTCCAGCGCGATCCGGTAGCGGGCCCGGCTGGAGCGCTTGAGATGGAGTTGGCTCTCGAACCATGACTCGGCGACCACGGCGAACGAGACACGGCCAGCGGCAGGGTCGCGGTACGTACCGTCGCCGAGCCGGGCCTGGAGCTGGGAGCGGAAGTCGTCCGCCTTCACCTTGAGGACGAAGGTCTTCGCTTTTGGCTTGCCGTCAGGGCCGTACCAGCGCACGCGCCAGCGGCCGGGCGGCGTGCGTCCGGCTTGCTTGGCCTTGGCGACCGCGCGCTGGTACGCGGTGTGGCCGGCGCGGTCCTCGATCCAGACGCGGGCCATCAGGCACCGGTCCGGTGGCTTTGCGGGGCGGGGTTCTTGTCCACGGGATCTCCCTTTTCCTTTTGCCCCTGCGGGTGGGGCTGGCGAACGTCGTGGGAGGTTCCCTTGGAGTTGGCGGTTTGGGCAAGCCGTAATTCTGTGATAGATGCCTCTGGCTTGGGTGTGGCGGTTGATGGTTCCGTTTCCGCTGCGGCGATGATATGGTCCGGATCTTTTTCCTGCTGATTCGTGTTACTGAGTGTTGCCCTGTCCAGGGCTGCTAACTGTGCTGGTGGGGCGGCGTTGTCGTGCGGTGGCATCTGCGGGGTGAGGGTGCGGTGCCAGGCTGGGGGCGCCGCACCGAATCGGTTTGTGGGGGTTTTCCCGAGGCGTGGATGCCTATTTGGTCCGTCCGTCTTTTTCGGTCACAATTTCGCTGGATGGTTCACCCGGCTCGTGGCTATGTTGGCTGCGATTTGCCGTCCATACACCCGAAAGGCGAGCACCATGCCCAACACACAGAAGACCCCCGATGACCGGCGCCCGTTGGCCACTCCGGCTGAGTTGTCGGCCTACCTCGGGGTCCCGGTCGCCACGCTCTACCAGTGGCGGCACCGGGGGATCGGGCCGAAGGTCCACAAGCTCGGCCGCCACCTGCGCTACAGGTGGACGGAGATCGAGGCGTGGGTGGACCAGCAGTCGGTGGACCTGGCGGCCTGACAGCAGACTCCCCAACGCAATGCAGCCCCCGGTGGTTGAGACGCCGAGGGCCGAGCGAACTCCCCTGTACGCCTTCAACGATCAACCCAGGCGGTGTCGGGCCTGCCAGCCCGGCGCCGCCGGTCGAGGAGATTCACCATGCAGCCTACGACCCGCGCCGTCAGCGGCGCATCCCCGAAAACGGCCTGGCCTCCGGTCGCGATACCCGGTCAGGCGCAGCACGCCGCCGCGCAGCCGATCCGGGAGGCCGGTTCGCCGTCTCCCGGTGAACGGTTGACCGCGCGTGCCTTGTCGGCCGCTGGCCGGGCGGCGGACGCGTCTGACCGGCTGACCGCGACGCCCGGTCAACCGGCCGGGGTGGGTGACCGGGTGACCGCGGTCACTGACCGGGAGCCGGTCACCGGGCCCGGTCAGCCGGTCGGTCCGGTTGGTCCGGAGGGCAGCGTCCCGGCGACGGAGGGCGCTGACCTGCTGACCGAGGTGCGGTCAGCGGTCGCCCGGTACGTGATCATGCCGTCCAGCGAGGCCCTGGACGCGGTCACCTTGTGGATAGCAGCCACCCACCTCCAGCCCGCGTGGCAGCACGCGCCGCGTCTGGCGGTGGTGGGTCCGGCGAAGCGGTGCGGGAAGTCGCGGCTGCTGGACGTCCTCCACGACACCGTCCACGACCCGTTCATCACGGTGAACTCGACCCCGGCGGCGATCTTCCGGTCGATCACCGAACGGCCGCCGACGCTGCTGGTGGACGAGGCGGACACCATCTTCGGCAGCGTGAAGGTGGCGGAGAAGAACGAGGAGATGCGCGGCCTGCTCAACTCCGGGCACCAGCGCAACCGCCCCACCACCCGGGTCGTCGGGCCGGAGCACAAGCCGACCAAGTTCGCGACGTTCGCGATGGCGGCGCTGGCCGGGATCGGGGACCTGCCGGACACGATCATGGACCGTGCGGTTGTGGTGCGGATGCGCCGCCGGGGCCCGGGGGAGAGCGTGCGGCCTTTCCGTGCCCGCCGGGACACCCCGATCCTGCACGCGCTGCGCGACCGGCTGGCCGGGTGGCTGGTGCCGTTGACCGATACGGCGGCAGCTTTGGAGCCGGTGATGCCGGTGGAGGACCGGGCGGCGGACACCTGGGAGCCGCTGGTGGCCGTCGCCGACCTGGCCGGCGGCGTATGGCCGGATCGGGCGAGGGCGGCGTGCCGGGTGATGACCGCCCACGAGGAGGGCCAGGACCAGGACAACGGGCTGAAGACCCGCATCCTCACCGACATCCGGGCCGCCTTCGCCGGATACGGGGACCCAGACGCCCTGTCCACGCAGTCCCTGCTCAGCGCCCTGAACGCGGACCCGGAGGGCCCGTGGCGGGAGTACGGCACCGGCGGCCTGACCCCGCGCGGCCTCCAACTGCTGCTGAAGGACTACGGGATCAGCGCGGCCAACCGCCGCTTCCCCGGGGACACCCAGCGCCGGGGCTTCACCCGCAACCAGTTCACCGACGCCTGGGCGCGTTACTGCCCCCGCCCCGAACCGGAGTCCACAGCCGTGCGGTGACCCGCACCGACCCGTACCACCCGTCCCCGCGCAGGTCGGCGCGGGGACGGGTCGCTTCCCCGTGACGAGTCGACCCGCATCACCGCATCCACCCGTACCTGCGCTGACCAGCCATGCAACGGGTGGGACGAGTCACACACCCCCACGCCGCTTCGCCGCAACCACGTTCAGGAGCCGTACGACCATGGACCAGCCCCAGAAGAAGCCCGGGATCTTCACGCGGATCGGTCAGACGGTCACCGGCCGTTCAGACGGAGCAAGCTGGAGCGGTCGAAACTCCTATCGGGTTTCGTCCGCGCTTGTCTCCGCCCCGGCGGGGGCGGAGGAGAGCCGTCGCCAGGGGGCGCCGGACCGTGTGGGTGAGGCCGAGCGCGGCCTCACCCAGGACAACCCACCGCAGCCGGTCGCCACCATGTGTCCGTCCTGCGGCCACCCTGCCCCCACAGCCGCGCAGAGCGAGCCTCTGTCCGGGCGGGAGCCGAATGACCCGCCGCTGCCCGCACCGCTCTACCGCAAGCGCACCAAGGAGACCCGCGACCGTGTACGCAGCATCCGCTTCACCCCGACCGCCGAACGCGTCATCGACGCCGCCGCGCATGAGCGCGGACAGTACTTCGCCGGGTACGTCGGTGACGCCGCGTACGCCCACGCCCTCGGCAGGACCGCAGATGCGGGAAGTCCGGAGGACTATCCGGCCCGCCCGATCGTCGAGAACGTCGAGCGGCTGATCGCGCAGCTACGCCGGACTGGCAACAACCTCAACCAGATCACCCACGCAATCAACTCCGGCACCATCCCCGATCACGCCGAACGCGTCCTGGACCGTGTCGAGGAAGCCGTCGAGGACGCCTTCATCCTGCTCGACGGGTTCGTCGGCAAAGGGGATGCGGCCTGATGGTCCCCGACGTCTCCACCGGCTCCCACACCACCGGACTGCTCTCCTACCTGTTCGGCCCCGGCCGGCGAGACGAGCACACCGACCCGCACATCGTCGCCGCGTGGGACCCCGCCGGCGCTCCCGATCCTGGCCGCGACCCCGACGCCACCATCGCGCGCCTGGCAGATCGCCTTGATCTGCACGCCCAACTGCGCGCGAAGGAGACCGGGAAGACGCCGGCCAAGCACGTGTGGCACTGCCCCGTCCGCACCGCGCCTGGCGACCGCTACCTCACCGACAGCGAATGGGCTGAGGTCGCCCGTCGTATCGTCGCCGCCACCGGCATCGCCCCCGAAGGCGACGACCTGGCCTGCCGGTGGATCGCCGTACGCCACGCGGACGACCACATCCACATCGCCGCGGTCTCCGTACGCGCCGACGGCCGCCGAGCCCGCACCAACCGGGACGGCTGGCGCGCCCAGAAGGAGTGCCGTTTGATTGAGGCGGAGTTCGGGCTGCGGCAGCTCAAGTCCGGCGACATGACCGCGCCCAAGACCCCCACCAGCGCCGAGCAGGCCAAGGCCGAACGCATGGGCAACACCACCACCAGTCGGGAGTGGCTGCGTGACCAGGCCTACGCCGTACTGGCCGCTGTGCGCACCGAGCAGGAATACTTCGACGTCCTCGGCAACCTAGGCATCAAGGTCAACCTGCGCATCGGAACCCAAACCGGCGAAGTCACCGGCTACAGCCTCGCCGCCCCCGACGACACCAACACCCACGGCGAACCGGTCTACTTCGGCGGCTCCAAGCTCGCCCCCGACCTGTCCATCGTCCGCATCCGCGAAACCCTCACTCACCCCGTCCCCCGACCGGCGACCAACCACCGGCCTCGCACCGAGGACATCTGGCGGCACGCAGACACCGCCCTGCGCGATACGGCCGTCATCCTCAACGGTCAGGACGACGCAACGGCGCAAGCTCACCTCGTCGCGTTCAGCGAGCTCCTCCACAACACCGCCCTGCCCGCGCCGCCGGGCAGCCGCACCGAACTGAAGGCCGCCGCGACCGCCTTCAACCGCGCTCGCCGCTCCGCGATCCGTGCCGACCACCAAAAGGCCACCGCCCTTCGCAACGCCGCCAAAGACCTCATCTACGCCTCATCCGACGCCGGCGGGCTCGCCGTCGCCGTCCTCTTCGCCCTCATCCGAACCGCCACGGCCGCCGCTCACTGGTACCAGCGACGCGGCTACGAACAACAAGCCGCCGCAGCCCAACAGACCGTCCTCCACCTCCGCACCAGCTACCAACAGGCCGCAGCCCCCGTCCTGAACGAGCTGACCCGAAGCACCCCACGCCCCCAGACGACACAGCGGTTCGAAGCCACTGTCCGCCAGGCCATCCCCGACCACGCTGACCGCATCCTGGCCGACCCCGCCTGGCCCGCCCTGGCCACCACCCTCGTCCACACCGAAACCGCCGGCCACCACCTCCCCACCCTCCTCCAGCAGATAGCCGCCGAACGCGAACTCGACACCGCCCACTCACCCGCCGAAGTCCTCACCTGGCGCCTCACCACCGCCCCCAATCGCCGCACAAACGCGGCCAAGGCCCGCACCACCACGGCCAACAGCCGGACCGTCTCGGCGCCGGAACCCGCCATCCGGGGAGGAGTCCAGGCACCTACGAACGACCGAACTCGCCGTCGCTGACGCCGAGAGACGGCACAGGCGCATGCAGCGGGCCGGTTACACGGTGTCTCCGGCTCGGCCGGGCAGGAGCAGTTCGGCGTAGGGGACGTTCCAGACGGTGGGGTGGGTGATGCCGTGGCCGTGGTGGCCGTCCTCGCCGAAGGCGTCGCCGTGGTCGGCGCACAGGACGACGAGCCAGGATCCGGCGTCGGGGAGCGCGTGGAAGAGGCGGCCGAGGTGGGTGTCGGCGTAGGCGAGGGCGGCGCACTGGCTCTCCCAGGAGTCGGCGGTGGCGCCGGGGAGGTAGCCGTGGGTGGGGGTGTGGGTGGCGGAGATGTTGAGGAAGAGGAAGAGTGGCTGGGCCGGGTCGCGGCTGTGCAGGGCTTTGAGGGCGAGGTCGGTCTGGTGGCGGGTGGAGTCGGGGCTGTCGGGGCCGGTGTCCGGGTTCCAGTGGCTTTCCTGGAAGAGGGCGGGCAGGACGCTGCCGAGTGGGGTCTGCTGGGAGAAGAAGCCGACGCCGCCGATGCAGACGGTGCGGTAGCCCGCGGCGGCCAGGCCGGTGACGATGTCGGGGGCGTCGAAGACGTGGGTGCGTGCGCCGATGGTGGTGCCGCGTGGGGTCTGGCAGGCGAAGAGCCGGTGGGGCCGGTCGGGGCCGGAGGGCACGGGCAGGAAGCCGGCGAAGAAGGCCATGTGCGCGGGCAGCGTGAATGACCCCTGGGTGCGGCGCTCTTCCCATTTTCCTCCGGGTAACAGGGCTGCGAGGTGCGGGGTTTGGCCGGCATGGAGGGCGGCGCGGGCGACGTCGTGGCGCAGGGAGTCGAAGGTGATGAACAGGATGTGGTGGGTGCCGATGACGTCGTTGGCGTTGATCACCATGCCGGTGTTCCTCGGTTCTGGCGTTAGTTCTCGGGCGAGGTGGTGTGGAGTTCGGGCGGGAGGAGGCCGCCGGTGGTGCGGATTTCGCGGCTGGCTTCGATGACGTCCTTGACGGTGTCGATGCCGCGCCAGTAGCCGGACAGGCGGTAGCCGACGAGGCGTCCGTCGCGAGCGAGTTCGGGGAAGGTGCTGTCCTCGTGGTCACCCTGGTCGGGGAGCATCGGCACGACGTCGGGGGTGAAGACGTAGATGCCTGCGTTGATCCAGTACGGCAGTTCCGGTGACTGCCGAAATCCCCGGATGCGGTTGCCGTCGACGAGGTCGGCGACGCCCCAGTTGGAGCGGTAGGGCGACAGCGCGACGGTGACCGCGCCGTGGTTCTCCTCGTGGTAGTCGGCGAAGTCGGTGAGGGAGAAGGAGCTGATGACGTCGCCGTTGAGGACGTAGAACGGTGCGTCGGGCTCGGGCAGGTGGCGGGCGGCGAACTTCAACCCGCCGCCGCGTCCCAGTGGTTCGGGTTCGATGGCGTAGCGCACGTCCTTGAGACCGAAGCGGGCGCCGTCGCCGACGTAGTCGCTGATCATCTCGTGCTTGTAGCCGCCGCTGATCGTCACGGAGGTGATGCCGTGCTGGGCGAGCCAGACGAGCTGGTAGCCGACGATGGGTGCGCCGGCCACGGGCACCATCGCCTTGGGGGCGTCGTCGGTGTAGGGGCGCATGCGGGTGGCCTGGCCGCCGGCCAGGATCAGCGCCTGCGGAACGGGTGTTGCGGGCATGTGCGGGTGCTCCTTGTACGGGGCGCCGAGGTGGCGCCATTGGCAGGAATCCTGGCAGCGGCAGACACTCGGTCGACGGACCGACGCCCGACAGCGCCCGTGATCGATGCGCGGAAAGCCGGGAGCCGACCCACCGGCCGGGCGAAGCGGCCCGGTGGACGACTGCTGTACGCACTAGGCAACCGTGTGGCTACGCTGAGCGGTACCGTGAAAGCGGCGGACGAGCATGAAACCCTTGAAAACCCGCGGACCTCGCAGGAGTTGACCGGGATGGCTCAGCGGACTCCACGCAACACCGGTCTGGCAGCGCTACTCGACGAGGCCGACTGGTCGCTGACCCAGTGCGCCCGGGCGGTCAACCGGGCCGGCCAGGAGGCCGGCCTGTCGCTGCACTACGACCAGAGCGCCGTAAGCCACTGGGTGAGCGGGACCATGCCGCGCGCCAAGGTGCGGCCGATCATCGTCGAGGCGTTCGCCCGGAGGTTGAAGCGGCCCGTCACGCCTGCCGAGGCCGGTTTGGCGGATATCGGCCCTTCCTCGAACCCCGGAAACGGCGAGACTGTTGACGATCTCCTCGACCTCGGAAAGGCGGACATGGACCCTTCCCGCCGGGGCGTGCTGACCAAGGCGCTGTACTCCGCCGCCCTCGTCGTGCCCGGATACCCCGAACTCGCAGGTTCCGACCGGGCTGTGACCGCCCGGCGCACGGCCCGGGTCGGCGCGGGCGAGGTGGAGATCGTCCGGTCGATGACCGAGCGGATCGCCGACATGCTCGACCTGTTCGGCGGCGGCCACGCCCGCCCCATGGCCGCGGCATTCCTCGTGAACACCGTCGCGCCGTACCTGCGGGCGGACGCGGCCTCGGCCGTCCGCGCGGACCTGCTCTCGGCCGCCTCCGACCTGGTCTACCTGACCGGCTGGATGGCGATGTACGAACGCGAGCACGGCCTCGGCCAGCGCTACTACGTCAAAGCGCTCGGCCTGGCCGGCGCCGCCGAGGACCACGTCACCTACTGCCGCACCCTGCGCGGGATGAGCCTCCAGGCGGGCAACCTCGGCTACGGCACCAAAGCGCTCCAACTCGCCGACGCCGCAGCCGAAGCCTCCCCCAAGGCAGGCCCCCGGCTGCACGCCTTCCTCGCCGGCCAGCAGGCCGCCTCGGCGGCCATGACCGGGGACCGCGGCACGGCCTTCTCCCGCCTCGCGGAGACCGAGACCGCGCTGTCCAAGGCCGACTCCCGCAAGGACGCCGTCGGCGGATACGACCTGTCCGCGTACCTCTTCCACACCAGCACCGTCCTGTACCACCTCGGCGACCTGCCCGGCTCCATCAAGGCCATGCAGGACTGCCTGCGCGTACAGCCCGAGCAGGAACGGCAAGGACGCGTCCACGCCAACGGACTGCTCGCCGGGCGGCAGTGCGAACTCGGCCACCTCGACGCCGCCTGCGCGACCTGGACCGCCTTCCTCGGCGACTACGAACAGGTCTCCTCCGCACGCGGCGACGAACACTTCGCCACGATGCGCACGATGATCCGCACCCACCGCACCGCCCGCCCCGTACGGGCCCTGCACGGGTACGCACGCCAGGTCGCCGCCCGCAAAGGCACCGTCGTATAGAGCCGTCGCGGAACGTGCACGAGAGCCACTCCTACGAGGTCATAGCCCGGAGCGTCGGCGACGCTCCGGGCTTTCATGGCTTTCATGCCCCGCACCTGCCCGTGCAGTACCGCTTTGCGTGCACACGCGGTTGCGTAGAGCAGGCAAGAGGCCGACGCCGAACTCCGGCGCCGCGCTTTCACGCGTCAGGAGGTGTGACCTTGAACCCCAGCAGCGCTTACTGGAGCCAGCTGGATCTCACCTGCGAGCCGTCCGCCGTCCGGTACGCCAGGGCTCACGCGCGGGAAATCCTTGAGAGATGGGGCGCAGTCCCCGAGGTCGTGGCGGACGTGCTGACGATCGTGTCTGAGCTGACCGGCAACGCTGTGCGGCACGCGGGCGGCTTCTGCCGCCCGCCGGAGCCGCGGACTGATGGGCGACGCGTCCGCGAGTGTTCGCTCGCGCTGCGCGCCAGCCGGGACAACCTCCACATCACCGTGCACGATGAGAGCAACCAACCGCCCACCCTTCGGATGTTGTCCGGCGACGCTGAAAACGGCCGGGGACTGCATCTCGTCGCTGCGCTCAGCCACGGTGCTTGGGGTTACTACCTGGTGCCGCACGGGAAGGGCAAGGTCGTCTGGGCCCAGCTCCGGCTGCTGTTACCGACAGGCCCGCCGGTGCGCCCTGACGAGTTGTGGGAGCCCCACACTCGACGTCGCATCGCTCGCGCTCGGGGTGCTCGCGCGGGCAGCGAAAGCACGACTGTTTCTGTCGCTCGGACCATTCCGTCAACGGCACGTCCTCATCATCACGAAGGCAACGGAGATCCAGCTACGAAGAGGAACCTCGCACCTTCTGGTCCGACCTCCTCTTCTGAACTGTCGAGCAGTGCCCGCGCCTGCCGCGCGATGACCGTGGTGACCGACAACGGAAGCGCGGCAACGGCAGACCCACACGGGTAGCCGTAACGCCCCTCTACTCCGCTCCAGCGGCATGTCCGCAGACGTCACCCACGTCGCCGTACGCACTCCCATCCCCGTGCGGGCGGCAGCGGACTACCCGCTGGAGCGGGCCCTTCCCCGCTCCGGCCACGCCGAGTCAAGCAGGCATCCACGCCCCCAACTCCCCGCGGGCGTGACGGGCTCACGGCACCAGCCCGTGGCTGGAGCGGGCTCCACCCAACCCCCGTGTGCAGTGATCCGACGAAGGAGTCGATCCGGATGCCCAGCCGTCACCCGCGCGGCTTCACCTGCGGCAGACACTCCTTCGTGCCGCCCCGCCTCCTCACCGCAGCCCTGCGCGTGGCCAACGCCGCTTCACCCGCGTGGGACGGGCTGGCGTACGTGGCAGAGGACGCGGCGACGCTGCTGGTCTGCACGCTCCAGGCCCACCGCGGACCCGTGCACCGAAGTGTGGTGCTGAATCTGCGCGGTCCGGACGCCGGCACCGTCTGGGCCGCCTGGCGCGACGGCATCGAGCCCTACCTCGCCGTCCTACTCCCCGACTGCCCCGTCACCACCCGTGACGGTGACGAGGCGTGCAGCGAGTTCGCCAGGCACCCCGACGCCCACAGCTGGGAGTTGGCCGACCCGGCCCTGCCGCCCGCTCTCCTCGCGCTCTTCGGTCCACTCCTCGCCGAGCAAGACCGGCCGCCCGACGGACGCGTGCTCGACGCCACCACCCGATTCCACCGCCCCACCACGAACAGGAAGAACCCCGCACAATGAAGCCCACGGTCCCCTCGCCCGCCGCTTTACCTGCCACCGAGTCGTACGGCACGCCCTGCTCGGTGCGACAGTGGGCGATCACCACGGCCACCGGAGAGCAGATCACCGGCTACCTGCCACCCTGGGCCGCCGAGGACCCCAGCGAACAGGACGTACCGCCGCAGAAGTTGGCCGCGCGGCTTGCCGACGTCTGCCACTACAAGGAGTTCCCGGGGCAGGTCCTGCGCGCGTACTCGCCGGGCAACGTGACGGACGAGCCGGAGGAGTTGGAGGTCATGTCCTCCAGCATCACCTGCACGCCCTACGCCCCGGCTCCCGAACTGGCCCTCCCGGTCGCCACGGTGCGTGTCGCCGGCGAGTACTGGATGACCGACCTCGACCCGACGGGAGTGGCGAACCTGGTCGCGGGCCTGCGCGCGGTGGCCGACCGCCTCGACCACGTCGTCATCCCCCAGCTCAACACGATCCGCGCCGAATGGACCGCCCACCACGCTTCCGGCGCGGGAGCGGGCGCGTGAGCACCGACACCACGCCCGCCGTGGACTCCGTGACCACCAGCGCTGATCGGCTCGCTGCCTTCCGGGCCGCGATCGCCTCCGGCCAGGTGAGCGCCCGTGCCTTGTATGCCCACCATCTCGCGTTCCTGCGGGCGAAGGCCGGTCTGTCGTTGGTCGAGCTGGCCGACCGGTGCCACTACGAGCAGTCCTACCTCCACCGCCTGGAGACCGGCGGACGGCTCGGCAACATGCTCGTCGCCGAGACCCTGGACCGCTTCTACGGCACCGGGGACCTGCTCGCTGGCCTGTGGCTGCTGGCCAAACGCGAATCCAAACGCGCGGCTGGCGGACTCGCCGCCCTGGAAGCGGCCGCGACCAGCATCCGCGCATACGCGCTAACCGCCGTCCCCGCCCTCCTCCAGACCCCCGCCTACGCCGAAGAGCACCTCGCCACCGTCCACCCGCAGTCACCGGAAGTCCTCTCCGCGCAGCTCAACGTGCTCCGCGAACGGCAGGCCCGCCTCACCGAGACCACACCCCATCCGGTCCGCTACCGCGCCGTCCTCGACGAACTCGTCCTCCACCGCGCCGCCCGCAACAACGCGACCTGGGACGGCCAACTCGACCACCTCATCGCCACGGCACACGAGCCCGCGATCACCCTCCAACTCCTCCCGCTCCACGCCGGCCCCCACGACCTACGCGGCGCCGTGCAACTGCTGTCCTTCCGCGTCGGCGCCACCCTCGCGTACGTGCACGGCACCCTCACCGACCAGATCACCGACGACCCCGACGACATCGAGCACCTCAGCCGGCAGTACGACGAACTGCGTGACCTCGCCCTCACCCCCGCCCAGACCATCGAACACCTCCACACCCTCCGCACCACCACCCGCTGACCCCACCAACTCCCGCCACCCCAAGGAGCTATCGCCCATGAGCCCCACCACCCTGCTCACCAAACCCACCGCCACACGGCCTCCCGAGCCGGACCCCACCGCGCGTCTGCCAGAATCGACTCCGCCAACCAACTGGACAGTCACCACGGTTGAAGGCATCACCCTGACCGGCCACCAGCCCGACTGGTCCGAGGACAACCCCAGCAACACCGGCATGACGCTGGACCAGGCCGTGGACTACCTGCGCGGCTACGCCCACTACACGATGCTCCCCGTCGACCCGGTCCTCCCGCCCGCCACCCTCGACATCGACATCAACGGCACCCGCGTCCGCGAGTCGACCAGCGCGATGTTCGCCGCCCAGATCGCCTGCCACCCCTACGCCCCCCAGCCCCACGAACGGGTCCCCACCGCGAGCCTCACGATCGTCGACGCGTGGGACTTCGAGGGCCTCACCCCCACCGACCTCGCCCGCTTCGCCACCCAGATCCGCACCCAGGCCGACTACTTCGAGAACACAGTCCTTCCCGACCTCGTCGCCGCCCGGGAGGACTGGGCTGCCCGTCATCCCGCGGCCCCCGCGAGCAGCCCGAGCAAGACCGAGCTGCCGTGATCCGCCATTGGAGGATCGCCCTCATCGCCGGTTGGACCGGTATCGCGCTGATTGTGCTCCTGGCCCTCGCCTGCGGACTCGCGATCGGCCTGGCCGTCGCCAGTCAGCCCACCCCCTGAAGCCTCCGCTCCAGGCACCGTTGAATGCGATCCGGCCGTTCTCCCAATCCAAAGCTCCATCGCCGGTGGACGCTTGCCCAGATGGCCCGGCCGGTCTGTCGCTCTCAGCACGCATTCAGCACACACGCCCACCGAAAGCTCCCATCATCAGTGGCAAGCAGTGGCGAATCTTTCCCCAGGTCAGCGGCTTCCCGCCTTCATCCGCCCAGCTCACGGCCCCGTCCCGGAAGAATTTGCAAGGCAGATGTCGGGGGTTCGAATCCCCCAGGCTCCACCGTGTGTGACGCGGTTCAGCGGCCCCCTTCCCGGTTCGGGTGAGGGGGCCGGTGGCGTTTTCGGGGGCGGTTCCGGGAGGACGGGGCGGTGAGGGGCTGGGGGTCGGGGCGGGGGTGCGGGAGAATCGGGGGGTGGTGATGTTCGGGGTTCTGGGGGCGACGCGGGTCGTCGGTGCCGAGGGCGCCGACGTCGCGTTGGGCGGACCGCGGCGGCGGGCGGTGCTCGTCCTGCTCGCGCTGGACGCCGGGCGGGTGGTCCCGGCGGAGCGGCTGATCGGCGGTCTGTACGGCGCCGACGTGCCGGCCGGTGCGGCCAACGCCGTGCAGTCGCAGATCTCGCGGCTGCGGCAGGTGCTGCCGGTGGCGGTGGAGGGGCACCCGTCGGGATATCGGCTGGCGGCGGAGCCGGACCAGGTGGACGCGCACCGGTTCGAGCGGCTGGCGCTGCGCGGGCGGGAGGCGCTGGCGGGCGGACGGCCGGACGCGGCCGCCGAGTTGCTGCGGGAGGCACTGGGGCTGTGGCGGGGGCCGGCACTGGCGGACGTGGGGGACGCGCCGTTCGCGGGGGCCCAGGCGGCGCGGTGGGAGGAACTGCGGCTGGGGGCGGTGGAGGACCGGGTCGAGGCAGCGCTGGCGCTCGGCCGGCACCGCGATGTCGTCGCGGAGCTGGGGGAGTTGGTCGCCGCGAATCCCCTGCGGGAACGCCTGCGCGGGCAGTTGATGCGGGCGCTGTACGGCAGCGGGCGGCAGGCGGAGGCGCTGGCCGCGTACGACGTGGCGCGGCGGGAGTTGGCCGACTCGCTGGGGACCGATCCTGGGCCGGAGCTGGCCGCGGTCCACCTCGCCGTGCTGCGGGCGGACCCGTCGCTGATCCCGGACGGTCCGCGGAAGGCGCTGCCGAACGCAGGGGTCGGCACCGTGCTCGGAGGCTCGACGGGTGAAGCGGCGTCCCGCCCGTTTCCGGCAAGCGTGGATGTTCCACGTGAAACAGCCACGGACGCCTCTGTTCCACGTGGAACATCGCCGTATCCGCCTGACGGGCACCACGATCCCGCTGGCCCTCGCGGCCACCGCGAACTTCCCGCCCCGCTCACCAGCTTCATCGGCCGCGAGACGGACATCGCCCGGATCGGGGAGCAGTTGGCGCGGGGGCGGCTGGTCACGCTGATCGGCCCCGGTGGAGCGGGCAAGACCCGGCTCGCGGTGGAGGCGGCCCGCCAGCACCCGGGCGACGTGAATCTGGTGGAGTTGGCGGGTCTCGACGACGGCGCCGCCCTGGCGCGGGCCGTGCTCGGCGGGCTCGGACTGCGCGAGGGCGGGCTGCTGCCGACCGCCGGGCCGGGTGCCGCCCCCACCACTCCCGGAGCCACTCCCGGTGCCACTCCCACCTCCGCCCCCGGCGTCGCCGGCGGCGTGCCGCCCGATCCGCTGGCCCGGATCACCGCCGCGCTCGCCGACCGCCCGCTGCTGCTCGTCCTCGACAACTGCGAGCACGTGGTCGCCGAGGCCGCCCACCTCACCGAGCGCCTGCTCGCCGGACTGCCGCTGTTGCGCATCCTCGCCACCAGCCGCGAAGCGCTCGGCATCAACGGCGAGACGCTCTGCCCGGTGCCGACCCTTCCGCTGCCTCGGCCCGGCGCGGACCGGGAGCAGGCGCTCGCCTCCCCCGCCGTGCGGCTCTTCGTCGAACGTGCCGCGGCCGTCCGGCCCGACTTCGACCCGACCGCCGACCCGGCGACCGCCGACGCCGTACTGCGGCTGTGCGCCGCTCTCGACGGCCTGCCCCTGGCCATCGAACTCGCCGCGGCCCGGCTGCGCTCGCTGTCGGCCGTGGACATCGCCGACCGGCTCGGCGCGCTGCCCGCCCATGACGACGAGGCGCCGTACAGCATCGGCGTACGGCCGGACGCGCTCTTCCGGCTGCTCTCCCGCGGCAGCCGCACCGCCCAGCCGCGCCAGCGCACCCTGCGCGGCGTCGTGGAGTGGAGCTGGGAACTGCTCCCCGCGGACGAGCGGGCGGTGCTGCGCCGCGCCTCGGTCTTCGCCGGAGGGTGGACGCTGGCCGCCGCGGAGGCGGTCTGCGCGGACCACGCCGACCCGGAACGGATCGCCGCGGACCGGGTCGGCGGCGCCGGCTCCGCCGCACGGGAGGCGGCCGGCGCACCCTCCGGCGCCGGCGACCGGGTCGATCCGGACGACCGTATCGACCCCGCCGACCGGATCGACCCGGACGACGTCCTGGACCTGGTCACCGCTCTCGTGGAGAAGTCCCTCGTGGTCGCCCAGCCGCCGGACCCCGCCGGCAGGGTCCGCTACCGCATGCTGGAGTCGATCCGGGCCTACGGCGCCGAGCGGCTGGCCGAGGCGGGCGAGACCTCGCGCGCCCAACGCGCCCACACCGCCCACTTCCTGCGCTTCGCGCTCGACGCCGACCCGCACCTGCGCCGCGCCGAGCAGGTGGAGTGGCTGCGGCGGTACGCCGAGGACAACGACAACTTCCGGGCCGCCCTGCACCGCACCCTCGCCGCCGGCGACATCACCACCGCGATGCGGCTGGTCGCGGCCCTGTCGTCGTACTGGCTGCTGCGCGGCGTGCGGTACGAGGGGGTCGCGGCCGCCCGGCAGGTGCTCGCGGCGCTCGGACCGCACCCGCCGGAGGGCCTGGAGGAGGAGTTCGCCCTGTGCGTGATGGCCGTGCTCGGCGCGCTCTCCGACGCGGACGCGTACGCCGAGCACGTGGCGGCGGCCACGGTCGTCGTGGACCGGATGAAGCGCGTGTCCAGGCGCTTCCCCGTCCTCACCCTGCTGTGGGCGCCGTTCGCGGGTGTGCCGGACGCGAGTCTGGACGCCCTCGCGGTGCTGGAGGAGTTCCTCTCCGAGCGGGACGACCCCTGGTACCGCGCGCTCGGCCACCTCGGCGCCGGCTTCCAGGCGTGGATGGCGCACGCCGACGCGGATCGCGCGCGGCGCGAGTGCACCCGGGCCCTGGAGTACTTCCGGCTCCAGGGCGACCGCTGGGGCATGATCACCTGCCTCAACGTGCTCGCGGACCTCGCCGACTACGCGGACCGGCTGCCCGAGGCCGTCGCACTGCTCGGCCGCGCGCTGGAACTGGCCGAGGAGCTCGACTCCGCCCTCGACATGGCCGAACTGCTCTGCAACCGCGCCACCTACAGCCTGCGGGCGGAGGAGTACGAGGCGGCGACCGCGTACTGCGAGCGGGCCGTCCTGCTGTCCCGCCGGGCCGGCTCGCCGGAGACGCTGGCGATGGCCCACCTCGGGCTCGGCGAGGCCGCCAGGCTGGCCGGCGACCTCGACACCGCGCGGGCACGGTGCGAGCAGGCGCTGCGGGAGTGCCCGCGCGGCTGGTTCTCCAGTGACGGCGTGCGCTCGTCGGCGCAGCTCGCGCTCGGTTGGATCGAGATGGCCGAGGGCGACGCGGACGCCGCGCGGGAACGCCTCCGGGCGGCGGCCGCGAACGGCGGCACCGGCAGGGAGTTCCCGATGACCGGCGCGCTCCTCGCCGTGGCCGCCGCCGGGCTCGCCGTACTGGTCGGCGATCCGCACCGGGCCGCGCTGCTGCTGGGCGCCGCGCACACCCTGCGCGGAGGGCCGCCCACCGGGCCCGACGCCCGCGCCACGACGGCCGCGGCGCGGACGGCACTGGGTGACGGGCCGTACGAGCGGGCGTACGCGAGCGCGTCCGGTCTCGACCGGGCCGCCGCGCTCGCCCGGGCGACGGGATACCTCACCGGCGGGTGAGCGCCCGCCCGCTCGACGGCCCGGCCCCGCCCGAACCGCGTCGGCGCAGCGCGCTGCCCGCCGACGGAAGGGCCCGACCCGCGGGGCGCCGCCACCAGGCGGGGTGCGCGCCGCCGTCCTTCCGGGACAGGGCCGCCGAACCGCCGCCGACACCACCCCCGGCCCGAACCGACACCCCGTACCCACACCTCCGGTCGGCCCGAACCGACACCCCGTACCCACACCTCCGGTCCGACCCGTATCGACACCTCCGGTCGGCCCGCGGTGCGCCTCCGGTCAGCCAGCGGTCAGCGCCCGGTCAGCGCCCCCGCCCACGCTCGTTCCCATGACGACGACACCACCCGCCCCTCCGCCCGGCCGAAACGGCGGCATCCCTGCCTCCGGCGCCGTGGCCGACGCCCGCCGCTGGGCGGTCCTGGCCATCTGCTGCGTGGCCGCCGCCCTCCTCGGCACCGACAACAGCGTCCTGAACTACGCGCTGCCGAGCCTGTCCGACCAACTCCACCCCTCCTCCACACAACTGCTGTGGATCGTCGACGTGTACGGCTTCGTCCTCGGCGGCCTGCTGATCTTCGCGGGCAGCCTCGGCGACCGGATCGGCCGCAAGCGGCTGCTGCTCATGGGCGTGGCCGGCTTCGGCGCCGCCTCCGCCCTCACCGCGTACGCCAGTGGCCCCGGCACGCTGATCGCGGCCCGCGCGCTGCTCGGCGTCGCGGGGGCCACGATCATGCCCTCCACGCTCTCCCTGGTCCGCAACGCCTTCACCGACCCCAAGGAGCGCACCACCGCGGTCGGTGTGAGCAGCGGCGTCGGCGCGGCCAGCTTCGCGCTCGGCCCGGTCGTCGGGGGTCTGCTGCTGGACCACTTCTGGTGGGGTTCGGTCTTCCTCATCAACGTGCCGCTGATGGCGCTGGTGCTGGTGGCGGGCGCGGTCGTGCTGCCGGAGTCGAGGAACCCGCGCCCGGGGCGGCTGGACTGGGTCAGCGTGCCGCTGTCGGTCGTCGGGATGCTCGGCGTCATCTACGCGATCAAGACCGCGGCCCGCGACGGCCTGGACGAACGGTCGGCGTGGATCGGCGCGGTGGTCGGAGCGGTGTCGATGACCGCCTTCCTGCGCCGCCAGCGGCGGCTCCCCGAACCGCTGCTCGACCTCGGGTTCTTCCGCAACGCCGCGTTCTCCGGCGCCCTGGCGTCGAACACGGTCGCGCTGTTCACCTCGTCCACGCTGTCGCTCGCCTGCTCGCTCTACTTCCAGGTGGTGCACGGCTGGTCGCCGCTCATGGCGGGGCTCGCGCTGCTGCCCGGCCCGCTGTCGGCGGCCTTCGGGGCGCCGGTCTCCGCGGTCCTGGTGCAGCGCGCCGGCCGGGCCCGTACGGTCGCGCTCGGCTTGGCGCTGATGTCCGTGAGCACCGCGGCGTTCGTCGGGGTGACCCCGCACACCGGCTACTGGCACCTGCTGCCGCTCCTGGTCGTGAACGGTCTCGGCGTGATCTTCACCTTCGCCGTCACCTCGGACACGATCCTGGCGAGCGTGCCCAGGAAGCGGGTCGGGGCGGCCGCGGCGATCTCCGAGACCGGCATGGAGCTGGGCGGGGCGCTCGGCATCGCGGTCCTGGGCTCGGTGCTCACCACGCTCTACCGGGCCGACCTGCACCTGCCCGCGGCGCTCGACGCCGGCCGGCGGTCGGCGGCCCGCGAGTCCGTGGCGGACGGCGTCCAGACCGGCGGGCGGCTCGGCGGCGCGACCGGACAGCAGGTGGTGGACGCGGCCCGGGTGGCGTTCACCGACAGCATGCACACCACGATGCTGGTCGCGGCGGCGGTCATGCTCGTGGGCGCGGTGTTCGCGCTGCGCACCCTCAGGGGCGTGCCCGCGGTGCTGGACCCGCACGCGGAGGACGCGAACCTGGCGGCGAACCCGGCGAACCCGGCGAACCCGGCGAAATCGGTGGACCCGGCGGACCCGGCGGACCCGGCGGACCCGGCAGACCCCGCGAACCCGGCGGACCCGGCGGACCCCGCGAACCCGGTCGACCCGACCGGCCCTGCGGGCGTCGCGCCCGCTCCCGCGTCCTGACCCCGCACGACGCCGCACCGGCCGGCGTCGGGAGGACGGCCGGCCGGTGCGGCGATACGGCGGTGCGGGTGACAGCGGGGCGGTGGGCGCACGGCTCCACCGCCAGGGGGCGAGCGGCGGACCGGGCTCAGTGGCCGCCCTCGCCCTCCTCGCGCTTGCGGTCCGCCTCCGCCTGCTTGGCCCGCACCTCGTCGTCGAGGTCGCCGGCCCCGGGGGAGCCGTCCACCTGGTCGATGGTGCCGGTCGCGCCGGCCGCCGAGCCGTTCACGGAGCCGCCGTCGAGCGGGTCCACCACCGTGAGGGTGGCGCTGCCGTTCATCGACGCCCGGTCGCCCACGTCGGTGGGCTCGGACGGCTCGACCAGCCACTCCGGGTTGTTCTGCCGGTTCCACCACTTCCACGCGGCCAGGGCGGCGCCGGCGCAGACGGCCACCAGCACGACGTCGCGCGCGGTGCGCCCGGCCTTCGCGCGGCGCATCCGGCGCTGGACCAGCCGGTCGATGTCGGTGGCGGACACGTGGCCGCGCAGGGCCTGAAGGGCGGCACCGCCGCGCAGCACCACCTCGTCCTTGGCCGGCCCGGCCGCGGAGCGGGTCGCGGCGACCGCGGTGCCGACCTTCGGAGCGGTGTAGTCGGTGGCGGCCTTCGCGCTCTCCGCGGTGCGGCGGGCCGCGTTCTCCACGGCATTCGCGGCCTTCGGCGGCACCGCGGCCCACACCTGCTCGCGGGCCTGGTCGACCCGGGGGGCGAGCCTGGCCTCGTACTGCTGCCGGGCGACGGTGCCCGCCTGGCGCCCGTAGACGCCGGCCTGCCTCCCGTACTGCCGGCCGTAGACCACGGCGTTCTCCTTCGCCGTGGACGCGTACGGTGCCGCCACCTCCGCGGCGTGCCGCACGCTGTCCTTGGTGACGTCGGCCGCGTGGCGCACGCTGTCGATGCGGGTCACGGGAACCTCCTCCTCGGTGGTTCGGTGGCGTACAGGTTCTCGCCTGTCCCTCCGCCTCGAAATCATGCCGGGCCGAACGGCGTACGGCATGTGCGGCAAGCCATCTGGGTCAGTCGGCCCGATTCCGCTGGTACCCCCCGCGGTGGCTCCGGGCGGTGGCGCGGTCCGGGCGCACGGCACCCGCCGGGCCGTGCGAGGATTTGTCCCCGTCAGCGAAGAATCATGGAAGGTAGAACGTGGCCGAGCAGCTCTACGCCACCTTGCGGACCAACCTCGGAGACGTCGTGATCCGGCTGCTGCCGAACCACGCCCCGAAGACGGTCGCGAACTTCGTCGGGCTCGCCGAGGGCACCCGGGAGTGGACCGACCCGCGGACCGGTGACCCGTCGCACGCGAAGCTCTACGACGGCACCGTCTTCCACCGGGTCCTGTCGGGCTTCATGATCCAGGGCGGCGACCCGCTGGGCGACGGCACCGGCGGCCCGGGCTACGAGTTCCCCGACGAGTTCCACCCCGACCTGGCCTTCGACCGCCCCTACCTGCTGGCGATGGCGAACGCGGGACCGGGCACCAACGGCTCGCAGTTCTTCGTCACCGTGGCGCCGACCACCTGGCTGACCCGCAAGCACACCATCTTCGGCGAGGTCGCCGACGACGCCAGCCGCAAGGTGGTGGACGGCATCGTCGGGACCCCGACCAACCCGCACACCAACCGCCCGCTCAGCGACGTGGTGCTGGAGACCGTGCTGATCGAGCGCCGCACCTCCTGACGCGGCCCCGCGGCCTCCGGTCCCGCACGGCCACCGGTCCCACGTGGCCTTCGTTCCCCCGCGGTCTCCGGTCCCCCGCGGCCTCCGGTCCCGCACGGCCGATCCCGTAGTCTTCGGGGAACGCCGCGCCCCGCCCGCACGTACTAGTGGGCGGGGCGTACGAGTGCACAGCCCGCGCAGGGCGCGGGCACAGGTGCGCGCAGGTAGTCGTCGGGTGTCATCAGGGAGTGGGCGTCATGGACCAGCCGGTCTGCTGCTATCGGCATCCGGACCGGGAGACCGGCATCCGCTGCACCCGGTGCGAGCGGCCGATCTGCCCGGCGTGCATGGTCAGCGCCTCGGTCGGCTTCCAGTGCCCGGACTGCGTGGCCCGGGCCGACCGGACCTCACACCAGGTCTCCCAGCCCCGTACGGTGACCGGCCGCCGGGTCGGGGCGGGCGACCCGTTCCTGGTCACGAAGCTGCTCATCGCGGTCAACGTCGCGGTGTGGCTGGTGGAGCTGGCGGTCGGCGGGGGCGGCAGCGGCAAGGTCGCCGCGGACTACGGGCTGTACGCGGTCTGCCTGCACGACCAGTTCGGCCACCACCTGTGCGGCGGCGCGGCCGACGGGCAGTGGTACCGGGTGATCACCTCGGCGTTCCTGCACGAGCGCACCAATCCGCTGCACATCGGCTTCAACATGATGACCCTGTGGTGGATCGGCGCCCCGCTGGAGCAGCGGCTCGGCCGGCTGCACTACGTCGCGCTCTACTTCGTCTCCGCGCTGGGGGCGAGTGCCGCGGTGCTGCTGCTCGCGCCCGACGCGCTCACCATCGGCGCCTCGGGAGCGATCTTCGGACTGTTCGGCGCGACCGCGGTCTACATGCGGCGGGCCCAGTACGACATGCGGCCGATCCTGATCCTGCTCGGCCTGAACATCCTGTTCAGCTTCACCTGGAGCGGGGTGAGCTGGCAGGCGCACGTGGGCGGTCTGGTGGCCGGCACGCTGGTGGCCATAGGGATGCTGTACGCCCCGCGCGAGCGGCGGTCGCTCGTGCAGTGGGGGTCCACCGCCGCGGTGCTGGTGGCCTCGCTCGCCCTCATCGGGGCGGCTGTGGCGCAGGTCACGCCCTGACCGCGGGGCGGGGCCGTGTCCCTGGCGTTGATCGGACGTTATCCACAGCGGGCCCGCACCTGTGCGGGCCGCCCGTCCCGTTGTGCACAACTGGTGGGAAGCGCTGCGCGGAGGGTCACCGGGGCGGATTCGACCGGGTTTTCCCTGCAAGATCAATGAAAGACCGGTGGCCGCCGAGGCGACCACCGGTCGTACCGGCGTCAACTCCGTAGAGGTTATCCACAGATCTTCTGACCTTTTCCCCACTGTGGATAACCGTGTGGACAAGTGCGTGGGACAACGCTCGACGTGCTACTTCCACTGCGTGGAGACGACGAATCCGCCGGCGATGAACCCGAAACCGACCACGATGTTCCAGTTGCCGAGCGCGTCCACCGGGAGGTCGCCGCGGGTCACGTAGAACAGGACGATCCAGGCCAGCCCGACGACGAAGAACGCCAGCATCAGCGGCGCGACCCAGCCGCGGTTGCTGAGCTTTATCGCGCCGGCGTTCTTGGAGGGGGGCGGGGTGAAGTCCGCCTTCTTGCGGATCCGTGACTTCGGCACGAGAGAGCTCCTGTCGATGCGCTGCGTGACCGCGCGGGTCTGTGGGGTCAGCCTGGCGGGTGAGGGGCGGTGGGAGGCGGTGCCGCTCCCGGGCGTCCGTTAGCGTAGTGCTTCCCTTGGGTTGTAAGGAGAAGGGTATTTGGTGACCGGAGCCAGTGGCACCTCCCCCGCCCCTCCATCTCGCGCGACATCCCGCGCGGTGGCGCTGCGCGCGCTGAGCGCGGGCGTCTTCGCGCTGGCCGGGCTGATCTTCTGGACCAGCTTCGACACCGCCAAGGGCGTGGACATCCGCAGCGACGACCCGCTGCCGAAACTGTCGGACAACATCCGCGCCAAGAACGCGCAGAACGAGAAGCTGGACCGCCAGCTCGCCTCGGTCCGCTCCGACGTGGACGGGCTGACCCGGCAGCGCGGCGGCCTCAGCCCGGCCGAGCGGGCCCGGATCGACGCCCTCGGCAAGGCGGCCGGCACCTCGCCGCTGACCGGACCGGCCCTCCAGGTCACCCTCGACGACGCCCCGCCGAACGCCATCCCGCTGGTGCCGGGCGTGCCCGACCCGCAGCCGAACGACCTGGTCATCCACCAGCAGGACCTCCAGGCGGTGGTGAACGCGCTGTGGCAGGGCGGCGCCCAGGGCATCCGCATCATGGACCAGCGGCTGATCGGGACCAGCGCGGTCCGCTGCGTCGGCAACACCCTCATCCTCCAGGGCCGGGTGTACTCCCCGCCCTACCGCATCACCGCGGTGGGCGACCAGAGCCGGCTGCGCAAGGCGCTCGACGCCAGCCCGGCGATCCGCAACTACCTCCAGTACGTGCGGGCGTACGGCCTCGGCTGGAAGGTGGCGGCGTCCGGCAGGACCACGCTGCCGGGCTACACCGGATCGGTGGACCTGCGCTATGCGGCACCTGTGGACCAGCCGTGAACGGCCCCCCGATCTGCGCGAACGCGCCGCGCGCGCCGATCGATCCCATGCCGAAGCTTTGTCCCGTGGACGCCCCTTGGTCGCCGATCTCCCTTTACTCTGTTGCGGGGACCCGGAAGGAAGGCAACCGCATGTACGGCTGGATCTGGCGACATCTGCCGGGAAACGCGTGGGTGAGGGCGTTGATCTCACTCCTGCTGGTCCTCGCGGTCGTCTACATCCTCTTCCAGTACGTGTTCCCCTGGGCGGAGCCGCTGCTGCCGTTCAACGACGTCACCGTCGACGACGGGATGACCTCAGTCCAGCACGGAGTGGCCGCCGTCCGATGAGCGCACGCATCCTCGTGGTCGACAACTACGACTCCTTCGTCTTCAACCTGGTCCAGTACCTCTACCAGCTCGGCGCCGAGTGCGAGGTGCTGCGCAACGACGAGGTGGAACCCGCGCACGCCGACGAGGGGTTCGACGGGGTGCTGCTCTCCCCCGGCCCCGGCACCCCCGAGGAGGCCGGGGTGTGCGTGGACATGGTCCGGCACTGCGCGGAGACCGGCGTGCCGGTGTTCGGCGTCTGCCTGGGCGTGCAGTCCATGGCGGTGGCCTACGGCGGGTTCGTCGGGCGGGCGCCGGAACTGCTGCACGGCAAGACCTCCGCGGTGGTGCACGAGGGCTCCGGCGTCTTCGCCGGGCTGCCCTCGCCCTTCACCGCCACCCGATACCACTCGCTCGCGGTCGAACGGGACACGCTCCCGGACGAGCTGCGGGTGACCGCATGGACGGAGGACGGGATCATCATGGGGCTCCGGCACCGCGACGCCGCCGTCGAAGGGGTGCAGTTCCACCCGGAGTCGGTGCTCACCGAGTGGGGACACCGCATGCTCGCCAACTGGCTCGCCGAGTGCGGTGAACCGGGGGCCGTCGAGCGGTCGCACGGACTGGCCCCGGTGGTCGGTGCGGGCGTACCCGTCGGGGGGGTCGGGAGGTGACCACGCTCCGGCCGGAGCGTCCCTCCGACGGCCCGATGTCGTACGAGGACACCGGGCAGTTCGAGGTCGCCGTCGGGCAGCTCGCGGACCCGCTGAACGATCCGCTGCCGGGCCGGCCCCCGGTGGTCGAGGACCCGCCGAGGGGCCGGCACGGTGCGCGGCCGGAGTCCGCGCGGCCGGAGCGGCCGGAGCGGCAGGAGTCGCCGTGGTTCGGGGCGCCCGGGATGGCGCAACCGCAGGAGCCGCAGGAGCCGCGTCAGTCGCCTCACCCGCGGCACTCGGCGTCGCGGCGGCAGGAGCAGCCCCAGCACCCCCAGCAGCCGGACGCCCGGCAGCGCGCCCAGCAGCCGGCGCGGCCGCAGCAGGCGCCGCAGCCGCCGAGCGCCCCGCACGCCGCTCCCCAGCAGACCGTCCCCCCGCTGCGGTCCGAGCCGGTGGCGCCCCCGCCGGCCGCCCCGAGCCCGGTCGCCCCGAGCCCGACCGCCGCCTCCGCGCCGCCCCCGCTGCGCACGCCGCCGGCGGCACCCTCGCCGGTGTCCCCCGCCGCCGCTCCCGCTTCCGCTCCCTCGACCGAGCCCCTGTCGGCGCCGGAGCCGGACGAGACCGCGCAGCTCCCCCAGATCTCCGACACCGCGCCCATCGAGGTGGCGCGGGTGGCCGCTCCGGCGGCCGCCGAGCCGGCCGCGGCCGGGGCGTCCGGTCCGGTCGGCGCGGAGGGCGGCCGGGCCGCCCGGCGCAAGGCGGCCCGCGGCGGCCACCGCGCCCGGGGCCGGGGCGGCAACGGCCCGGCCGCGCCCGCCGCCGACGACCCGTCGGCCGAGCCGGCCGCGCCGCTGAGCCGGGTCGAGGCCCGCCGGGCCGCGAAGGCCGCGAAGGACAGTCCCGCGGTGGTGATCAGCCGGATCGTCGGCGAGCTGTTCATCACCGTCGGCGTCGTGATGCTGCTGTTCGTCACCTACCAGCTTTGGTGGACCAACGTCCGGGCGCACGCGGAGGCCAACAGCGCGTCCAACAACCTGGAGCAGCAGTGGGACAGCGGCTCCGGTGACGCCAACCGGTCCGCGGGCACCTTCTCCCCGGGCCAGGGCTTCGCGATCATGTACATCCCGAAGCTGGACGTCAAGGCCCCGATCGCCCAGGGCGTCAGCACCACGAAGGTGCTCAACAAGGGCATGATCGGCCACTACGACGGCGAGCCCACCAACACCGCGATGCCGTGGGACAAGACCGGCAACTTCGCGGTCGCCGCCCACCGCAACACGCACGGCGAGCCCTTCCGCTACATCAACCGCCTCGTCCCCGGGGACAAGGTGGTGGTGGAGACGTCCACCACGTACTACACCTACACCGTGACCAGTTCACTGGCGACCACCCCGCCCAGCAACGTCAGCGTCCTCGAACCGGTGCCGCCCGGGTCGGGCTTCACCAAGCCGGGCCGCTACATCACGCTCACCACGTGCACGCCCGAGTTCACCAGCACCAACCGGCTGATCGTCTGGGGCAAGCTGACCGAGGAGCGGCCGCGCAGCAAGGGCAAGCCCGACGCGCTCGTCAACGGCTGAGGCGCGACAACAGAACGGAACCGCGTGACCACCGAGAACCGCACCGGGCGGGGCCGCGTCGCGGCCGTCATCAGCGTCGTCGGCGAGGTCCTCATCACCGCGGGGCTGGTCCTCGCGCTGTTCGTCGTCTACTCGCTGTGGTGGACGAACGTGATCGCCGACCGCCACGCCCGCAAGGAGGGCGAGAAGGTCCGACAGGAGTGGGCCCAGGCCCCGTCGGGCGGCGGCAACAGCGCTCCTCGCGGCCTGGACACCGAGGACGGCATCGGCTTCCTGCACGTGCCGGCGATGGGCAGGAACTACGAGGTGCTGGTGAAGAAGGGCACCTCCACCAGCGTGCTCAACGAGGGGGTGGCCGGCTACTACACCAACCCCACGCCGGCCGCGATGCCCTGGGACAGCAGCGGCAACTTCACCGTCGCCGCGCACCGCGACGGCCACGGCGCGAAGTTCCACAACATCGACAAGATCCACAATGGTGACCCGATCGTCTTCGAGTCCAAGGACACCTGGTACGTCTACAAGGTCTACAAGGTCCTCGACGAGACCTCGAAGTACGACGTCGCCGTGACCGACCAGATCCCCAAGGAGTCCGGCAAGACCAAGCCGGGCCGCTACATCACGCTCACCACCTGCACGCCGGTCTACACCTCGCGCTACCGCTACGTGGTCTGGGGACAACTGGTCCGCACCCAGAAGGTGGACGCGCAGCGCACCCCGCCAGCGGAGCTGAAGTAGGGGGAGCAGGGCGGGGAGCAGGGGGACGAGCGCGCCGGCACACGGCAGAGGGCCCACAGGCGGGGAACGCCTGTGGGCCCTCGTCGCTGTACGCCGGGCGGTGGCCGCCGGGGTCAGTGGCCCCCGAAGCCGTTGCCGCCCATCGCGGTGAGCGTGATCGGCTGCCCCTCCTGGAGCTGGGTGCCGGCCGCCGGGTCCGTCTGGAGGACCTTGGCGTTGTCGTCGGCCTGCTTGCCGGTGAGGTCGACCGCGTTGATCTGGAGGTTGAGGTTCAGCGCCTGGAGCTCCTGCTTGGCGTCACCGACGCTCTTGCCGGCCAGGTCGCCCGGCATCGTCGTGGTCGGCTGCTGCGTCGGCTGCGGGCCGGAGGAGACGGTCAGCACGATCTGGGTGTCGAGCGACTGGTCGCCCGCACTCGGGTCGGGCGTCTGGCTGATCACGCTGCCCTGGGGCGTCTCGTCGGACGGCTGGTCCGTGCCCCGGCTGACGTTCGTGAAGCCCTGCGCCTTGAGCGCGGCGACCGCCTGGTCGTAGGTCTCGCCCTTGACGTTGGTCGGGGTGGCCTTCTTCGGCGCCACCGCGACGGTCAGGGTGATCGTCGAGCCCTTGGCGACCTTGGTGCCGGCGTCCGGGTCCTGGCTGAGGACCGTGCCCGCGTCCTTCGTCGTGGAGGTCTGCGACTTCTGCTCGACCTGGAAGCCCTGCTTGGTCAGCTCGGTGTTCGCGTCGTCGAACTTGTCGTTGGTCACGTCCGGTACGGCGACCGGCGCGGTGCCCTTCGACAGGTTGACGGTGACGGTCTTGTCCGACGGGATCGCCGAGTCCGCCGCCGGGTCCTGCTTGCAGACCAGGTTCTTGTCGACGTTCGCGCAGAACACCGCCGGACCCTTGACCAGCTTTATCCCGACGTTGTCCGCCTTCGCCTGGGCGTCGGTCAGCGAGACGTTGGTGAAGTCCGGCACGGTGCCGCCGTTGTCGGCGTGCCCGCCGAACAGCGACTTGCCGAGGAAGATCGCGCCGATCAGCACCAGGACGGCGGCGACGACCAGCAGCACCGTGGAGGTGTTGCTCGACTTCTTCTGCCGGCGCCGGTCCGGGCGGTCCTCGTAGCCGTAGCCGCCGTCGTCGTCGCGGGCCGGCGGCAGCATCGAGGTCTGCGGGTCGGACTGCGACGGCATCGCGGTGGTGGCCGCGGCGTCGCCGTACTGGTGCGGGTAGCCGTAGCCGGCCGCGCCCATCGCGACGGTGGCGCCGACCGGCTGGCCGTCCAGCGCCGCCTCGACGTCGGCCCGCATCTCGTCGGCCGACTGGTAGCGGTAGTCCGGGTCCTTGGTCAGCGCCTTCAGCACGATCGCGTCCATCGCCGGCGTGACCTCGGGGTCGTACACCGACGGCGGCTGCGGCTCCTCGCGGACGTGCTGGTACGCCACCGCGACCGGTGAGTCGCCGACGAACGGCGGCCGGACGGTCAGCAGCTCGTACAGCAGGCAGCCCGTGGAGTACAGGTCGGAGCGGGCGTCGACCTGCTCGCCCTTGGCCTGCTCGGGGGAGAGGTACTGCGCGGTGCCGATCACCGCGGCGGTCTGGGTCATGGTCATGCCGGACTCGCCCATCGCACGGGCGATGCCGAAGTCCATGACCTTGACCTGGCCGGTACGGGTCAGCATCACGTTCGCGGGCTTGATGTCGCGGTGCACGATGCCGGCCCGGTGGCTGTACTCCAGCGCCTGGAGGATGCCGACGGTCATCTCCAGCGAGCGCTCCGGCAGCAGCTTGCGCCCGGAGTGCAGCAGCTCGCGCAGGGTGGAGCCGTCGACGTACTCCATCACGATGTACGGGATCGAGACCCCGTCGACGTAGTCCTCACCGGTGTCGTACACGGCGACGATCGAGGGGTGGTTCAGAGAGGCGGCCGACTGGGCCTCACGGCGGAACCGGGCCTGGAAGGACGGATCACGGGCGAGGTCCACCCGGAGCGTCTTCACGGCAACGGTACGGCCGAGGCGCGTGTCGTGGGCGAGGTACACCTCGGCCATGCCACCGCGGCCGAGCACCGAGCCCAGCTCGTACCGGCCGCCGAGGCGACGCGGCTCTTCCATAGCTCTGCCCTCTCCTCAATCCCGTTGTCCCAAGCTCAACCCGACCACGTGAACCTGTGCCCTGTGCCCGCTCGGGGACACGCTACCGGGCGCTCGACGCGCGCATCCGGCTCGGCGGCCCGCCGATACCCGACCGGTATCTGCCTGCGACCCGATCCGGACGTGACGTGCGTCTCACTTGTCGAGCACCGCCTCCATGACGCTCTTGGCGATGGGGGCGGCGAACCCGCCGCCGGAGATGTCGCCGCGGTTGGCCGAGGCGTCCTCGACCACCACGGCCACGGCGACCGGCGAGCCCTGGTCGGTCTTGGCGTAGGAGACGAACCACGCGTAGGGCAGGCCCTTGTTGTTCAGGCCGTGCTGCGCGGTACCCGTCTTGCCGCCGACGGTCACCCCGGAGATCTTCGCGTTCCCGCCGGTGCCGCCGGGGGAGTTGACCACGGCCTCCATCATCGACTGGAGCTTCTTCGCGTTCTCCTCCGACAGCGGCTGGCTCATCTCCTTCGGGCTGGTCTGCGCGATGGTGCTCAGGTTCGGCGCGACCAGCTTGTCCACCTCGTACGGCTGCATCAGCTTGCCGTCGTTCGCGATCGCGGAGGCGACCATCGCCATCTGCAGCGGGGTGGCCGTGGTGTCGAACTGGCCGATCGAGGACTGCGCGACCTGGTCGGGGGACATCTTGGTGTCGAAGTTGCTGGCGGCCGAGCGGACCGGGACGAACTGCTCCTTGTTGAAGCCGAACAGCGCCGCTTCCTTGTTCATCGCGTCCAGCCCGACGTCCGCGCCGAGCTTGCCGAAGACGGTGTTGCAGGAGTACTTCAGCGCGGTGGTGAGGGTCGCGTTCTTGCAGGGGATGTCGCCCTCGTTGTTCAACGGGGTGGTGGTGCCCGGCAGGATGTACGGGTCCGGCGAGTTCGTCGCCGCGTTGACGTCGCTGACCTTGCCGTCCTGGAGCGCGGCCGCGGCCGTGACCAGCTTGAACGTCGAACCGGGCGGGTAGGTCTGGCGCAGCGCCCGGTTGAGCGTCGGGTCGTCCGGGTCGTTCTTCGCCTGGAGCGCGTTCCAGTTCTTCTCGTCGGTCAGCGAGTTGCCCGCGAAGGAGCCGGGGTCGTACGACGGCGTGCTGGCCATGGCGAGGATCGCGCCGGTGCGCGGGTCGAGCGCCACCACGGCGCCCTTCTTCTTGCCGAGCCCGTTGTAGGCGGCGGCCTGCGCCTTGGCGTTGAGCGTGGTCACCACGTTGCCGCCCTGCTTCTGCTTGCCGGTGAGCAGGTCGACGGTGCGGTTGAAGAAGAGCCGGTCGTCGTCGCCGGTGAGGAACTTGTCCTCGACGCCCTCCAGCATGGAGGTGCTGTACGCCTGTGAGGCGTACCCGGTCACCGGCGCCCACATCGGGCCGTCGGTGAAGGTCTGCTTGTACTTGAAGTCGCTGCCGGTGGTCGTGGTGTGGCCGGTGACGGCCTTGCCGTCCACGATGATGTCGCCGCGCGGCTGGGCGAACTGGTTGATCGCCACCCGCCGGTTGTGCGGGTCGCTGGAGAGCTGGCCCGCCTCGACGTACTGCACGTAGTTCACGCGCACGAGCAGGGCGAGGACGAGGAGGCCGCAGAAGACCGCGACCCGTCGCAGGGGCTTGTTCACTGGCTGCGCACCACCTGGGTCGCTTCGGCATCGGGTGAGGGGGCGGGGCTCGGCGCCGGCCGCCGGGCGGTGTCGCTGATCCTGAGCAGGAGCGCGACCAGCGCCCAGTTGGCGATCACCGAGGAGCCGCCCTGGGCGAGGAACGGCATGGTCATACCGGTCAGCGGGATGAGCCCGGTGACGCCGCCGGCGACCACGAAGACCTGGAGCGCGAAGCCGCCGGACAGGCCGACCGCGAGCAGCTTGCCGAACGGGTCGCGGGCGGCCAGCGCGGTGCGCATGCCGCGCTCGATCAGCAGCCCGTACAGCAGCAGGATGGCCATCACGCCGGCCAGGCCCAGCTCCTCGCCGACGGTGGCGAGGATGTAGTCGCTCTTCGGGGCGATGCCGCCGATCAGCCGGCTGTACCCCTCGCCGAGCCCGGAGCCGAACAGGCCGCCGGAGCCGAACGCGTAGCGGGACTGCGCGGTCTCGGTGACGCCGCCGTCCTGGAGGGCCAGCGGGTGCAGCCACTCCTGGACGCGGACCTTGACGTGCGCCTCGGTGGTGCCGACCATCACCGCGCCGCCCGCGCTGAGCAGCAGGCCGAAGACGATCCAGCTCGTCCGCTCGGTGGCCACGTAGAGCATGATCACGAAGAGGCCGAAGAAGAGCAGCGAGGTGCCGAGGTCGGTCTCGAAGACCAGGATCAGCAGGCTGAGCGCCCAGATCACCAGGATCGGGCCGAGGTCGCGGCCGCGCGGCAGGTACAGGCCCATGAAACGGCGGGAGGCGAGCGCGAGCGCGTCGCGCTTGACCATCAGGTAGCCGGCGAAGAAGACCGCGATGACGATCTTGGCGAACTCACCGGGTTGCAGCGAGCCGACCCCGGGGATGGTGACCCAGATCCGGGCGCCGTAGACCGCGGGGAAGAAGATCGGCGAGATGAGCAGGGCGAGCGCCACGATCATCGAGATGTACGTGTAGCGCTGCAGGATGCGGTGGTCCTTGAGGAAGACCAGCACCAGGGCGAACAGCGCCACCCCGAGCGCGGACCACATGAGCTGCTTGGGGGCCATCGGGCCGCCGAGCTGCGGGGTGGTGATCGAGGGCTCCTGGTCGAGCCGCCAGATCAGCACCAGGCCGAGGCCGTTGAGCAGGGTGGCGATCGGCAGCATCAGCGGGTCGGCGTAGGGCGCGAACTTCCGCACGAGCAGGTGCGCTATGCCCGCGATGCAGCCCAGGCCGAGGCCGTACTCCGCCAGTCCCGCCGGCACGGAGCCGTGCTTGGCGAGCCCGGCGTCGGCGTACGCGAAGACGGGGATCGCCACCGCGAAGAGCAGCATGACCAGTTCGGTGTTGCGGCGGTTGGGCGCGCCGATCGACGTGATCGTCGTGGTGTTGCTGGCGCTCATGACGAGCCGAACCTTCCTGCTGCTGCGGGTGCCGGCACTACTGCTGGTCCGTGTCCGTGTCCGTGCTGCACTGCCCGGCCAGCTTCTTCTCGTCCGGCGTCAGGGACGGGCTCGGCGAGGGGGTCGGGGTGGTGGTGATCTTCTTCCCGTCCTGCTGCCCCTCGGCGGTGCCGGCGGCGCCGGAGCCCACCGAGTTCTCGGCGTTCTTCGCCGCGTCCTTGGCCTTGGCGGCGACGCTCGTGGCGGTGGCGACCTTCTTGCAGACGTCCGCCTGCTGGGCCAGCTCGTCCGCCTTGTCGTCCGCCTGTCCGAGGCTGCTGGTGGCGATGGTGTCCTGCACCTGCTTGCGCTGGTAGGACGGCAGGTACTTCAGCGGGATGTCCGTGCGGTCGCGGTGCACCTTGGACAGGCTGAGCCCGACGAGCTTCTGGTTGATGCCCTGGTAGACCGCGACGTGGTCGCCCTTGGCGCCCACGTAGTACTGGGTCTGGGTCCAGGAGTACGCCCCGTACAGGCCGCCGGCCACGACCGCGAGCACCACCACGGTGATCAGGGTGCGCTTGGGCCACTTGCGCCGGGCGGGCTTGTCGAGGTCGGACTCGTCGTACCCGCCGAAGGCGCCGAGGGGGGCGCCGGGCGCCGGGTCGCCGCTGCCGGGCGGGCCGAACGCGCCGGTCGGACCGGCCTGGTGCGGGGTGCGGCCCAGCTCGGAGGCGCGGCCGGCGGGGGTGTCCAGGTGCCGCGGGTCGTTGGGCTGCGACTGGTGTTCGGCGACCGCGCCGACCACCACCGGGGTGTCGTTGAGCTGCGCGGCCTGCGTGTCGCCGTCGTCGGTGTCGAGCACGTCGGCGACGATGCAGGTGATGTTGTCCGGCCCGCCGCCGCGCAGGGCGAGCTGGATCAGCTCCTGCACGGTCTCGTGCGGGGCCTGGTAGCCGCCGAGGGTCTCCTCCATGGTCTGGTGGCTGACCACCCCGGACAGCCCGTCCGAGCAGATCAGGTAGCGGTCGCCGACCCTGACCTCGCGGATGGACAGGTCGGGCTCGACCCGCTCGCCGCTGCCGAGCGCCCGCATCAGCAGCGAGCGCTGCGGGTGCGTGGTGGCCTCTTCCTCGGTGATCCGGCCCTCGTCGACCAGCCGCTGCACCCAGGTGTGGTCCTGCGTGATCTGGGTGAGCACGCCGTCGCGCAGCAGGTACGCGCGGGAGTCGCCGACGTGCACCAGGCCGAGCCGCTGCCCGGTCCACAGCAGGGCGGTGAGCGTGGTGCCCATGCCCTCCAGTTGCGGGTCCTCCTCGACCATGTGCAGCAACTGGTCGTTGGCCCGCTGCACGGCGGTGCCGAGGGAGGTGAGGATGTCCGAGCCGGGGATGTCGTCGTCGAGCGTGACGATGGTGGAGATCACCTCGGAGGAGGCGACCTCGCCGGCGGCCTGGCCGCCCATGCCGTCGGCGATCGCGAGCAGACGGGGGCCGGCGTAGCCGGAGTCCTCGTTCCCCTCGCGGATCATGCCCTTGTGCGAACCGGCGGCGAAACGCAGGCTCAACGACATGCGTACCTCCCCCGTCGGTTCCGGGTACATCCGCACGCTGCCCACCCTCTCGCTCGCGCGTCGTGGCTTCGCTGCCCCATTGTGCGACTACTTCCGCAGCTCGATGACGGTCTTGCCGATGCGGATCGGCGCGCCCAGTGGGACCGGGGTGGGCGTGGTCAACCGGTTGCGGTCCATGTAGGTGCCGTTGGTGGACCCCAGGTCCTCGACGATCCACTGGCCGTCGGTGTCGGGGTAGATCCTGGCATGCCTGCTGGACGCGTAGTCGTCATCGAGCACAATCGTCGAGTCATGCGCCCGGCCCAGGGTGATCGTCTGGCCCTGGAGGGCCACGGTGGTGCCCGCCAACGAGCCCTCGGCGACCACCAGTTTGGTGGGGGCGCCGCGCCGCTGGCGGTTGTTCTGCGGCTGCTGGCGCGGCTGCTGCACCTGCTGCTGGCGCTGCTGCGGCGGCCGGGACCGGTCGTCGGCCCGGCGCGAGGCGCGCTGGGTCACCCGGGTTCCGAACAGGTCACTGCGGATGACCTGGACCGCGACGATGACGAACAGCCACAGCACGGCGAGGAAACCCAACCGCATGACCGTCAGGGTCAGCTCTGACATTGCCCCCGCTTCACCCTTCGGCTTGCCTGTACACGATGGTGGTGCTCCCCACGACGATGCGGGAGCCGTCGCGGAGCGTAGCGCGCTGGGTGTGCTGTCCGTCCACCACGATGCCGTTCGTCGACCCGAGGTCCTGGACGACGGAGGGGGTGCCGACGCGGATTTCGCAGTGCTTGCGCGATACGCCCGGATCGTCCACGCGGACGTCCGCCTCGGTGGAGCGGCCCAGCACGAGGGTGGCGCGGGAGATCTGGTGACGGGTGCCGTTGATCTCCACCCAGCGCCGGGTGTGGGCCGCGGCGGAGCCCGGCGGCACACCGGTGCCGGGCAGCCGGGTCACCGGGGCTCCGCCGCCCGGCGGCGGCGCGGCCGGCATCGGGGGCGGGCCGGCCGGGCGCTGCGGCGCGGCGTGCCGCTCGGGCGCCGGGCGGGCCGGCCGCTGCTGGTACTGCTGCTGCGGGGCCGGCGGCTGCTGGTAGGACGGCTGCGGACGGCCCTGGGGCGGCTGGTGGCCCTGCGGCGCCTGCGGGTGCTGGGACTCGCTGGAGGCCAGGGTGCGGCTGCGCACCCGGTACAGCCCGGTGTCCAGGTCGTCGGCCCGCTCCAGGTGCACCTTGATGGTGCCCATGAAGGTGTAGCGCTGCTGCTTGGCGTAGTCCTTGACCATGCCGGCCAGTTCGTCGCCGAGTTGTACGGCGTACGGGCTCAGCCGTTCGTAGTCGGGCGCGCTCAGCTCGACGACGAAGTCGTTCGGTACCACGGTGCGGTCGCGGTTCCAGATCGTCGCGTTGTTGTCGCACTCACGCTGCAGCGCACCCGCGATCTCCACGGGCTGCACCTCGCTCTTGAAGACCTTGGCGAAGGTGCCGTTCACCATGCCCTCAAGTCGCTGCTCGAAACGCTTCAGCACACCCACCGGGCACCTCCCTCCTCCGGATCGTCCGTCGGCTCGATTCCGATACTGCTTACTGATCGTATCCACGCGTGGGAAAAACCGGCGGTTCCCCGATCTTGACCGGGCGGCCAGTGTCAACCCTCACACCGCGCCGTGCCTGCGCTCCTCCTACCCACAGCGATGGTAGATGGGGCCGCTGTGCGCGGTCCCGGGTTCGGGCCGTCCCCACCAGTGTCCCCAGTGTCCCGCACCGGCACGCCCGCTCGTGCCGCCGCCCCGCGTTCCCCCTCCGCCCTCCCCCGGTCGGGCCCGCGGAACGGAGGTGAGGGCACCGCACACGGCGTGCTAATCTTCTGCATGTCGGACGGGGTTCCCACACCAGCAGGATTCGAGGATCAAGCCGGTGCGAGAAGCCAGACGGCAGCACCCATGCGCGGGTGGCGGAATAGGCAGACGCGCTGGATTCAGGTTCCAGTGCCCGAAAGGGCGTGGGGGTTCAACTCCCCCCTCGCGCACCAGAAGCACTCCGGTGTTTCGAAGGCAGTGACGGACAGGGCGGCATCGTGACCACGATGCCGCCCTTGTCGTTGCGCGGGTCGGGGTGGCAGCCGGGCGGGAACCCGGGCAGGGTGGTGTGCGTTGGACGGATTGGGCAAAGCAATCGTCAAGCGGCGCGGCCCGCGCCGAACCGAGCAGGGAGATCCAGCATGGGTGTCAGCCTCTCCAAGGGCGGCAATGTCTCGCTGACGAAGGAGGCCCCCGGACTCACGGCGGTCACCGTCGGCCTCGGGTGGGACGTGAGGACCACCACAGGCAGCGACTTCGACCTCGACGCGAGTGCGCTGCTGCTCGACGCCTCCGGCAAGGTCGTGTCGGACAAGCACTTCGTCTTCTTCAACAACCTCAAGAGCCCGGACGGCTCCGTCGAGCACACCGGCGACAACCTCACCGGCGAGGGCGAGGGCGACGACGAGTCGATCAAGGTCAACCTGGCCGGCGTGCCGGCCGACGTCGACAAGATCGTCTTCCCGGTCTCGATCTACGAGGGCGAGACCCGGCAGCAGAGCTTCGGCCAGGTCCGCAACGCCTTCATCCGCGTGGTCAACCAGGCGGGCGGCGCCGAGATCGCCCGTTACGACCTCACCGAGGACGCCTCCACCGAGACCGCGATGGTCTTCGGCGAGCTGTACCGCAACGGCGCGGAGTGGAAGTTCCGCGCGGTCGGCCAGGGGTACGCCTCGGGTCTGCGCGGCATCGCGCAGGACTTCGGCGTCAACCTCTGACCGGGTCCTGACCACGTCCCGGCGGGCCTTCGAGGAGGCCCCCCGGGACGGCACGAGCAGACCGCGGGGCCGCGGCCGCCCGTCGTTCCGACGACCGGTGGCCACGGCCCCGTTCCTGTTTCCGCTCCTGCTCCCGTGCCGCCGGCGGGCGGTCCCGGGTGCCGTCAGGCCGCGAAGCGCGCCGCGAGGGCCTTCGCCTTCTCCGCCGCGTCCTCGTGCGCCTTGGCCCGCGAGGCGTCCGCCGCGTCGATGAGCGAGGCCATCGCCGGGTTGACCCGGGCCAGCGTCAGCTCGGGGATCACGAAGTGAACCTCCAGCGAGAGCATCCCGGTCAGCACCTTCTCCAGGTACGTGGCGGCGAACTCGAAGCTCTCGCGCGGCGTGCCCGGCCCGTAGCCGCCGCCGCGCGCGGCCACCACCGTGACGGGCTTGCCGGCCGCGGAGCCGCCCTCGCCGCCGGTGCGGCCCACGATGATCACCTGGTCCAGCCACGCCTTGAGGGTGGACGGGATCGTGAAGTTGTACATCGGGGTGCCGATGAGGACCGCGTCCGCGCGCTCCAGCTCCCCGGCGAGTTCCTCGCGCAGCGCGACCGCGGCGGCCTGCTCCGGGGTGCGCGACTCGGCCGGGACGTTGGTGCCGATGATGCCGTCCGCGGTCAGGTGCGGCACCGGGGCGGCGGCCAGGTCGCGGTAGACGACGGTGCCGCCGGGGTGCTGGCTCTCCCACTCCTTGCGGAAGGTCGCGGTGACCTCGCGGGACACGGAGGAGTCGTGGAAGGCGGAGGAGTCGATGTGCAGCAGGGTGGCCATTGCGAGCCTCTTCGTCATCAAGGGATACAGGGGGGTGCGGCCGGGCGCCGCCGGGCGTCCGACGGCCTCCGCCGGCATCAGCGGACCCGTAAGTTCGTGCGTAACTATTCTTAACACAGAGACTTACTTTTTTGCAGCGCCTGAGGGGTGACGGAGTACGCTGTGGCCATGGAACGGGGACGGCAGATGCGCCCGGGTACCCCCTGTCGAGGCGTCGATATCGCGCTGACCAGGGTCTTCGAGTTGTTCGGCAAGCGATGGACCGGGCTGATCGTGGCCGTCCTCACACAACGCCCGGCGTACTTCGCCGAGATCCGCCGGGCCATCCCCCGGATCAGCGAACGCATGCTCTCCGACCGGCTGACGGAACTGGCCGACGCCGGGCTGGTGGTCCGCGAGGTCGATCCGGGCCCGCCGCTGCGGGTCAGCTACGGGCTGACCGAGGCCGGGCTGGCGATCCGCCCGGCGCTGGGCGAGCTGGCCCGGTGGGCCGAGACGTACCTGCCCGACGACGTCTCCTGCACCGAGCCGGAGGCGGCCGCCGTGCTGGGTGGGCCGGACGCCGCGCAGGAGTGCTCCGAGAACTGACCGCGGGCGCTACGGGTGCGCCGCCGCGTCCTCGTTGTAGCGCACCAGGTAGCCGGCGAACCGTTCCAGGTCCGCCGGGTCCCAGGCTGCCAGCCGCTCCTTGAACGTCTCCTGCCGCCGCACCCGCGCCGCGGCCAGGCTCTCCACGCCGCGCGGCGCGAGGTGCAGCACCTGCACCCGGTGGTCGGTGGGGTCGGTGCGCCGCTCCAGGAAGCCGTCCCGCTCCAGGGCCGCCACCTGGCGGCTGACCGTGGACTTGTCCAGCAGGTAGTGCGCGGCGAGGTCGGTGGCCCGGCAGCCCTGCTGTTCCTCCAGGTGCGCGAGGATCGTGTACGCGACCAGGGACAGCTCGGGGTGCATGCGCGCGGCGGTGGCGCGGGCCCGGCGGGCGAACGCGGTCAGCTCGCGCTGGATCACCTCCAGCGAGGCGACGGATCCGGCCGACCGGGCGGGGGTCGCTGCTGCTGACACCGCGGTCACGCTCCTGCCTGGTACGGCCGCGACCCGGGGTGGCCGACGGCGCGAGAGTTGTAGAGTACAACGATATCAGGCCGCGGCGCCCGCCCTCAGGAGGGCAGCGGCAGCTCGAACCAGACCACCTTGCCGACCGCCTTCCGGCTGGTCCCCCACCGCCGCGCCAGGTTCGACACCAGGCCGAGCCCGCGCCCGGTCACGTCGTCGGCCCTGGCGCTGCGCAACTGCGGCAGGTGGTGGTTGTCGTCGCTCACCTCGACCAGCAGCTTGCCCACGCGCATCAGGCGCAGCTCCACCTCGTAGGAGGCGGCCTTGATGGCATTGGTGACCAGCTCGCTGACCAGCAGCTCCGCCACGTCGCTGAGGCGTTCCAGGCCCCATGCGGCGAGTTGGCGGCGGGTCAGTTCGCGGGCCCTGGACACCTCGGCGTAGTCGATGAGCAGGCTCCAGCGCACCACGTCCTGCGGGGCGACGCCCTCGAAGCGGGCGACCAGCAGTGCCACGTCGTCCCTGCGGTCGTCGGAGTGCACCCGGGCGAGTATCTGCGCGCACACGTCCTCGGGGGACTGCTGCGGCTCGATCACGTTGGCGCACAGGGCCGCCAACCCGGCGTCGATGCCCTGGCCGCGCACCTCGACCAGCCCGTCCGTGCACAGCACCAGCCAGCTACCGTCCGGCGCCGGGACCTCCACCGTCTCGAACGGCACCCCGCCCACCCCGATCGGCGCGCCGCCGGGGATGCGCAGCAGCTCGCCGTGCCCGTCGGAGCCGGCCAGTACCGGCGGGATGTGGCCGGCGTTGGCGAGGGTGAGCGTGCGGTGGATCGGGTCGTAGACCGCGTAGACGCAGGTGGCGAGGTGTTCGGTCCCCAGCCGGTGGGCGAGGTTGTCCAGGTGGCGCAGCAACTGCGCGGGCGGCAGGTCGAGCCCCGTCATGGTGATGACGGCGGTGCGGAACTGCCCCATCACGGCCGCCGCCTGGAGCCCGTGGCCCATCACGTCGCCGACGATCAGCGCCACCCGGCCGCCGGGCAACTGGATCGCGTCGAACCAGTCGCCCCCGACCTGCGCCTGCCGGTCCCCGGGCATGTAATGGTGCGCGATCCGGACGCCGGGGATGCGCGGCGGCCGGGTCGGCATCATCGAGCGCTGGAGCGTGGCCGCGGCGCGCGACTCCTGGTGGTGCAGCCGGGCGTTGTCGATGTGCACCGCGCCGCGCGCGACCACCTCGGCGGCGGTGGCCGCGTCGCGGACGTCGAACGGTCGGCGGCCGGGCCCGCGCAGGAAGTAGACCCGGCCGAGCACGGTGCCGCGGGCGGTGAGCGGCGCCACGATCAGCGAGTGGCCGGCCATCAGCGGTCCGAGGGCGGGGACGCCGAAGTCGAGCGCGATGTCCGGGGCGAGCGCGGGGTCCACCACGGGCACCAGCACGGGGTCGCCGAGCCGGGGCACCATGTCGCCGGCCGGCAGCGCGACCAGTTCGCCCTCGGGCAGGGCCGTCTCCCAGGCGCCGGGCGTGCCGGGGAGGGCGAGGGCCACGCGGCGCACGAGCACGGTGTCGGCCGGGCGGTCGTCCTTGGGCGGTTCGGTGTCGGAGAAGAGCTGGTCCACGACGAGCACCGAGGCGAGGTCGGCGAAGCGCGGCACGGTGACCGCGCACAGTTCGCGGGCGGTGGTGCCCAGGTCGAGGGTGGAGCCGATGAAGGAGCCCGCGGCGCGCAGCAGGGCGAGCTGCTCGTCGAGCGCGTTGCCGGGGTGGGGGGCCGGGGTGGAGGCGAGCACGTCGTGGGCGTCGCGGTCGCGGTCGCGGTCGCCGTCGCGGGCGGGGCGGTGGTCGCGGTCCCGGGCACGGTCGCGGTCCCGGTCCTGTCGGCGGTCGCGGTCGTTCCTGCGGCTGCCGCGGCCACGGCCGGCGCCGGGGTCCCGGGCCGGGGCGGCGCCCGGCTGGTCGGACGTGTGGCCGGACGGCTGGTCGGACGTGTGGCCGGACGGTCGGCCGGAAGGGCGGTGCGGGTCGTACGGCGGTGGCTGCTCGGAGGGGCGCGGCCCGTCGTACGGCGGTGCCTGGCCGGCAAGGTGCGGCCCGTCGCCGGACCGGTGCTCGGACGGTGCCGGCCCGCCTCCCGCCTTCCTCCTCTTCTTCCGGCCGGTCGGGGCGCGGTCGTCCGCCGGCGGCAGGCCCGGGGCGGTGCGGGAGGCGTGCGAGGTGAGGGAGGGCGGCGGCACGGCCGTCAGCGCGGACGCGCTGGACGCGTCGCCGCCGCGTGCGGCCGGGTCCGCGGTGGTGCCCGCCCCGTCTCCCGGCGGCAGCTCCCTGCGGACGGGGGCCGCGGCGCGGGCGGCCGCGGCGAGCCGGGCGTGCTCCTGCGGCACGACCGGCAGCCGGACGCCGTCCTCGACTTCGAGCGCGGGGTGGCCGAGCGCCGCGATCTGCCGCACGATCCGGTCCAGCCGGCCCGGGCTCGCGCCCGGCAGCACCTCGGCGAGCCGACCGGTGAGCGCCTGCCCGGTCGCCGGGTCGGCGCTCGGCGCGAGTACGGCGGCCACCGCGATGTCCTGGCGCTGCGGCCCCTCCGCGCCGTACGGCAGCAGCCGGCCGCCGAGCGCGATCCGCAGCCCGCCGGCGCGCAGCGGCTTGGCGTGCACGGCGAGCGCGAGCAGGCTGCGGCCCCCCGGCTCGACCAGCCGGTAGGTCCACCACAGCACGTCCTTCAGGGTGCCGTCGCGGTCGGTGGCGGCCAGCGCCCCGGCCCAGGAGGAGACGGTGATGTCGTCCAGCAGCTCCAGGGTGTCCTGGCGGGCCGCCGCGGGGCGCTTGTCCGTGTGGCCCGCGGCCGGGCGGGTGGTGCTCAGCAGCCCGGCCGCGCGGTGGCCGAAGACGTGCTCCCAGCGGTGCCCGAACAGCTCCTCGGCGCCACGGTTCCAGTACGAGATCCGGCCGTCGGGGTCCACGCAGAGCACCGCGAGCCGCAGCAGGGCCGCCAGGCCGGGAACGGCCGCGGGCGGGGTGGTGGCGGGCGGCGCGGTGGTGGCGGGCGGGATGGCGGCGCCGTCCGGCACCGCCAGGGCCGTGGAGACGGGCGGCGGGCCGGTGACGGCCGGTGAGGTCACCGCCTCCGGCGCGGTCCCAGGCGTGGTCACCGACGCGGCCGCGTTCGCGGGTACGGGTACGGGTACGGGCGCGTTCACAGGCGCGTTCACGGGCACGGGCACGGGCGCCGCGGCCTGGCGGGTGGACGGCAGGGCCGCGGGCCGTATCGCGGGCACCGCGGTGCCGGCCCCCGGCAAGGGCCCGGTGCGGGCGGAACGGTCGGTGTGGTGGTCCGGCTCGGCGGCATCGGGATGCCCGGTGATCTCGTCCAACGTCGTGCACCTGCGGTCCGGCGCTGTGGTTCCGCGCTGCGTGGGGTGGGCTTCAAGGCAAGCACGAAACCGCGGGCCGGGTCGACCGATTGCCCGGATTGGTGCTCTGTTGGCGGATGCTGACGGCGTGTCGGGCCGCGTTCGTGGTATCGGCCCGGACCGGGGGAGCGCGGCCGCGATGCCGGGACGCGCGGTGCCGCCCCCGCGCGCCGGAGCCGGGCACGGACGGGGCCGTCCACCTGGGGTGCGGGCGCGACCGGGTGACCCGTACGGGCGACCCGGGGCGGCGGCCGGGCCGCCCCGGAAGCCCCCGCGGGCGGCCCCGGCCCGGGCCCGGCCCTGTCCACGGCCCGACCGCGCTCCCGCCATGATCGACCGTAGAGGGCCTACGCTATCCGGGTGACGAACACCTCCGGACCCGGACCGTCCGCCGCCTCCGCCCCTGCCGCTCCCCCTGCCGGATCGGCCGGCCCCGACGACTCCGCGGCCGACCCGGCCGCCGCCGCGTACGTGGACACGGAGGGCCAGGAACGCCTGGCGAAGGCGGTGCGCGCCGCCGAGCAGGCGTTGATCGAGTTCGAGATCGCGGTGGAGACGTTCCGCGTCGAGGTGGAGAACTTCTCCCGGCTGCACCACCAGCGGCTCGGCCCGATGTACGCGCGGCTGGACGAGCTGGACGCGCTGATCGCGGAGGCCGTCGCCGCGCACAGCGGCGACCGGGCCGACATCGAGCGGGCCTGGGAGGCCCGCGCGCTGGTGATGCCGATGCCCGGGGTCGAGGAGTTGTTCGGCGGCCTGCTGGGCGCCGACGGGGTGCGGCCGGTGGAGGACCCCAATCCGCCGCGCCGGGTCCGCCCCGGCAAGGAGGCCCAGCGGCTCTACCGCGAGCTGGTCCGCAAGGCGCACCCCGACCTGGCGCAGGACGACGCGGAGAAGGAGCGCCGCAGCGCCTTCATCGCGCGCGTCAACGAGGCGTACGCGTACGCCGACGAGGCGGGGCTGCGCGACCTGGCCGCCGAGTGGGAGGCCGGTCCGGCGCCGGAGTCGGACCTGCCCGGCGAGGCCGAGGTGCTCTACGCCCGGCTGGAGTGGCTCGCCGAGCGCAAGGAGAAGCTGGCCGCGCTCGCCGCGGAACTCGACGAGAGCGCCATCGGGCAGATGATGAAACTCGCCCCCGACGACCCGGACGCGCTGCTCAACGAGATCGCCGAGCAGTTGCTCACGCAGGTCTCGCAGCGCGAGGCGCGGCTCGCCGAACTGGTCCACGGCGCATCCGGCGGCTGAGGTAGCTTTCCCGTAAGTCCGCGGGTGCGGTGCACGCCTGCCGCCCGCGCCGTCCCCGTACGTCAGTGATCCCGCAGTTCCGTGTCCCAGGAGGCCTGTCCGATGTTCCGCTCCCAGCTCCCCGCGGTGGACGCCTCCGCGGTCCCGGCCGACGCGACCCTCCTCGACGTGCGGGAGGACGACGAGTGGGCCGCCGGTCACGCCGAGGGCGCGCTGCACATCCCGATGGGCGAGGTCGTCGGCCGGCTCGCCGAACTGCCCGAGGGCGGCACCGTCCACGTGGTCTGCCGCGTCGGCGGTCGGTCCGCCCAGGTCGCGCAGTACCTGATCGCCCAGGGCGTGGACGCGGTGAACGTCAGCGGCGGCATGCTGGAGTGGGAGTCGGCCGGGCGCCCCGTCGTGGACGACAGCGGTGCGCAGGGCCACGTGCTGTAGCGCGCCGCCGCGTTCCCGCATCCCGCGCCTTCTGCGCCTGTGGATAACTCGGTAAGGTCACCGCCGGGGCCCCTGGGTGACTAGGGTCGGGCCGTCGGGCGCAGCGGAGAGCGGAGAGTCGGATGGGGCCAACGGAGGGGCCGCCGCCCAATGTGGCGGGGCTGTCGCTGCCCGGGCGGATAGCCGTGGCGGTGGTGGTGGGCGCGGTCGCGGTCGGCGCGCTGTTCCACCTGGGGATGGTGTTCTTGTACGTCGCGCCGTCGAACACGCTCAGCAAGGAGCACGCGGCCGCCGTCAACGACTACATCTACCCGGAGTTCGAGCAGAACTGGAAGCTGTTCGCGCCCGACCCGCTCCAGCAGAACGTCCACATCCAGGCCCGCGCCGAGGTCAGCAGGCCCGACGGCGGCACCGGGACCACGGGGTGGGTGGACCTCACCGGCATGGACATCGCGGCGATGCGGCACGACCCGGTGCCCAGCCACGCCCAGCAGAACGAGCTGCGCCGGGCCTGGGGCTACTACACGGACACCCATGACGCCCAGGAGCAGCCGACCAACGCCGTGGGCGGCGACCTGAGCCGCACCTACCTCCAGCGCATCATCCAGAGCCGGTTCGGCACCAAGCTGAACGGCGGCACCGTGGTCCGCGTCCAGGCCCGCGCGGCGACCACCCCGGTGGGGCAGCCGACCTGGAGCGTGTCGGGGGCGGCCACGCCCACCACCGAGTACCGGACGCTGCCGTGGTGGGTCGTCGACGGGACCGCCGCGCCCGCGGCCGTCCCGGCTCCCGATCCGGGTACGACGGCCCCGGCTACGACCGCTCCCGTCCCGGGTACGACCGCTCCCGCGCCGAGTACGACGGGTCCCGCGCCGAGCACGGCCCCGGCGCCGGGCGCGACCGTCACCTCCTCCGGGCGGGGGGCCTCGTCATGAGCGCGCCCCGCGGCCACGCCGAGGTCCGCGCCGGTTGGCGCGTCCCGGCGACCCCCACCTACGCGAGCGTGACCGCCGCGCTCGACCGCGCCGTCACGCGCGGCCTCCACAAGATCACCGGCACCGCCGTCGGCCCCTACCAGAGCGCGGTGGTGCGGATCGGCGTCGCGCTCACCTGGCTGCTGTTCCTGCTGCGGGAGTTCCCGCACCGCGCCGCGCTCTACGGCCCGCACAGCGCCTGGGGGTTCGACCTGGCCCAGCGGCTGCTGGCCGGCAACCACGCGTTCAGCGTGCTGATGTGGAGCGACAGCCGCGCCTGGTTCGAGATCTGCTACGCGTTCGCGATCCTGGCGAGCGCCGCGCTGCTGGTCGGCTGGCGGACGCGGACGTCCGCGCTGATGTTCATGGTCGGGGTGCTGTCGCTCCAGAACCGCAGCGTGTTCATGGGCGACGGCGGCGACAACGTGGTCCACATCCTCGCGATCTACCTCGCGTTCACCCGCTGCGGGCTGGTCTGGTCGCTGGACAGCCGCAGGGCGCGGCGCCGCGCGGAGGCGGAGGCGGAGGCGTCGCGGGCGGCGGCAGCGGAGGCCGAGGCCGGCTCAGGAGCCGGGGAGCCGGTGGCCGGACCGCGGGCGCCGGTCGAGGCGGACGCGGCCGCGCCGGCCTTCCCGCCCGCTTCCACCGTGCCCGCGCGCGCCGCTGTGCCCGGGCGGGCCGGCGTCGACCCGGTCGGCATCGCGCTGTGGGCCGTGTTCGGTGTCGTGCTGCTCGTCGCCACCTTCGGCGACAAGCTCAGCCACGGCTGGGACCTGGTCTTCTGGGCCTGCTGGGTCGGCCAGGCGGTGTGGTGGGCGGTACGCCGCCACGCGCCCGGCGAGCCCCGTACCGTCTTCGAGATCATCGCCAACGTCGTGCACAACGGCGCGATGCTCGTGGTCGTGGTCGAGGTGTGCCTGATCTACTCCACCGCGGGCTGGTACAAGATCCAGGGCAGTCGCTGGCAGGACGGCACCGCGTTGTACTACCCGCTGCACCTGGACGACTTCACTCCCTGGCCGGCGCTGTCCCACATGTTGGCGAGCCACGCGGTGGTGGTCATGCTGATCACCTACGGCACGGTGATCGTGCAGGTCGCCTTCCCCTTCACCCTGTTCAACCGGCGGGTGAAGAACGTGCTGCTGGTCGGGATGATGATCGAGCACGCCTCGATCGCCGTGGTGCTGGGACTGCCGTTCTTCTCGCTCGCGATGATCTCCGCGGACGCGGTCTTCCTGCCGACCGGGTTCCTGCTGTGGGTGGAGTACCAGGCCCTGGGCCGCCGACGCGGGCGGGACCTCGCCGCTCGGGCGCTGCCGGAGCAGCGCGCGGACGACCCGGGCACGCCGGCCGCGGGCCCGCCGCCGTCCCCGGTCACCTGACGACCGGCCGCGGGCCCGCCGCCGTCCGCCGTCACCTGACGACCGGGCTGGGCCGCCGCCGACCGGCCCGTAGGGTGGGCGCATGACCGAGGACGAGGCCGTGCGGGCCGAGCATCCCGCGGCCGCGGTGGGCCGCTGGCAGGCGGCGGACCCGGACTGCGTGCTGCTCGACGGCTTCCACGCCCTCAAGCACGCGCTGCGCTTCGGCGCCGACGTCCGGGTCGCGGTGACCACCGACCGCCAGGGGCTGCTGCGGCTGGCCGCCGAACTGGCCCCCGACCTCGGCGCGGAACTGGCCGAGAGGGTCGCCGAGGTGCCCGGACCGGTGCTGCGCGACCTGGTGCCCCGGGTGCATCCGACCGGGGTGGCCGCCCTCGCCGTCCGCCGGGACCCCGAGGCGAACCTCGCGGCCCTCCACCGCATGCCGCGGCTCGCCCCGCTGGTCGTGCTGGACGGCCCGCGCAACCTCGGCAACGTCGGTGCCGTGGTCCGCCTCGCCGCCGGCTTCGCCGCCACCGGCGTGGTGACCACCGGCGACCTCGACCCCTGGCACCCCAACGCCGTCCGGTCCGGCGCCGGGCTGCACTACGCCACCGCGGTCGAGCGCGCCGACCCGGCCGCACTGCCGCCGGGCCCCCGCTACGTCCTCGACCCGGAGGGTGCGGACATCCGCGACACCGGCCTGCCCGACGACGCGCTCGTGGTCTTCGGCTCCGAGCGGCACGGCGTCTCCGCCGAGCTGCGCGCCGGGGCCGACGAACTGGTGTCGCTGCCGATGCGGGCGCAGGTCTCCAGCTACAACCTCGCCACCAGCGTGGGCATGGCGCTCTACCACTGGGCCGCCACGTCCCGCTCGCCGCTCGTGCCCGGACGCGGCGGACCGCCCGCGGCCTGAGCCCGCGGACCGCGGTCCGAGGCCCGATCACCGCGCCCCGATGCCCGCTGTCCGATGCCCGTGGGCCGAGCCGGTGGTGGCCCGGCTCGCCCCGGTCCACTCGGGGCGGGCCGGGCCACCGGTCAGGCCGGGCGGCGCACCTCCACCACCCGGAAGCGGTTGGCGACGAAGGCGCCGTCGCACAGGGCGGCGTTCGCCGCCGGGTTGCCGCCCGAGCCGTGGAAGTCGGAGAACGCGGCGGTCTGGTTGACGTACACCCCGCCGGTGAGGTTCAAGGAGAGCTGGGCGCACTCCTCGAAGCAGACCTCCTCCAGGTCCTGTTCGACCTGCGCGGAGGTGGTGTAGCCGGCGACGGTCATCGCGCCCTTGTCCCGGATGCTGCGGCGCAGCAGCTCCAGCGCGTCTGCGGTGGAGTCGACCGCGACGGCGAAGGAGACCGGCCCGAAGCACTCCGACAGGTAGGCGGACTCGGCGTCCGGCTTGGCGCCGTCCAGCGAGATGAGCGCGGGGGTGCGGACGGTGGCGTGCGGGAAGTCGGGGTGGGCCACGCTCCGGGAGGCGAGCGCCACACCGCCGAGCCCGGGGGCGGCGTCCAGCCGGGACTTCACGTCGGCGTTGACCAGCGCGCCGAGCAGGGCGTTGGCCCGGGCGTCGTCGCCCAGCAGCTTGTCCACGGCGGCGGCGAGGTCGGCGACCACCTCGTCGTACCCGCGGGGGCCCTGGTCGGTGCTGATGCCGTCACGGGGGATCAGCAGGTTCTGCGGGGTGGTGCACATCTGGCCGCTGTAGAGGGACAGCGAGAACGCGAGGTTGGCCAGCATGCCGCGGTAGTCGTCGGTGGAGTCGATCACCACGGTGTTGACGCCAGCCTTCTCGGTGTAGACCTGGGCCTGCCGCGCGTGCGACTCCAGCCAGTCGCCGAAGGAGGTCGAGCCGGTGTAGTCGATGATGCGGATCTCGGGGCGCAGGGCGAGGGTCTTGGCGAGCCCCTCACCCGGACGGTCCACCGCCAGGCAGACCAGATCCCGCGGGTATCCCGCCTCGGCGAGCACCTCGCGGGCGGTCTCGACGGTCAGCGCCAGCGGCAGCACGGCCCGGGGGTGCGGCTTGACCAGCACCGCGTTCCCGGTCGCGAGGGAGGCGAACAGGCCGGGGTAGCCGTTCCACGTCGGGAAGGTGTTGCAGCCGATGACCAGGCCGATGCCGCGCGGCACCGCGGTGAACGTCTTGCGCAGCCCGATCGGGTCCCGCTTGCCCTGCGGCTTGGTCCACTCCGCGCTCTGCGGGGTGCGGACCTGCTCCGCGTACGCGTACGCGACCGCCTCCAGGCCGCGGTCCTGGGCATGCGGACCGCCGGCCTGGAAGGCCATGGTGAAGGCCTGGCCGGTGGTGTGCATCACGGCGTGCGCGAACTCCTGGGTCCGCGCGTTGATCCGCGCGATGATCTCCAGGCAGACCAGCGCGCGGGCCTCGGGCCCGGCGTCGCGCCAGGCCGGCACGGCGGAGCGCATGGCCGGCAGCAGCACGTCCGGATCGGGATGGGGGTACTGGATGCCGAGCTCGATGCCGTACGGCGAGTGCTCCTCGCCCGCCCAGTCGTCGGTGCCCGGCTGGTCGAGCGCGAAGCGGGCGTTCAGCCGGGCCTCGAAGGCGGCGCGGCCGGCCTCGGGGTCGGGGTACGCCTTGGGGTGCTCGGGGTGCGGCGACCAGAACGCGCGGGTCCTGACGGCCTCCAGCGCCTGGTCGAGGGTGCCGCGGTGGCGGTCGACCAGGAGCACGGTGGAGAGTTCGGCGGTCATGGGACCAACTCCTCGTCGAGCTGGGCTGAGTGGCGGGGACACCGCTAGATTAACCGAATGTTCGGTCGGGACAAGAGGGACTTCCCGGCCTGTGGAAAACTTCCGGGCCCGCTGCGCGGCGGGCTCCGCGGCGATGCCGACGAACCCGGCGAGGAGAGTGCAACCGTGACCGCACCAGACCTGACCAGCACCGTTGCCGTCGTCGGCGCCGGCACCATGGGCCAGGGGATCGCGCAGGTCGCGCTGGTCGCCGGCCACCGCGTCCTGCTCCACGACGCGGTGCCGGGCCGGGCCGGCACCGCCGTCGAGGCGGTCGCCGCGCGGCTGGACCGCCTGGTGGAGAAGGGCCGGCTGGGTACCGAGGAGCGTGCGTCGGCCCTCGCCCGGCTGGCGCCGGCCGGGACCGTCGCGGACCTGGCGCCCGCCCGGCTGGTGGTGGAGGCCGTGGTCGAGGACCTGGCCGTCAAGCAGAGCCTGTTCGCCGAGCTGGAGCAGGTGGTCGCCGACGACTGCCTGCTGGCGACGAACACCTCCTCGCTCTCGGTGACCGCCGTGGCCGGCGGGCTGCGCCGCCCGGGCCGGCTGGTCGGTCTGCACTTCTTCAACCCCGCTCCGCTGCTGCCGCTGGTCGAGGTGGTCGCGGGCGCCGCCGGGGACCCGGCCGCCGCGACCGCCGCCTTCGACCTCGCCGCGGCCTGGGGCAAGACGCCGGTGCGCTGCACCGACACCCCCGGCTTCCTCGTCAACCGCGTCGCCCGCCCCTTCTACGCCGAGGCGCTGCGGGTCTACGAGGAGCGGGCCGCCGATCCCGCCACCATCGACGCGGTGCTGCGCGGGAGCGGCGGCTTCTCGATGGGCGCCTTCGCGCTCACCGACCTGATCGGCCAGGACGTCAACGAGGCGGTCACCCGCTCGGTGTGGGAGGCGTACGGCCGCGACCCGAAGTTCGGGCCCTCGCTGGCGCAGCGCCGGCTGGTGGAGTCCGGGCGGCTCGGCCGCAAGAGCGGGCGCGGCTGGTTCCCGTACGGCCCGGAGCACACGGCGGCCGAGGTGGAGGCCGCGACCCGTCCGCACACCGCCGACGCGGCCATGGCTCCGTCCTTCGTCACCGTCCTCGGGTCGCTCGGCCCGGCCGCCGAACTGACCGCGCTCGCCGAGGAGGCGCGGGTGGAGGTGCGCCGTCAGGCGGCGGAGCCCGGGACGCCGGGCGCCCTCCTGCTGCCCGGCGGCACCGCCCTTCGGCTGGCCGACGGGCGGCTGCCGGGCGAGCCGTCGATCCAGTTCGACCTGGCACTGGACTACCGGACCGCCTCCAGGGTGGCGATCGCGCCCGGCGCCGGGGTGCACGCCGACGCCGTGGCCGAGGCCACCGGCCTGTTCCAGGCCATGGGCAAGGAGGTCAGCGTCATCCGCGACGTGCCCGGCATGGTGGTCGCCCGCACTGTGGCGATGCTGGTGGACTTCGCGCTGGACGCCGTCGCCCGCGAGGTCGCGTCCGCGCACGACGTGGACACCGCGATGCGGCTGGGCGTGAACTACCCCCTCGGCCCGGTGGCGTGGGGCGAGCGGATCTCGCTGGCCTACGTGCGCGACCTGCTGGACGGCCTGCACGCCTGGTACCCGACCGGACGGTACGCGCCCAGCCCGGAGCTGAGGCGGCGTGCGGCGGCGGCCTCACATGTGGTCTGCTCATGACCATGCCCAAGCGCGACACCTACACGCCGGACTCGCTGCTCGCCGTAGCCGTCGAGGTCTTCAACGAGCGCGGATACGACGGCACGTCCATGGAGCACCTGTCGCAGGCGGCGGGCATCTCCAAGTCCTCCATCTACCACCACGTCCGCGGCAAGGAGGAACTGCTCCACCGGGCGGTCGGCCGCGCCCTGGAGGGCCTGTTCGGCATCCTCGACGAGTCCGGCGCGACCACCGGGCGCGCGGTGGACCGGCTGGAGTACGTCACCCGGCGCACCGCGGACGTGCTGGTCGAGGAGCTGCCGTACGTCACCCTGCTGCTGCGGGTGCGCGGCAACACCGGCACCGAGCGGTGGGCGATGGAGCGGCGCCGGGAGTTCGACCAGCGGGTGGCCGCGCTGCTGAAGGCGGCCGTGGCCGAGGGCGACCTGCGTGCGGACGTGGAGCCCCGGCTCGCCACCCGGCTGCTCTTCGGCATGATCAACTCGGTGGTGGAGTGGTACCGCCCGGACGGCCGCGGTACCGCGCAGGCGGAGCAGCTCGCGGACGCGGTGGTGCGGCTCGCCTTCGACGGGCTGCGGATACAGCGGTGAGGCCGCCGACCCGCCCCGGGACCGCCGGGTGCCCGCCGGACGGGCCCTGCCCAAGATCCTCATCGGCCTTCTAGGCGGTCGGGTAGCCGCCGGGGCCGCGGTCGCGCTCCGGCCAGTCCCGGACCACCAGGTCGGTCTCCTCGAAGACCAGCAGCGTGCGGCTGCTGAGCACCTCCTCGATCGCCTGGAGCCGGGTGAGCACCAGCTCGCGCAGGCTGCGGTTGTCCACCGTGTGCACCAGCAGCAGGACGTCGAAGTCGCCGCTGACCAGGGCGATGTGGACGACACCCGGAAGGGTGACGAGTTTCTGCCGGACCGTCCGCCACGAGTTCTGGACGATCTTGAGCGTGATGTACGCGGACGCGCCGTGCCCGGCGCGTTCGTGGTCGATCCGGGCGCTGAATCCCCGGATCACCCCGTCCTCGACGAGCCGGTTGATCCGCGCGTACGCGTTCGCCCGGGACACGTGCGCCCGCTCGGCCACGGAGCGTATCGACGCGCGGCCGTCCTCCTGGAGCAGCCGCAGGATCACGCGGTCGATCGGGTCCAGAGGTCGGACCCGTGGTGCGTCTTCGGCCATCTGTTCTCTCGCCATCCCCCCGCGGCTCCGTAGCATGGACGTACTGGCTCCATCTCAGGCTGTGCAGAACCGTTTGTCCACAGGCCGAACCACCCCGTAGCCAAAATGCCTCCGGCGACCGAACAATCGGTTGGGAGAGCGTGACCCGCTCGCCACCCGACCGCCACCGGTCCCGATCACGAGGAGGTGCTCGCGATGACCGTCCTGGACACCCCCGCCTGGCGCCCGCGCACCGAGGCCGGGCCGCTGCTGCCCGACCAGGAGCCGTTCCGGCTGCTCGGCACCCCCGAGGCCGCCCGGCTCGCCCCCGACCTGCTCACGCGGCTGTACGCGCAGCTCGTCCGCGGCCGCCGGTTCAACCGGCAGGCGACCGCCCTGACCAAGCAGGGCCGCCTCGCGGTGTACCCGTCGAGCACCGGCCAGGAGGCGTGCGAGGTCGCCGCCGCGCTCGCGCTCGGCCCGCGCGACTGGCTCTTCCCCAGCTACCGCGACACCCTCGCGGTGGTCGCCCGCGGCGTGGACCCGGTCGAGGCGCTGACGCTGCTGCGCGGCGACTGGCACACCGGATACGACCCGCGCGCGGCCCGGGTGGCGCCGCTGAGCACCCCGCTGTCCACCCAGTTGCCGCACGCGGTGGGCCTCGCGCACGCGGCCCGGCTCAGCGGCGACGACGTGGCGGCGCTGGCCATGGTCGGCGACGGCGGCACCAGCGAGGGCGACTTCCACGAGGCGCTCAACTTCGCGGCGGTGTGGAAGGCCCCGGTGGTCTTCCTGGTGCAGAACAACGGCTTCGCGATCTCCGTGCCGCTGGCCAAGCAGAGCGCCGCGCCGACCTTCGCCCACAAGGCGGTCGGCTACGGCATGCCCGGCCGGCTCGTGGACGGGAACGACGCGGCGGCCGTCCACCAGGTGCTCACCGAGGCGGTGGACCGGGCCCGGGCCGGGCAGGGCCCCACCCTGGTCGAGGCGGTCACCTACCGGATCGACGCGCACACGAACGCCGACGACGCGACGCGCTACCGCGACCAGGACGAGGTCGCCACCTGGCGCGCGCACGACCCGATCACCCTGCTGGAGGGCGAGCTGACCGGCCGCGGCCTCCTCGACGACGCGCTGCGGCAGCGCGCCGCCGAGGACGCGGAGGCGCTCGCCGCCGACCTGCGCACGCGCATGCACGACGATCCGCCGCTGGACCCGGCGGACCTGTTCGCGCACGTCTACGCCGAGCCCACGCCGCAACTGCGCGAGCAGGCGGCCATGCTGGGCGCCGAGCTGGAAGCGGAGCAGCGGTCATGAGCCCGGCCTCCCAGGCGGCCGCCTCCCCGGCGGCCGCCGCGCCCACCGCCCCGCAGTCCTCGCCGGCCGCCCGGCCCGCGTCCGCTGCCAAGCCCGCCACCATGGCGCAGGCGCTCAACCAGGCGCTGCGGGACGCGCTCGCCGCCGACCCCTCCGTCCACGTCATGGGCGAGGACGTCGGCACCCTCGGCGGCGTCTTCCGGATCACCGACGGCCTGGCCCGCGACTTCGGCGACGACCGCTGCACGGACACCCCGCTCGCCGAGGCCGGCATCCTGGGCGCCGCGGTCGGCATGGCGATGTACGGGCTGCGACCGGTGGTCGAGATGCAGTTCGACGCCTTCGCCTACCCCTCGTTCGAGCAACTGGTCAGCCATGTGGCGCGGATGCGCAACCGCACCCGCGGCGCGCTGCCGCTGCCGATCACCGTCCGCATCCCGTACGGCGGCGGCATCGGCGGGGTCGAGCACCACAGCGACTCCTCCGAGGCGTACTACCTGCACACCCCGGGGCTGCACGTGGTGACGCCGGCGACCGTCGAGGACGCCTACGGACTGCTGCGGGCGGCCATCGCGTCCGACGACCCGGTGGTGTTCCTGGAGCCCAAGCGGCTGTACTGGTCGAAGGCGGACTGGTCGCCGCAGGCGCCGGCCGAGGTTCCGCCGATCGGGCGGGCGGTGGTGCGGCGTGCCGGGCGCGGCGCCACGCTGATCACCTACGGCCCGTCGCTGCCGGTCTGCCTCGAAGCCGCCGAGGCGGCGAAGGAGGAGGGCTGGGACCTGGGCGTGGTGGACCTGCGCAGCCTGGTGCCCTTCGACGAGGAGACGGTCGCGGAGGTGGTGCGCGGCACCGGGCGCGCGGTGGTGGTGCACGAGTCCTCCGGGTTCGGCGGCGCCGGCGCGGAGATCGCGGCGCGGATCACCGAACGGTGCTTCCACCACCTCCAGGCGCCGGTGCTGCGCGTGGCCGGGTTCGACATCCCCTACCCGCCTCCGATGCTGGAGCGGCACCACCTGCCCGGGGTCGACCGGATCCTGGACGCGGTGGGGCGCCTGCAATGGGAGGAGGGGTGATGGCCGCGGTCAAGGAGTTCACCCTGCCCGACCTCGGCGAAGGGCTCACCGAGGCCGAGATCGTGCAGTGGCTGGTGGAGGTCGGCGAGGTCGTCGCGGTGGACCAGCCGGTGGTCGAGGTCGAGACCGCGAAGGCCGTGGTGGAGGTCCCCTGCCCGTACGGCGGGGTGGTCACGGCGCGGTTCGGCGAGCAGGGCGACACCCTGGCGGTCGGCAGGCCGCTGGTGACGGTCGCGGTCGGCGCGGACCCGGCCGCGGACGCGGGCTCCGGCGGCGGGAGCGGTGACGGCGGGTCCGGCTCCGGCGGCGGGAGCGGCTCCGGCGGGGAGGGGGGCGGCGACGAACCCGAGGGCTCGGGAAACGTGCTGGTCGGCTACGGCACCCAGGCGGCGGTCGCCCGCAGGCGCGGACGGGTCCGCGCGGTGAGCGCGGCCGTCGGCCACGTGACGGCGGCGGGGGGAGGGCCCGTGCGCGGGGACCTCGCTCACCCGGACGGCGGACCGGTCGCGGTCATCTCGCCGTTGGTGCGCCGCCTCGCCCGGGAGAAGGGCCTGGACCTGCGGTCGCTGGCCGGCAGCGGACCCGACGGGCTGATCCTGCGGTCCGACGTGGACCGCGCACTCGGCGCGGTCGGCGCGGACCCGGCTGCGGACCCGGCCGCGGCGGCGGTCGGCGGCGGCACGGCCGGTGCGGCCGCGCGGTCGGCGGCGCGACCGCCCGTCGACGGCGAGGTGCGCGTGCCGCTGCGCGGGATACGCGGAGCGGTCGCGGAGAAGCTGGCCCGCAGCAGGCGGGAGATCCCCGACGCCACCTGCTGGGTCGACGCGGACGCCACCGGGCTCCTCGCGGCGCGCGCGGCCATGAACGCGGCGGCGGGCGACGGCGGCACCCGGATTTCGGTGCTGGCGCTCATGGCCAGGGTGGTGACGGCCGCACTGGCCCGCCACCCCGAGCTGAACGCGACGGTGGACACCGCGCGGGGCGAGATCGTCCGGCTGCCGGCGGTGCACCTCGGGTTCGCGGCGCAGACCGACCGCGGGCTGGTCGTGCCGGTGGTGCGGGACGCGCAGGCCAGGACCACGGCCGAACTGTCCGCGGAGATGGGCCGGTTGACCGAGGCCGCGAGGACCGGCGCGCTGACCCCCGCCGAGCTGACCGGCGGGACCTTCACGCTCAACAACTACGGCGTGTTCGGGGTGGACGGTTCGACGCCGATCCTCAACCACCCCGAGGCGGGCATGCTCGGCGTCGGCCGGATCGCGGCCAAGCCGTGGGTGCACCAGGGCGAGCTGGCGGTGCGGCAGGTGGTGCAGCTCTCCTTCACCTTCGACCACCGGGTGTGCGACGGCGGCACGGCGGGCGGCTTCCTGCGGTTCGTGGCCGACTGCGTGGAGGACCCGGCGGTGCTGCTCGCCTCGGTCTGAGCGGCATACTCGCGGGCATGACGACGCGCTACGACGCGGTGGTGCCGGCCGGCGGCGCGGCCCGCCGGCTCGGCGGCACCGACAAGCCCGCGCTGACGGTCGGCGGACGGCAGTTGCTCGACCGGGTGCTCGCGGCCTGCGCGGCGGCGGGCGAGACCGTGGTGGTCGGCCCCCGGCGGCCGACCGCCCGGCCGGTACGGTGGGCCCGCGAGGAGCCGCCCGGCGGCGGGCCGGTGCCGGCGCTGGCCGCCGGACTCGCCGTGCTGGCCGAGCCGCCTCCTCCCGCTGCTCCCGGGCCAAGCGGATCGGGCGGGCGGGACGCGACCGGTGGGCCGGACCGGGCCGGCGCGCAGGTCCCGGCGGGTGAGCCGGACGGGCGGGCGGCGGAGGTGGTCGTGGTGCTCGCCGCCGACCTGCCGTTCCTGACGGCGGAGACGGTCGGCGCGCTGGCGGACGCGGCGGCGGGCGCCGGCCGCGAGGTGGACGGGGTGCTGCTCACGGACGCGACCGGGCGGGACCAACCGCTCGCCGCGGCCTACCGGGTGGAGCCGCTGCGCCGCGAACTCGCCCTGCTCGTAGGGGAGTACGGCGGTCTCGGCGGGCTGCCGCTGCGGCTGCTCACCGGCGGGCTGACGCTGCGCAGGATGGCCGACCCGACCGGCGAGGCGTCGTTCGACTGCGATACCTGGGAGGACGTGGCGGCGGCCCGGGCCCGGCTGGAGCGCCGGTCCGGGGGGTGAGCCTGCGTGTCGCCCGGGCCGGGATCGGGGACGATGGGGCTGTGGTGGACGAATGGATCGCAGCAGCCAAGACCGAACTGGGCATCGACCTCGACGTGGACACCCGCGTCCTGCTCGACCTGGCCCGTGACGCGGCACACGGGGTGGCGCGGCCGGCCGCGCCGCTGACCACGTTCCTCGTCGGGTACGCCGCGGGCCGCGCGGGCGGCGGCCCGGAGGCGGTGCGGGCCGCGGCCGAGAAGGCCGCGGCGCTGGCGGGGCGTTGGGCCGAGCAGGCGGCGGCGGACGCCGCGCGCACCGGTGACCCCGACGGCGGCGCCGCGGGGACCGCGGGCGCCCCGGAATGAGCACGCCGGGCCGCCCCGGCGGTGCGATTCCCTGCGGTGCGGCTGGCGGCGGTGTGCCTCCCGGCGGTATGCCTCCTGGCGGTGTGCCTGGCGGCGGGGGCGCGTCCGAAGCTGTCCGCTCCGGTTGTCTGCCTGCCGGCTCGGGCTTCTCCGAAGCGGCGCGTGGACCTGCGGGTGACCTCGTCGCCGGCACTGCGCCGGGTCGCCCCGGCGGTGCGATTTCCGGTGGTGCGGCTGGCGGCGGTGTGCCTCCTGGCGGTGTGCCTGGCGGCGGGGGCGCGTCCGAAGCTGTCCGCTCCGGACCTGGGACTTCGGCCGGGTCTGTCGCCGGGGCGGCTTGCGGGCCGGGTTCCGGTGCTGCGCGGGGAGCCGCGACCGCCGGGCCGGCGGGCGGGCTTGGGGCCGGAGGCGTGCGCGTGAGTGGGGCCGGGGCCGGTGCCGGGTCCGTGCCCGAAGGCGTGGCCGGGGCTCTCGCCGGGTCGGCGGATGAGTCCGGGGCACGGCCCGGTTCCGGGGTGCGACCCGCTCTGGGTCCCGTGGAGGAGGCCGCGCCGGGGGACGACGGTGTTGCCGGGCCTCCCTCCGGTCCCGCGGCTGGATGCGCCGGCGGGTGCGGGAACGGACGGGCCGCCGCGGAGGAGCCGCGCCGGCGGCCTCGCCCGGGGGCGGGGGACGAGGAGCACGGCGGCGCCGCCTCGCGCCCGTACGACCTCGGCCGTCCGGTCTTCCACCGGGCGGACACCGGCTGGTCCGGGGCCCGCCACATCGCGCTGACCGCGGCGCGCCGGCTGGACGCGGTGCGGGTGCCGCTCGGCGCGGAGGCGTTGGGCGCGGCGCTCGCGCAGGGGCTGGCGGCGCTGACGGACCTGCCGCCGTTCGACTCCTCGGCGATGGACGGCTGGGCGCTCGCCGGGCCCGGGCCGTGGCGCCTGACCGGGCAGGTACTCGCAGGCCAGGAGCCCGGCGCGCGCCTCGCCGACCGGCACGCCGTACGGGTGGCCACCGGGGCCGAACTTCCCGCGGGCGCCACCGCGGTGCTCCGCAACGAGCACGGTGCCGTCGAACTGCGCCCGGACGGCGAGTGGTTGCGGGTGGCCGCGCCCCACCCGGCGCCCCGGCCGGGCCAGGAGGTGCGCAGGCGGGGCCAGGAGTGCCGTGCGGGCGAGGCGTTGCTGCCCGCGGGGGTGACGGTGACGCCCGCGGTGCTGGGGCTCGCGGCGGCCTCCGGCTACGACGACCTGGCAGTCGTGGCCCGGCCGAGGGTCGAACTTCTGGTGCTCGGCGACGAGTTGCTGGCCGAGGGCCAGCCGGGCGGGGGCCGGGTCCGGGACGCCCTGGGCCCGATGCTCCCGCCGTGGCTGCGGGCACTGGGCGCGGACGTCGTCGCCGTCCGGACGCTGCCGGACGACGCGGAGGCGCTGCGTGCGGCGATCTCCGACGCCGTCGCGACCGGCGGCGCCGACCTGGTCGTCACCACGGGGGGCACCGCGAGCGGGCCGCGCGACCACGTGCACGGAGCGCTGGCCCGGCTGGGCGCGCGGCTGCGCGTGGACGGCGTGACGGTACGGCCGGGGCACCCGATGCTGCTCGCGGAGTTCCCGTGCGGGCCGTACGGGACGCCGTGCCCGGAGGACCCGGAGCACTCGGGGGGCGTGGAGCCCACCGGCGGACGGCCGCCGCGGCAGCACACGGACGCGTACACGGACGCGTACACGCACCCGGACACGGAACCGGGCGCAGGACCGGACCCGGACACGGCCGGACCCGGACCCGGGACAGGGACAGGGACCGGGGGCGAGTCCGCGTCCGGGACCGGCTTCGACCTCGCCGGAGCTGGCTCCGGCTCCGGCTCCGGACTCCCGCCCCGCCGGAGCCACTTCGTCGGCCTGCCGGGCAACCCGCTCGCCGCGGTCGCGGGCGTGCTGACGCTCGTCGCGCCGCTGCTGCGCACGCTCGGCGGCCACCCCGCCCCGGCGTCGTACTCCGCACCGCTGACCGAGGACATCGGGGGCCACCCCACCGACACCCGTCTGGTGCCGGTGGTGTTCGACGCTCGTGCGGCCGCCCGGCCGCTGCGCCACACCGGCTCGGCGATGTTGCGCGGGCTGGCCGCCGCCGACGGCATGGCGGTGGTGCCGCCCGGAGGGGCGAAGGCGGGCGAGGAGGTCGGGGTGCTGGACATCGGGATGCCCGGTGCGGCCGTGGGGAACACGTGGTGAGGCGGCCGCGGGGCACCCGCCGGGGCGGGGGCGCCGACCAGGGGCCGTACCCGCCGTCGGACGCCGACGACTACGCCGACGACTTCTCGGGCTCCTCCGCGTACTCGTCCGATTCCGGGTCCGAACCCGACCCCGACCCCCGGTCCGGGTCCGGGTCCAGGGCGGGCGGTCCGGGTCCGGCCGGGACCACCGGCAGCGCGTACCGGGTGCTCTTCCCGCGCCCGGCGGCCGGCCCGCTCCGGCAGGTGGCCCGCCGGCTGCTCCTCGCGCTGCTGGTCCTGGTGATCACCGTGGTCATCGTCTACGTCGGCCGCGGCGGCTACCACGACAACGCCGACGGCACCGTGTCGTTCCTCGACGCGCTGTACTACTCGACGGTGACGCTGTCCACGACCGGGTACGGCGACATCGTCCCGTACAGCACCGTGGCACGGCTGACCAATACGCTGCTGGTCACGCCGTTGCGGGTGATCTTCCTGATCATCCTGGTCGGGACCACGCTGGAGGTGCTGACCGAGCGCACCCGGGAGCAGTACCGGCTCAAGCGCTGGAGGAGCGCCTTGCACGACCATGTGGTGATCGTCGGGTTCGGGACGAAGGGGCGGTCCGCCGCGCAGACGCTGATCGGGCGGGGCGTGCCGCAGGACCGGATTGTGGTGGTGGACCCGGTGCCGAAGGTGGTGCAGGCCGCGGCCGACGAGGGGTTCGTGGCGGTCACCGGGGACGCGACCCGCAACGACGTGCTGCTGCGGGCCGAGGTCGGCCGGGCCCGGCAGATCGTGATCGCCGCGCAGCGCGACGACACGGCGGTGCTGGTCACGCTCACGGCGCGGCAACTCAACGGCACGGCCCGGATCGTGGCGTCCGTGCGGGAGGAGGAGAACGCGCCGCTGCTGCGGCAGTCCGGGGCGGACGCGGTGATCACGAGTTCGAGCGCGGCGGGGCGGTTGCTCGGGATGTCGATGCTCAGCCCGAGCGCGGGACGGGTGATGGACGACCTCATCACGTACGGCAGCGGACTGGACCTCATCGAGCGCTCGGTGGAGGCGTCGGAAGTCGGCCGGCGGGCCAGGGAGCTGAAGGACCTGGTGGTGTCGGTACGGCGGGGGGAGGACCTGCTCGCGCACGACGACCCGGAACTCGGGGCGCTTCGGGCCGGGGACCGGCTGATCGCGATCCACCGGGCGACGTAGGTACGGGGAGCGCAGGGGGCGCCGTGTACGACGGGTCCGCCCGGGGGCGGGGCGGAACACCGTGTGCGGCGGGCCGACCCGGGGGCACGGCGGGCGCCGCGTCGGCTGGTGTCAGCGGCGGTTGCGGAGGATGTCGCCGGTGCCCGCGGGGAAGCGGGTGGCGTTGGCGGTGGCGCCGAGGGCGGGGAGCGCGAGGAGGACGAAGGCGGCGCTGTACGAGAGCGCGGGGGAGGAGTGCCCCAGCAGGTGGTGGGTGAGGGGGGTGCCGACGCGGAGGGCTACGGGGGCCGCGGCGACAGCGAGGCCGGCGGCGGTCTGCGTGGCGGTGGCGTTGAGCGTGCTGGCGTCGCGCATCCGGTCGGCCGGCACGTCGGCGAACGCGAGGGTGTTGTAGCCGGTCAGCCCGACGGAGCGGGCGGCGCCGCTGAGGGTGACGAGCACGCCGATCGTCCACAGCGGGGTGTCCGCGGTGAGGAAGGCGCAGCCGGCCATGGTGCCGGCCAGCACCACGCCCGCGGCCGCCAGCATCGCGCGGTAGCCGAAGCGCCCGAAGAGGAAGCCGGTCGCGGGCTTGATGCCGATGTTGCCGACGAAGACGAAGAGCACCAGGGCGCCCGACCGTACGGCACTCCACCCGAAGACCTCCTGGAAGAGCAGCGGCAGCAGGAACGGCACCGCGGCCACGGAGATCCAGAAGACCGAGCCGCCCGAGACGGAGCCGCGGAACGAGCGGGTGGTGAGCGTGCCGAGGTCGATCAGCGGGCGCGGGGCGCGGCGCAGGTGCCGTAGCGCGAGCGCGATCAGCAGCAGGGACGCCGCACCGAGTCCGGCGGCGCGCGGCCACGGCGCGCGGGCGTCGGAGAGCAGGTGGCCGGTGTACGTCAGCGCGCCCAGTCCGGCCGACGTCCACAGCAGCCCGATCCAGTCCAGCCCGCCCACCCCGGCGGCCGGGCCGCCCTCGATCAGCCGCCAGGCGAAGGCGAAAGCGACCAGCCCGAGCGGGATGTTGATCAGGAACAGCCAGTGCCAGTTCGCGTAGGTGGTGATCACACCGCCCAGCAGCGGGGCCGCCACCGGCGCGATCAGCGCCGGCCAGACGATGTACGACACGATCCGCGGGATGTCGGGCTTGGCGATCCCCGACAGCGCGACGAGCCGTCCGACCGGCACCATCATCGCGCCGCCGGCGCCCTGGAGGACGCGCAGCGCGACGAGTGCGCCGAGGCTGGTGGCGGCGGCGCAGGCGAGCGAGGCGAGGGTGAAGAGCACGATCGCCGACAGGAGGACCCGGCGCGCCCCGAAGCGCGCCGTCAGCCAGCCGCTCAGCGGGACCAGCACCGCGAGGGTGAGGACGTAGGCCGTGACGACCAGGCCGATCGCGGTGGCGGAGACGCCGAGGGAGGCGCCGATCCGGGGCGCGGCGGTGGACACGATGGTTCCGTCGAGGTTCTCCATGAAGAGGCAGCCCGCCACGAGCAGGCCGACGGCGCGCTGCCGGGGGCTGATCCGGTGCGTCCGCCCGTCGTCGCCCTTCCGCGGGGCGGGCAGGGGACCGGCGTCCGTGCCGGAAGGCCGGGAGGGCTGCGGTGCGTCGATCATGTGATCAGCGTGCGATCCGGGCACCGTTGATCACAAGGTCCTGGTGGTCATATGACCATTGCGTGGCACGCAACGGCCGGTGCCACACTGAGGGGGTGCTCCTGCCGGACATGAACCTGCTGCCCGCTCTGGACGCGCTGCTCCGCGAGGGCAGCGTCACGGGCGCCGCCACCGTGATGAACGTCTCGCCGTCGGCGATGAGCCGGACCCTGGCCCGGTTGCGCCGGGTGGTCGGCGATCCGCTCCTGGTGTCCTCGGGCCGGGGCATGACGCTGACCCCGCGGGCCCGGGAACTGCGCCCGCAGGCGGCCGCCGCCCTCGGCCAGGCGCTGGCCGCGCTGCGCCCCCCGCCGCCGGTCGATCTCGCCGACGTGCGGCGGGACTTCGTGATCCGGACGAACGACGGCGCGGCCGTGGTGTTCGGCGCCGCGCTGCTGGCCCGGGCGGCCCGCGAGGCACCGGGCGTACGGCTGCGCATCCTGCCCGAGGGCGACGAGGACCCGGCCGACCTGCGCGACCGGGTGGACCTCGACCTCGGCGCCCTGCCCGAGATCCCGCCGGACGTCCGCACCACCCGCCTGGCCGAGCACCGGTACATGGCGGCCGTACGGTCCACCGACCGGTCCCCCGGCCGCTCCCCCGACGCCGGACCCGTTCCCGCCGCGCCGCTCACCCCCGCGGACTTCGTCGCCCTCCCCCACGTCACCGTCTCCCGGCACGGCCGCGCCCGCAGCGTCATCGACGAGCGGCTCGCCGAACTCGGCCTGGAACGGCGGGTGCTGGCCACCGTGCCGACCTACGGCGCGGCCTGCTTCCTCGCGCTGGACACGGACGCGTACGCGATCGTGCCCTCCGGGTTCGCCGAACGCGCGGCCGGGGCCATGCGGTTGGCGGTGCGCGAGATCCCGCTGCCGCTGCCCCCGGTGTCCTTCGACATGGCGTGGCACGTGCGGCACGACGCCGACCCCGCGCACCGCTGGCTGCGCGACACCCTGGCCGCGCTGGCCGGCGACAGGCCCGAGCCGCTCGCGGGGGAGCGGCGGGCGGCGGAGTAGCCTCCCTTCGCATGGACGCGATGACGATTCCCCAGCCAGGCGGCCCCGACGCGCTGACCTGGGCGGACGTTCCCGATCCGGTGGCCGGTGACGGCGAGGTCGTGGTCGAGGTCGCGGCCAGCGCCGTGAACCGGGCCGACCTCCTCCAGCGCCAGGGCCTGTACGACCCGCCGCCGGGCTCCGTGCCGTACCCGGGCCTGGAGTGCTCCGGCCGGATCGCGGCGGTCGGGCCGGGCGTGGCCGGCTGGGCGGTCGGCGACGAGGTGTGCGCGCTGCTCGCGGGCGGCGGCTACGCCGAGAAGGTGGCGGTCCCCGCCGGCCAACTGCTGCCTGTGCCACGGGGAATCGACCTCGTGACGGCGGCCGCGCTGCCCGAAGTCACCGCCACCGTCTGGTCGAACGTCTTCATGGTGGCCCGTCTGCGGCCGACCGAGACGCTGTTGGTGCACGGCGGGTCGAGCGGGATCGGCACCATGGCGATCCAGCTCGGGAAGGCGGTCGGCGCGCGGGTCGCGGTCACCGCGGGCAGCCCGGAGAAGCTCGACGCCTGCCGGGAGTTGGGCGCGGACGTGCTGATCGACTACCGCGAGCAGGACTTCGTGGCCGAACTCGGCCCGGAGGGCGCGGACGTCGTCCTCGACCTGGTCGGCGCCAAGTACCTGGACCGCAACATCGACGCGCTCGCGCCGGACGGCCGCCTGGTGGTGATCGGTATGCAGGGCGGCGTGAAGGCCGAGCTGAACCTCGCCAAGCTGATGGCCAAGCGCGGCACCGTCGCCGCGACCACGCTGCGGGCCCGCCCGCCGGCCGAGAAGGCGTCGATCGTCGCGGCGGTGCGCGAGCACGTCTGGCCGTTGATCGAGGCGGGCACCGTCCGGCCGGTCGTCGACCGCGCGATGCCGCTCGTCCAGGCCGCCGAGGCGCACCGGCTGATGGAGTCCAGCACCCACATCGGCAAGATCCTGCTGACCGTCTGACCGTCTGACCGTCTGACCGTCTGACCGTCTGACCCCTGACCGTCTGACGCACCGCCCGACCGGGCAACCCGCCGGCCCGGGGCCCCGCCGGAGCCCCGGGTCCGACGCATCCCGGGGGCCGCGCCCGCACCCTCCGCCCGGGATGCCGGAATTGGGCCATCATGTGACGCTTGGCATACACACAGGTGGTGCGGGAGGCGCGGACGTGCGGTGGGCGGCGGACAGGCGGGGCGAGGCACGGCGGACAGCCGCGAACCGGGCGGTCGCGGTCGCGGGCGGCACGGCTGCGATCGGCGGTGCCACCGGCGACAACGCCGCGATCGGTGGCGCCATGGGCGGCCACACGGCTGCGATCGGCGCGACCGCGGGCAGAACGCTCGCCGTCACCGCGGTGCTGGCCGCCGCGCTGCTCGGCGCGGCCGCGCCGGTGGCGGCCGCCGGGAGCCCGGCAACCGCGGCGGCCCGACCGCAGCGTGCGGCCGCCCGCCCCGACACGCCGCCGCCGTCCGCGACCCCGGCGGCCCCGTCGCCCTCCGCGCCTCCAGGCGCACAACCCGGTGCGGGGCCGGACACCGGCGCGCGGCCGTCCGCCCCGGGTCCGCAGGGCCCCGTCGGACCGCTGCCTCTCCCCCTGCCCGGAGCCGGCCCCGTCCTGACGCTGCCCGGGTTCCCCCCGGACGCCCCGACCGCCGCCCCCCACCCCGCACCGCCGTCGCGGCCCGAGGCGCCGGTCGGACCGCACGCGCCCGCCGCGCCCCCCGCGACCGCGCCCGGCCCTCCCGCCCCCTTTGCCGCGCCGTCCACCGCCCCCTCGCCCACAGCCTCGGCGCCGGGCGCCGGAGCCCCCGCCGCGCCGCGGCACCCGCGCCGCCCCGTCCGCTCCGCGCGCCCCGCCTCCCCCGCCCCCGGGGCGCCCGCCGCCGGGCGTCCGGCCGGAACCCCGGCCCGGACCCCGCACACGCCCCCGCGCCCGCCCGCGCCGCCCCGGCACGAGGGCGGCCGCACCGGCCCGGCCGCGGCGCCGCCGGGCGCGGACGACGGCGGGGGGAGCGCCGCCACGCCCCTGCCGTCGTCCATGGTGGACGTGTCGCACGCACCGGCCGGGGCCGCGCCGGAGCAGGCCGGCCAGGCGGTCCCGTTCGTGACCGCGGGGCGCCCGGTGCCGCGGGTGCTGCCGCTCGGGGCCGGGCTGGTGCTCGTCGGGCTGGGGCTGGGGTTCCTGGGGTGGCGGCTGCGCCGGCCGTGACGGGGGCGGTCGCCGTACGCCGGCCGCCGCCCCGTCCCGGGGTCGTGGCCCGCGGCTCCGCTGCGGGACAATGGCCGTATGGAGATGCCGAACAACGAACGGTCGCCGGAGAACGCGCAGAACCCGCAGGTCCTGGTCGTGGGGCCGGACGGGATGGCGCTCGGCGGCGCGCTGGGCGAGGGCGAGGAGCCCCGCGAGATCCCGGTGACGGAGATGGTCGAGCAGCCGGCCAAGGTGATGCGGATCGGCAGCATGATCAAGCAGCTCCTGGAGGAAGTGCGGGCGGCTCCTCTCGACGAGGCCAGCCGGGTGCGGCTGAAGGAGATCCACGCCAGCTCCGTCAAGGAACTGGAGGCGGGGCTGGCCCCCGAACTGGTCGAGGAACTGGAGCGGCTGTCGCTGCCGTTCACGAACGAGAGCGTGCCCAGCGAGGCGGAGCTGCGGATCGCGCAGGCCCAGCTCGTGGGCTGGCTGGAAGGGCTCTTCCACGGCATCCAGACCGCGCTGTTCGCCCAGCAGATGGCCGCGCGCGCCCAGTTGGAGCAGATGCGGCGCGCCCTGCCGCCCGGCGCGGCCGGCCACGACGAGGAGCCCCAGGGCCCGGCGGGCCGCTCGGGCGGCCCGTACCTGTAGGGCCTGTGTCCCAGGTCCCCCGCACGTGTGAAGGGGCCGGACCTGACGGCGTCCGCCGTCAGGTCCGGCCCCTTCACACGTGCGGGCGGGCGCGGCGCCGGCGCCGCCCGCCGGGGTCAGTCCGAGCTCTTGCCCGTCGACACCCAGATGGTGACCGGCCCGTCGGTCTTCGGGTCGTAGTCGTCGTCGGCGGACGGCGACTGGCTCGTCACCGAGCCCTTGCCCCACAACTGCTCGTTGGTGTGCTTGATGGTGTACTTCCAGCCCGCGGCGTTCATGCAGGCGACCACCGAGTCGACGTAGTCGGTGTGGAAGTCCGGCATCGTGGCGACGTCCGGCTTGTCGGGGTTGATGAAGTCGTTGTGGGCGTCGGTGCACTCGTCGGTCTCGATGGTGCGGGTCTGGTCGCCCTGGACCACGTCGTCCGTCGCGGAGGCGCTGGCGCTCGCCGAGGAGGTGGTCCGCTCGGCCGGGGTGGTCGTGTGGTCCGCGGTGGTGCCGCCGCCACTGTCGCCGCCGCCGGTCATGGCGACGACCACGCCGATGATCACCGCGATGGCGACCACGGCCACCACCACGCCCACCACCATCGGGGTGTTCGACCTGCCGCCGCCGCGGCCGCCGTTCGGCGCGCCGATGCCGCCGCCGGGGCCGCCGGGGCCGTTCATGGGGTGCTGCTGCGGCACCGGGGCGGGGGCGAGGTTGTACGCGGGGGTGGGCGGCGGGGTCCGCGCGCCCTGCTGCGGGTAGCCGTACGCCGACGGGGGCGGCGAGGTCGGACCGTATCCCTGCGGCTGCGGGGTCGGCGCGTAGGGCGTTCGGACCTGCGGCTGCGGGGTCCGCACCTGCCCGGGCTGGGCCGGGAAGACCGACTGGGCGACGCCCTCGCCGCGGTTGCCGCCCATCGGGTTGCCGGTGATCACCGGCATGGCGCCGCTCTGCGTGGCGGACAGCACCCGGTCGATCTCGTCGTGCATCACGTCGGCGGTCGGGAAGCGCTCGGCCGGGTTCTTGCGCAGGGCGCGCGCGATCAGCGCGTCGATGGCCGGGCCCAGCGCCTGGTTCACCGAGGAGGGGACCGGCGGGGTCTCCTGGACGTGCTGGTAGGCCATGGCCAGCGGCGAGTCCGCGTCGAACGGCAGCCGTCCGGTGAGGAGTTCGAAGAGCATGCAGCCGACCGAGTACAGGTCGGAGCGCTCGTCCACGCCGCGCCCGAGCGCCTGCTCGGGCGAGAGGTACTGCGGGGTGCCGACCACCATGCCGGTCTGCGTCATCGAGGTCACGCCGGACTGCATGGCGCGCGCGATGCCGAAGTCCATCACCTTGACCACGCCGCGCTTGGTGACCATCACGTTGCCCGGCTTGATGTCCCGGTGCACCAAGCCCATCTCGTGGCTGACCGCGAGCGCGGCCAGCACGTCGCCGGTGACCTTCAGCGCCTTGTCCGCGGGCATCGCGCCGAACCGGGCGACGTCCGCGGCCAGCACGTCGCCGAGCGGCTGTCCCTCGACGTACTCCATCACGATGTACGGCACCACCTGGCCGTCGATCGTGTCCTCGCCGGAATCGAAGACCGAGACGATGTTGGTGTGGTTGAGTTTGGCGACGGACTGGGCCTCGCGGCGGAAGCGCTCGCGGAACGACTGCTCGGTGCCGAGGTTCGTGTGGAGGGTCTTGACGGCCACCGGCCGGTCCAGCACCGTGTCATGGGCCAGGTGCACGGAAGCCATCCCGCCCTGCCCGAGCAGATCGCGCAGTACGTACCGTCCGCCGCCGACCGAGCGCCCCGTGAAACCGCCCTGTGTGGCGTCCCCGCTCATCAGTACCGCTACCCCCATGAAGGTGAACCGGGACAGGCCAGTCCCCGAGCTGTGCCCGCCAAGTCTCGCTTATCGCACGTGCACGTCAAGTTCGTTGACCATCTCGTCACCTGATACGCATGGTCCGCGCACAATGCGGTGACCTCTGTACGGCAGTCGGACGGGGACCGATCGCGCAACCGAAAAGCGGTACGGTGGCGCACCAGAACAGCGACAACAGCGACGCGCGCACGACAGGCTCGCACCACATGGCTCGCACGACATGGACGGACGACGAGGACTGATGGTCGACCCGAACGAGACGGCCGCCGGCATCGGAGCGTCGGAGGCAGCTGGTCCCTGGGGCCCCGGAGCCGTGATCGGCGACGGCCGCTACCGGCTGACCGGACGACTGGGCCGCGGCGGCATGGCCGAGGTCTTCGCGGCGGAGGACGTCCGCCTCGGCCGGACCGTCGCCGTCAAGCTGCTGCGCAGCGACCTCGCCGAGGACCAGGTGGCCCGGGCCCGCTTCACCCGCGAGGCCCAGTCGGTGGCCGGCCTCAACCACCACGCGGTGGTCGCGGTCTACGACAGCGGCGAGGACGTCACCCGCACGGGAACCGTCCCCTACATCGTGATGGAGCTGGTCGAGGGCCACACCATCAAGGAACTGCTGACCGGGCCCACCCCGCCGCCGGTCGACCAGGCGCTGCTGATCGTCTCCGGCGTGCTGGACGCGCTGGCCTACAGCCACCAGCACGGCATCGTGCACCGCGACATCAAGCCCGCGAACGTCATCATCACCAGCACGGGCGCGGTCAAGGTGATGGACTTCGGCATCGCCCGCGCGCTGCACGGCGCGGCCAGCACCATGACGCAGACCGGCATGGTGATGGGCACCCCGCAGTACCTCTCCCCGGAGCAGGCGCTCGGCAAGACCGTCGACCACCGCAGCGACCTGTACGCCACCGGGTGCCTGCTGTACGAACTGCTCACGCTGCGGCCGCCCTTCGTCGGCGAGACCCCGCTGTCCGTGGTCTACCAGCACGTGCAGGACGAGCCGCAGCTCCCGTCGCAGATGAGCGACCGGGTGCCGCCGGAGCTCGACGGCCTGGTGCTGCGCTCGCTCGCCAAGCAGCCCGAGGACCGGTTCCAGAACGCCGAGGAGATGCGCGCGCTGGTCGGGTACGCCCACCACACGCTCGTGCAGCAGGGCGGCTGGACCGGCGGCATGTGGAACACCGGCGCGGTCACCGCGGTCACGCCGCGCCCGACGGGCACCGCGCCCACCGTGGTCGCCCAGAGCGGCGGGCAGGCGCAGAGCGGCAACACCGCCGAGATCGGTCCGCTGCTCGGCGGGATCTCCGGGGTCGGCGGCGCCGACGACGTGCACGGCTACGGCGAGCGGCCGCCGTCGGGCGGGAGCCCCTGGGCCAAGCCGGTGCTCTTCGTGATCGCCGCGGTGCTGGCCATCGCGCTCGGCGTCTTCCTCGCGACCAGGGGCGGAGGCGACGACGGCGGCTCCACCACCGACCACACCACGCCGCCGAGCAGCGCGCAGCCCTCCGACCTGCCGACGGACGACGACACGGGCCTGCCGTCCGACGACTCCTCCGGCCAGGTGTCCGAGGAGCCGACCGAGTCCGGCGAGTCCAGCGACTCCCCGAGCGACGAGCCCTCGTCCACGCCCTCGACCACCGACACCACGACCACCACCACGCCGCCCGTCCACACCACCAAGCCGAGCACCCCGACCACGGCCCCCACCAAGCTGCCCACCACCCCGCCCACGGGCGGCAGCTCCAGCGGTGACACCAGCGGCACCGGGACGAGCAGCGGCACCACCGGGACCAGCAGCGGTGACTCCGCCGGCGCGGACGACGGCGGGGACCCGTCCGGCACCACCTGAGCCGGGCGGGGGCCGGGCACACCTGGGCCGGACGGGGGCTTGTCACCACCCGGGCCGGGCGGGGGCCCGGCACCCCGTCAGCCCGTGAAGGCAGCCCGGCACCCCGTGAAGGCGTCGCGGCACCCCGTCAGCCCGTGAAGGCGTCGCGGACCCGCGCGTACTCCTCGGTCCACCACACCGCCAGCGCGGACGCCGCCGGGAAGAGGGGGTCCGACCGCCGGTCGCGGTGCTGGTAGCGCCAGTGCAGCATCCAGAAGTCGTTCAGCCGCTCCCACCACACGCGGTGCACGGCGGCGGCCAGTTCGGTCCCGGCGATGCCGGCGGCCCGCCGGTACGCCCGGGCGTACCCGCGGATCTTCGCGAGGTCCAGCCGCCCGTCCGCGGGGTGGACGAAGAAGATGACGGCGGCCCGCACCGCCTCCTCGGCGCGCGGGTGGACGCCGAGCCGGTCCCAGTCGATGATCGCGGCGGGCTCCTCGCCGCGGTAGAGCAGGTTGAGCGGGTGGAAGTCGCCGTGCACCCAGCCGCTGACCCGGTCGTCCGCGTCGGGCGGGCGCAGGTGCGCGTGCCGGCGCAGCAGCGCACGGCGTTCCAGCAGCCGGTGCTCGGCGAGCGCGTCGAACGCGTCGAACGGGCGGTGCCCGCGCACCAGGGTGAGCAGGTGGTCGATCTGCTCGTGGGTGCGCTCGGGGTCGGCGCTGGGGTGCCGCCCGGCCGGGGGCGGCGGTTGGGTGCCGGCCAGCCCGGTGTGCACCATGCCGAGCAGGGTGCCGAGCCGGCGGGACTGGCCCTGGGAGAGTTCGGTGCCCTCGCGGTGCCGGCCCTCGACCCAGGGGAAGAGCGCGTACCGGTGGCCGCCGACCTCCGTGACGGTCGCGCCGTCGCGGTCGTGCAGCGGTGCGGCCGCGGGCAGCCCGAGCCGGGCGAGCCGGCCCGTCGCGTGGTGCTGCCGGGCGATCACCGAGTGGGCCGCGGTGTCCGCGGCGACGTACTGTTTGAGGAAGAAGCGGCCGCTGCCCGTGGTGATCCGCCAGCCCCGGTTGAGTAACCCGCGCGGAACGCGTTCGCAGGTCAGCAGGGTCGCCGCACGGTCGTAGCGGCGGAGCAGGGTGGTCAGTGCGGGCGGCCGCTGTGCCGTGCCCATCACGCGGCTCAGCGTAGATCAACTGGCGGCCCGGGCTCGCGCGAGTGGCGGCGGGGCCCTTGCGTCTGCTATGTCCGGCTGGTCGCGTTCGCGCCGGCGTGCGGAACCGGATGGCGGTCCGGGCCGTTCACCCCTTACGGACTCCTCCCGATCGGGATACGGTGCCGGTGTCCCGGTCATGGCCTGCGGTAACGCGGACTACTAGGAAATCCAAGCAAAACCGCAGGTCAGAAAGTGTGCCCTCGGTGTACGCGAAGGCTTCCGGTTATAGGTAACGTCTGCATTGCAGGCCATTCGCCGGGGCGTTGTCACGCCTGGTTCGGCCATGCCGCACATACCCCGTGCGCCACGCCGGACCTGGTCAGCCGCACTGGTTCTCCGGCAGATCCCGGGGGCCGGACAGACGGAGGAGCGAACGTGAGCGTGAAGAGCAGTGCCGCGCGGAGCAGTACCCGCGGCCGCGCGAAGCGCCGTGGGGGCGAGCCCGAGCTCGTGCAACTACTGACCCCGGAAGGCGAACGCGTCGAGCACGGCGAGTACTCCATCGACCTGACCCCGGACGAGCTGCGTGGCCTGTACCGGGACATGGTGCTGACCCGGCGGTTCGACGCCGAGGCGATCACCCTCCAGCGGCAGGGCGAGCTGGGGCTGTGGGCCTCGCTGCTCGGCCAGGAGGCCGCCCAGATCGGCTCCGGGCGGGCCACCCGCCCGGACGACTACATCTTCCCGACGTACCGCGAGCACGGCGTGGCCTGGACGCGCGACGTGGACCCGCTGAACCTGTTGGGCATGTTCCGGGGGGTCAACAACGGCGGCTGGGACCCGAACGAGAACAACTTCCACCTCTACACCATCGTCATCGGCTCGCAGACGCTGCACGCGACCGGCTACGCGATGGGGGTGGCCAAGGACGGCGCGGACGCCGCGGTGATCGCCTACTTCGGCGACGGTGCCTCCAGCCAGGGCGACGTGGCGGAGTCCTTCACCTTCGCGGCGGTCTACAACGCGCCGGTGGTGTTCTTCTGCCAGAACAACCAGTGGGCGATCTCCGAGCCGACCGAGAAGCAGTCCCGGGTGCCGATCTACCAGCGCGCGGCCGGCTTCGGCTTCCCGGGCGTCCGGGTGGACGGCAACGACGTGCTGGCGGTCCTCGCGGTCACCCGGGCGGCCCTGGAGCACGCCCGCAGCGGGCAGGGCCCGATGCTGGTGGAGGCGTTCACCTACCGGATGGGCGCGCACACCACCACCGACGACCCGACCCGCTACCGCGCCGACGAGGAGCGCGAGGAGTGGGAGTCGAAGGACCCGATCGCCCGGCTGCGCACCTACCTGGACAAGCAGGAGCTGGCCGACGAGGAGTTCTACGCGGGCGTGGAGGCGGAGAGCGACGCGCTGGCGAAGCGGGTCCGCGAGGGCGTGCGCGGCATGCCCGACCCGGACACCATGGCCATCTTCGAGAACATCTACGCCGACGGGCACGCGCTGGTGGACGAGGAGCGCGCCCAGTTCGCCGCGTACCTGGACTCCTTCGAGGACGCTCCCGCGGCGGCCCACGGTGCCGCCGGCTCCGGAAAGGGGCACTGACATGACGCAGATGGCCATCGCGAAGGCGCTCAACGAGTCGCTGCGCACGTCACTGGAGAACGACCCGAAGGTCCTGGTGATGGGGGAGGACGTCGGCCGGCTCGGCGGCGTCTTCCGGATCACCGACGGCCTGTTCAAGGACTTCGGCGAGGGCCGGGTGATCGACACCCCGCTCGCCGAGTCCGGCATCGTGGGCACCGCGATCGGCCTGGCGCTGCGCGGCTACCGCCCGGTGGTGGAGATCCAGTTCGACGGGTTCGTCTTCCCGGCCTACGACCAGATCATCACCCAGCTCGCGAAGATGCACGCCCGGGCGCTCGGCAAGATCAAGCTGCCGATCGTCGTCCGCATCCCGTACGGCGGCGGCATCGGCGCCGTCGAGCACCACAGCGAGTCGCCCGAGACGCTCTTCGCGCACGTCGCGGGCCTGAAGGTGGTCTCGCCGTCCAACGCCTCGGACGCGTACTGGATGATGCGGCAGGCCATCGAGTGCGACGACCCGGTGATCTTCTTCGAGCCGAAGCGCCGCTACTGGGACAAGGGCGAGGTGGCCGTCTCGGCCGTGCCCGCGGGGCTGCACAAGGCGGCGGTGGCCCAGCAGGGCACCGACGTCACGCTGGTGGCCTACGGTCCGATGGTGAAGGTGTGCCTGGAGGCGGCGGCCGCGGCGGCCAACGAGGGCCGCAGCGTGGAGGTGGTGGACCTGCGCTCGATCTCGCCCATCGACTTCGACACCGTGCAGGCGTCGGTGGAGAAGACCGGACGGCTGGTCGTGGTGCACGAGGCCCCGGTCTTCTTCGGCTCGGGCGCCGAGATCGCGGCGCGGATCACCGAGCGCTGCTTCTACGCCATGGAGGCGCCGGTGCTGCGGGTGGGCGGGTTCCACGCGCCGTACCCGCCGGCCAGGCTGGAGGAGGAGTACCTGCCCGGTCTGGACCGCGTACTCGACGCCGTCGACCGCGTGCTGGCGTACTGAGGAGAGGGTTGTGACGATCATGGCCGTACAGGCGCAGCGCTTTCGCGAGTTCAGGATGCCGGACGTCGGCGAGGGCCTGACCGAGGCGGAGATCCTCAAGTGGTACGTGGGCGTCGGGGACACGGTCACCGACGGGCAGGTGATCTGCGAGGTCGAGACGGCGAAGGCGGCGGTGGAGCTGCCGATCCCGTTCGACGGGGTGGTCAGCGAGATCCGCTTCGACGAGGGCACCACGGTGGACGTGGGCACCCCGATCATCGTGGTGGACGCGGGCGGGGACGACGCGCCCGGCGACGGCGTCGGTGCCGCGGACGCGGCCGGTGCGCAGCCCACCCCGGCCGGGGCGGAGCCTGCACCGGCCGGGGTGGAGCCCCCGCCCGCCGCGCAGCCCGCGCCGGAGCGGAAGGCGGTGCTGGTCGGCTACGGCGTCGCGCCGTCGTCCACCACCCGGCGGCCGCGCAAGCAGAAGGCGGCCGAGCCGGTCAACGGGCAGGCGGTGCCCGCACCCCCCGTCGAGGCGCCCGGGCCCGCCGCGCCGGCGGCCGCGCCCGCCGAGGTGCCGGTGCCCGGCGCACAGCGGCCGCTGGCGAAGCCGCCGGTGCGCAAGCTCGCCAAGGAACTGGGCATCGACCTGGCCACGGTGGTGCCCACCGGGGAGCACGGCGAGGTGACCCGCGAGGACATCAGGGCCGCCGCCGCGCCGCCGGCCCGGCTGCCGCTGCCGGAGGCCGAGGAGGCCGCCGGCATCGCCGCGTCGGGGGCGCGCGAGACGCGCGTGCCGATCAAGGGCGTCCGCAAGGCCACCGCCCAGGCGATGGTCGCGAGCGCCTTCACCGCGCCCCACGTCACGGAGTTCGTGACCTTCGACATCACCCGGTCGATGAAGCTGGTGCAGGAGCTGAAGTCCGACCCGGCGTTCGCGGGGCTCAAGGTCAGCCCGCTGCTGCTGGTCGCCCGGGCGCTGCTGGTCGCGATCCGCCGCAACCCGGAGATCAACGCGGCCTGGGACGACGCGAACCAGGAGATCGTCCGGAAGTCCTACGTCAACCTGGGCATCGCCGCGGCCACCCCGCGCGGCCTGGTGGTGCCCAACATCAAGGACGCCCACGACAAGACGCTGCCCGAACTGGCGTCCGCGCTCGGCGAGTTGGTCGCCACGGCGCGCGAGGGCAGGACCTCGCCGGCCGCGATGCAGGGTGGCACCGTCACCATCACCAACGTCGGCGTGTTCGGCGTGGACACCGGCACCCCGATCCTGAACCCGGGGGAGTCCGCGATCCTCGCCTTCGGCGCGGTCAAGCTCCAACCGTGGGTGCACAAGGGCAAGGTGAAGGCGCGGCACGTCACCACCCTCGCGCTCTCCTTCGACCACCGGTTGGTCGACGGCGAGCTGGGCTCCAAGGTGCTGGGCGACGTGGCGGCGGTCCTCGAACAGCCCAAGCGGCTGCTCACCTGGTCGTGACGGCCGGCGCGTCGGTCGTCCGGTCGTGACGGCCGGCGCGGCCGTCGCCGGGTGAACACCCTTTCGTGCGGCGGGTTCGGTCGTGTGGACGCCCGGACCCGCCGCACGCGCGTGTCGCCCGCACTCCCCGCCCGTTTTGTGCTGCCATCGACCGTATGGTCGTCTCTGTCTCCGTCGCCCTGCTGCTCCTCCTGCTCGCCGGGATGCAGATGCGCAACCGGTCCCTCAAGCCGAGCCACGCCATCACCTGCACCCTCCTGGGGTTCTGCCTCGCGTCCTCCAGCCTGGCCCCCACCATCCAGTCCACTCTCGTCTCCACCGCCTCCCTGGTCGGCACCATTCATCCCTGAGGGTGTCCCGGAATTCCCACGCGTGCGCGCGCGTCCCTCCGGTCCCGCCATTCAAGATCGGCAATGCGGATTCTTCTCCGGGCCGCGTGGACTTCGTCATATCTTTTGCGGACCGGGCGGCTGTTTTCGGCCAACGGGGTGATAGAAAGCTTCTATTGCACACCCGGAAAACGCTGGTCGGAACGGTGCCGAAGTCGCGTGGGGTGGGAATTTCTGTGGGAGGGCGTGCGCCATGACGCACCACGCGCAACTCTGGTCCAACTCGTGGTATCCGGCCACCGGATATCTGATCGCCTTTGTCGGATCGGTTCTCGGACTGTCCTGTGCCAGCCGGCTCCATGTGGTCGGACTGGCCCGGGGAAAGGGCTGGCTGGCCGCCGGCGCGATTTCCCTGGGCACCGGGATCTGGGGCATGCACTTCGTGGCGATGCTCGGTTACGAGGTGGACGGCACGGACCTGCACTACGAGATCGGCGTCACCGTGCTGAGCTGGCTGCTCGCGGTGGTCGTCGTCGGCGTCGGCATGTACGTCGCCGGCCGGGTCGACTCCTGGCTCTACCTGCTCGGCGGCGGCCTGATCGCCGGGTTCGGCGTGGCGGGAATGCACTACCTGGGCATGCGCGCGATCCGGATGCCCGGTTCGCTGTCCTACGACCCCGGATTGGTGGCCCTCTCGGTCCTCATCGCCGTCGTGGCGGCCACCGCGGCGCTGTGGGCGACGCTGCGGGTGCGCAGCCGGGTGGCCATCACCGGCGCGGCGCTCGTGATGGCCTTCGCGATCAGCGCGATGCACTACACGGGCATGGAGGCCGTCACCGCCACCACCGACGGCTCGGGCTCCGACTCCGTCGGCGGCGTCTCGCCGTCCGCGTTCGTGCTGCCGCTCATCGTCGGCCTGACGCTGATCATCCTGCTCGTGTCGTTCGCGGTCCTGATGAACACCCTCGACGACGTCGCCGCCGACCAGCGGTAGGGCCCGTCCGGCCGATCCCGCCGCATCCGCGGAGCCCGTCCCCGCACGTCCTCCGGCGCGCCGCCGCACGCCCTCCGCGCGTCCCCCGCACGTCCCCGCGCCCCTGCACGTCCCCGCACCCCTGCGCGCCTCGCGGTCGTGCGGGGGTGCGGCATCAAAGGGCTATCGTCCGCTCATCTGTTGTATCTATGATGTGCGCATTATGGATACGAAGGCGCCGCCCGCTGCCGAGCGGGTGTACCTGCATGTGAAGAGCGGGGTGCTGGACCGCCGTTACGAGGGCGGGACGCTCCTCACCGAGGGGGACCTCGCGGAGGCGGTCGGGGTGTCGCGCACCCCGGTGCGGGAGGCACTGCTGAAGCTGGAGGCCGAGGGGCTGCTCAAGCTCTACCCGAAGAAGGGCGCGCTGGTGCTGCCGGTCTCCGCGCAGGAGATCGCGGACGTGGTCGAGACCCGGCTGCTGGTGGAGCAGCACGCGGTCGCCAAGGTGGCGCCGGCCGTGCCGGCGGGCCTGATCGAGCAGTTGGAGGAGTCGCTCGCCGAGCAGTGCGAGCACGCCGCCGCCGGCGACCTGGCCGCCTTCGCCGTCGCCGACCGCACCTTCCACGCGGAGATCGTCCGCGCGGCGGGCAACCGCATCCTCGCGCATCTCTACGACCAGTTGCGGGACCGGCAGTTGCGGATGGGGGTGGCGACGATGCACGCGCAGCCGAGCCGGGTGGCGAAGAACATCGCCGAGCACACCGAGATCCTCCAGGCGCTGCGGGACGGCGACGAGCGGACCGCGGCGCAGGTCGTGGACCGGCACGTGTCCTGGGTCAACACGCTGGCCCGGGGCCAGTCGTGACGGCGGGGCCCCTGCCGGGGGACCCGCCGGGCGGCCGCCGGGCCGCCCTGGTGTGGGGGGTGGGCACCCTCGTCTACCTCGTCGCCGTCGTCCACCGCACCAGCCTCGGCGTCGCCGGGATCGACGCCGCCGCCCGCTTCCACATCGGCGCCTCCGCGCTGTCGTCGTTCTCCATCCTCCAGGTGCTGGTCTACGCGGGCATGCAGATACCCGTCGGCCTGATGGTCGACTCGCTCGGCACCAAGAAGGTGCTGATGCTCGGCGCGGTCCTGTTCACCCTCGGGCAGGGCGCGTTCGCGCTCTCGCACTCCTACGGGACGGCGCTCGCCGCCCGCGCGGTGCTCGGCTGCGGCGACGCGATGACCTTCGTGAGCGTGCTGCGGCTCGGCTCGCGGTGGTTCCCCGCCCGGCGCGGGCCGATGGTCGCGCAGGGCGCGGCGCTCTTCGGCGTCGCGGGGAACCTGGTGTCGACGGTGGCGCTGTCGCGGGTGCTGCACTCCGCCGGCTGGACCCCCACGTTCCTCGGCACCGCGATCGGCGGCGCGTTCGTCCTGGTCCTGGTCGCCCTCCTGCTCCAGGACCACCCCGACGGCCATGTCCCCACCCCCGTCGAGCACGTCGGGACCGCGTACGTGCGGCGGCAGATCGCCGACGCGTGGCGGGAGCCCGGCACCCGGCTCGGCATGTGGACGCACTTCACCACGCAGTTCTCCGGGATGGTGTTCCTGCTGCTGTGGGGGATGCCGTTCCTCGTCGAGGACCAGGGGATGTCGCGCGGCGCCGCGGGGTCGCTGCTCACGCTCGTGGTCCTGGCGAACATGGTGTTCGGCATGGTCTTCGGGCAGCTCATCGCGCGGCACCACGGCGCCAGGATGCCGCTGACGCTCGGGGTCGTGGGCGCGACCGCGGCCGCCTGGGCGGCGGTCCTGGCGTGGCCGGGCGGCCGTGATCCGCTCTGGCTGCTCGTCGTGCTGTGCGTGGTGCTCGGGGCGTGCGGGCCCGGCTCCATGATCGGGTTCGACTTCGCGCGGCCGGCGAACCCGCCGGAGCGCTTCGGCACGGCGTCCGGGATCGTCAACATCGGGGGGTTCACCGCTTCCATGGTGACCCTCCTCGCGATCGGCCTGCTGCTGGACGCCACCGGCGACGACTACCGGGTGGCCTGGAGCAGCGTGTTCGTGCTCCAGTTCGTCGGGACCGTGCAGATCCTGCGGCTGCGGCGGCGCACCGCCCGGCTCGAACGCGAGCGGGTCGCGGTCAGCCGCGTGGAGAGCGTCCACCGCAGCCACGCGTCGGCGGGACCCCCCGGGCTCCCGCACCGTCCCGCCGCGGACTGAGCCGGCACACGCGCGCCGTACCCGCCCGGGGGAGCGGGGAACGGCGCGACCGGCCGCCCCGGGCCGTCAGGTCCCGCGGCTCCGCGCCCGGGCACCCCGGAAGGCGGGCCCCTACAACGGCGTGAAGGTGACCGGCAGCGCGGCCGGCCCGCGCTGCCAGAGCGAGGGCCGCCACGGAAGTTCGTCGGCGGCCAGTGCCGGCACCAGGTCGGGGATGCGGTCGAGCAGGATCTCCAGCGCCGTGGTCGCCACCACCTCCGCCAGTTGGGGCGCGGGCGCCGGACACCGGTGGGCGCCGTGGCTGAAGGAGAGGTGCGCGTGGTTGCCCACCGCCCCGCCGGGCAGCGCCGGGCGCACCCGCGGGTCCGCGTTCGCGGCGGCCAGCCCCAGCACGAGGCAGTCGCCGCGCCGTACGTACCGCCCGCCGAGCCGGGTGTCGCGGGTGGCCCACCGCCCGATCACGTTCTGCACGGGCGGATCGCTCCACAGCACCTCCGCCAGCGCCTGCGCGATGCTCCGCCGCCCGCCCGACAGCGTGAGCGCGAACCGCTCGTCGGTGAGCAGCAGGCGCAGCGTGTTCCCGATCCAGTCCGCGGTGGGCCGCCGCCCGGCCGCCATGATCGTGAGCAGGTCCTGCACGACCTCCTCGTCGGTGAGGCCCGCCGGGTGTGCCAGCAGCCGGGACGGGATGTCGGCACCGGGCGCCGGGGACCGCCGCGCCCGGGCGAGCACCGCCTCCAGCATCGCCCGCAGCCGCGCGGCCGAGGCGGCCGGCCCCGGCGCGGTCCCGCCCGGGTGCGCCGGGCAGGCCGGGTGCGGCGGCTCGGCCGCCGCGGTGCCGTAGCCGTACTGGCCCGCCAGGTCCCGCTCCAGCGCCGCCGTCTCGTCCGGGTGCAGCCCGAACAGCCCGGCCATGACGTGCAGCGGCACCTGCTCGGCGTACTGCGCCACCAGCTCCGCCCGGCCGGCGCCCGCGAACGCGTCCACCGCGGCGTCCGCGGCCCGTTCGGCGCGCTGCCGCAGCTCGTAGGGGTCCACCTCGCCGAGCACGTCCGCGACCGCGCCCGCGCGCCGCACGTGCTCCTCGCCCTCGGTGAAGCGGACGGACGGGGTGTGCGCCACGTGCGGCAGCAGCGGCCAGCCGGTCGGCACCCGGTCCCACGCGTGCCAGCGGCGCGGGTCCCGCCCGAAGAGCTCCGGGTTCCCCGCCACGAACTGGACCTCGTGGTAGCCGAGCACGAGCCACGCGGGCACCCCGCCGTCCAGCAGCACCGGCGCGACCGGCCCGTACGCCTCGCGCAGCGCCCGGTAGTACGCCCCCGGGTCGGCGTGGTCGAAGGCGGGCGACGGCGGTTGCGGCACGCGGGCGACCTGCCGGTGTGCGGACGCCCGGTCCCACGCCGGACCCTGTCCCTGCCCCTGCCCCTGCCCTTGCACCTGCCCCTGGACCGGGCCCGCCGGCCCCGTCGGCTGCCCCGGGTCGGCCGGCCCCGGCGCCCTCCCGGCGCCCGGTCCCGCGCCCCGTGCCTGCGGCGCCCCCGCCGCCTCCACCTGCGCCGCGGCCGGGCCCCACGGCGGCACCGGCTGCGGCCCCGGTATCTCCGCGAGCCGCTGGCGCGCGGCGGCGCCCACGTGCGGCACGCGGCCCTCCGGCGCGAGCCCGCGCGGCGGCACCACCTCGTCCGCCCGGCCGCGCCGCGCCTGCGGCTCCTCCCGCTCCTGTGACGATGTCATGTTCCCGTTGTCTTCCGTGAGTCAGAGGTTGTGCAGCGCACGGAGGACCTTCCTCAGCATGTCGGAGGGAGGCAGCAGCTCCGCCGCGGTGGTGGGCGCGTGCGCGGTGATGTGCTGGCCGGTGAGGAGGTCGGCGAGCAGCACGCGGACCACGCCGACCGGCAGGGCCAGACGGGACGCGAGTTCGAGCACGGCGACGGGGCGGCGGCACAGGCGCAGGATGCGGACGTGCTCCGAGGGCATCCCGGGCAGCGGTTCGCCGCGGGCGGTGATGACCGTGGCGAGGTCGAAGCCCTGGGTGGCGGCGCTGCTCCGCCCGCCGGTGAGGGTGTAGAGCCGGTCCGGGGCGCCGCTGTCGACCGGCCCGCGTATCGGCCCGCCCCTCATGCCGGGAGCTTCCCGCGTATGCCCGCCGCGGGCACGGTGCCGAGCGGGCCGCGGGCCGCCTCGACGATGTCGTTCATGCCGCGGCCGATCGCCCGGGCGTCCGCCGACTCCTCGCCCACGACGGCCAGATGGGCCCCCGCGCCGGCCTCGACGATGTACAGGGCACCGCCGTGGAAGTCGGTCATCGACTGCCGGACGCCGCCGCTGCCGTCGCCGAACTCGACGGAAGCGCCGTGCACCAGGCTCTGGATGCCGGAGGCGATCGCGGCGAGCTGGTCGGCGCGGTCCACGGACAGCTCGGGCGACCAGTGCAGCTTCAGGCCGTCGGCCGACAGCAGCAGCGCGTGCCGCGCCCCGGGCGTCAGTGCCACGAACCGTTCGAGCAGTAAGGCGACCCCGCCCCCGGCGCCACCGGTCCCGTTCGTCATCCCTGGTCACCCTCCCCTTCGCTGTCGGCGGTCCCCCGGTCCCGCCCGGTCGCGGCATCCCGGAAGGCGCCGAACCGGTCGCCCGCGTCCGCGCCCGAACCGGGCGCCCGGTCCGCCGCGGGCCGGGAGGAGTCGTACCCGGGCGCGGCCTCCGGCATGCCCCGGCCCCGGGTGCGCCGCGGCAGCGGCACCGGGGCGGTCCCGCCCGCGCCGCCGTCCGACGCGGGGGCGGTACGGGGCCGGCCGCCGCCCCTCGGGCCCGCGGCCCCGCCGCGCTCGGCCGGCCCGGTGTGCCCGATGTCCTCCGGGCGCCCGGCCTCCGGGAAGCCGTCGTACCCCGCGCCCGTGTCGTACCGCGCGTCGGCGTCGTGCCCCGCGCCCGCGTCGTATCCCGCGCCCGTGTCGTACCCCGCACCGGTGCCGGGCGCACCCGGCACGGCGCGGACCCCGGCGCCCCGGGTGCCGCCGGACCGGTCGGACTCCCCGGCCGCCGCGTCCGGTCCGGCGCCGTACCGCCCGCCGACCGCCGGCACCCCGTAGGACCCGGGTGCGCGGTGCCCGCCGGGGTACTGCTCGACCTGCGGCCCGCCCACGGCGTCGGGACCCGCCGCGCCGGCGGGCCCCGGCCCGTACGCCTCCGCGGCGCGCGTGACGATCCGGGAGGGGATCAGCACCACCACGCCGGTGCCGCCGCGCGAGGACGGCCGGAAGGAGACCCGCAGGCCGTGCTTGCGGGCGAGCCGCCCGACGACGGTGAGGCCGATCCGGGTGCCGGACAGCCCGGGCAGCAGGTCGTTGGCCGCTTCGGCCGGGTCGCCCGAGACCAGGCCCTCGATCCGGGCGAGGTCCCCGGCCGGCAACGCGAGCCCGGCGTCCTCGACGGTCACGACGACGCCCGAGTGCGACTCCTGGACGTAGACGTGGACTTCCTCGGAGGGCGGCGAGAAGTTGCAGGCGTTGTCCATGAGTTCGGCCAGCACGTGCATCACGCCCTCGGCGGCGTGTCCGGCGACGGCCGCGCCGGTCGTGGTGTGCAGCCGCACCCGGCGGTAGGCGTGGATGCGGCCCATCGCGCCGCGCAGCACGCTCTCCATGGCGATCGGCCGGGTCCAACGGCGCCCGGAGCGCGACCCGCTGAGCACCGCGACGCTGTCCGCGAGACGTCCGGTCTGGGCCGCGCAGTGGTCCAGTCGCAGCAGGTCGTCCAGCACGCTCTCGTCGTGCCGCTGCTCCATCTCGCGCAGGTCGGCCAGCATGGTCGTGGTGAGCGCCTGCACGCGGGCGGCCGCGCTGGCACAGGCGGCCATCCCGGCGGCCCGGGCGCGCTCGCTGGCGCCCAACTCGCGGACGGTCACCTCCAGCAGCCGCTGGTGCACCTCCTCCGCGGGCCGCGGCAGCGCGGCCAGCACGGTGCCGGTGGAGCCGCCCTCGCGCATCCGCTCCACCGCGAGCGGCAGCGTCACCTCGGCCAGCCGCACGGCCTCGTCCGCCAGCGCGGTGGCCCGCGCGGTCTCGGCGCGCAGCGCGGCGCGCAGGGACGCCTCGGTCTCGGACCAGGCCCGCCGCCGCGCCTCCGACTCGCGCACCGACCGCCGGACCGCGTCCAGTTCGGCGGCGGCCTGCCGGGTGGCCTCCGCGTGCAGCGCGAGGCTCCGGGCGGTGTCGTCCCGCAGTCGCGCGGCCTCGGCGCGCAGCCGGCGCACGGCGCGGCGGCGGGATGCGGCCAGCGCGACCGCGGTGCCGAGCAGCAGGGCGGCCAGGGCGGCGGCCGCGGCCAGCAGGGGGCGGTCGTGCGCGTCCGCGCGGCGCACCGCCCAGCCGCCGGCCACGCCGGCGGCGACCACGGCGGCCAGCGGGAGCGGCGTGGCGCGTCCGGCTGCGCGGAGACCGCCGCCGGAGCGTCGCGGCGGCTGAATCGGTAACGGTGAGCCTTGAGTTGACATCAGGCGATACCCCATGGCCGGACCGGAAGCCGACCGCCGTGCCGGGTCACGCTGACGTTACGGGCGGCAACAGGATGAGTTCGCCTCACCCTACTCGCCGAACCCGCCTTCAACGCCCGAAACCTGAGGTATTGGTCGCCGGACCGTTACTGGATCATCACCGCGCGTGCAAGAATTCACTTTCGGCCACCGATTCGCCCCTGTTCAGGGGGAGTTGGCCAACTCACCCCGCGGCGCGGCACATGGGGCCCGCGGGCGGAGCGGGGAGTTCCCGGGTCGGCGTCACCCGGTTTCACCGGGTGCGGCACCCTCGCGTCGGGGGTCCGCCGCCGCTACTCGGTGACCGCGAGGTTCGCCAGGATCGCCTGGGCCAACTCCTCGTCGCCCTCGATCTTCAGCCGGCCCTCGGGCACCGCCGCCGCCTTGACCCGGCCGGTGAGCAACCGCAGGAAGGTCTCCCAGTCGGCCACGAAGGTGACCGCGGGGCCGAGCGAGACCGCCGAGTCGATGGTGCCGCGCCCCTCGGGGCTGACCCGCACGGTGCGCATGAACTCCAGCGGTCCGTGCACGTCGAAGACGACCGCCGAGCCCGGCTTGGCGCCCGCGTCGTGCGCGACCACCTTCGGCAGCGCCCGCAGCACGAACTCGCGGGACAGCACCGCCGCCGCCGACGCGAGGTTGCCGGGCTTGTCCAGGGCCCGGCGCAGGTCCTGTTCGTGCACCCACACGTCGAACACCCGTGACCAGAGGAGTTCTTCGAGGGTGGTCTCGCCGCCGCCGATCGCGCGCACGTCGGCGTCGGGCTCGCGCGACTCGTTCCGGAGCTGACGGGAGCGCCGGATGATGGTGTACTCCAGTTCGGAGGTCATCTCGGGCGCGGTGTGGTGGCGGCGGATGTCGACCGGGACCTCGGTGTAGCGGGCGCGGTCGCTGGTGATGTGCCGCAGGTCGCTGGGCAGGCTGTGGATCGGCCGCGGGTCGCCGAGGATCTCGCACTCGAAGCCGATGACGTGCGAGACCACGTCGCGCACGGACCAGTAGGGGCACTCGGTGGGCCGGTTCCACTCGCCTTCCGGGAGCGTCGAGACCAGTTCGTTGATGGACTCTATGGAGTGGGTCCAGGCGTCGATGTACGGCTGGATCTTGCGGTGGACGGTCACGGGACCCCTCGACGGTCGGTGCGCGGTCGTGGCGGTTTGGCGCCTAAGTTAGTCTTCGCGCGGGCGCCCACGCAGTGCTTTCGAGTGATGATGGTAGGCCCGACTTCGACGACCCAACGTAGGGGCGGTGTACGGATGCGCGCAACGCTTCTCCAGATCGACGTGGACCCGGCCGAGGAGCCGGCCGCGCGCCGGCTCCGGGTGGCGGCGCTGGTCCGGGAGCAGGCCGGTGCCGATCTGGTCGTGCTGCCCGAACTGTGGCCCGTCGGCGCCTTCGCCGCCGACCGGTTCCCGGTGGAGGCGGAGCGGCTGGAGGACGGTCCCACCGCCGAGGCGATGTCCGCGGCCGCGCGCGACGCCGGGGTCTGGCTGCACGCGGGCTCGATCGTCGAGCGCGACCCGGAGGGGCCGCTCTACAACACCTCGCTCGTCTTCGGCCCGGACGGCGGGCTGCGCGCCGCCTACCGCAAGATCCACCGGTTCGGGTTCGACCGCGGCGAGGCGGTGGTGATGGCGGCGGGCGAGGAGGTCGTCACCGTACGTCACCCGGAGGCGGCGATCGGCCTGGCGACCTGCTACGACCTGCGCTTCCCCGAGCTCTTCCGGCTGCTCGTGGACGCGGGCGCCGAACTCCTCGTCCTGCCGGCCGGATGGCCGGCCCGGCGGCTCGCCCACTGGCGGGTGCTGGTCCAGGCCCGGGCGGTGGAGTCCCAGGCGTACGTCCTCGCGTGCGGCACCGCCGGGACGCACGCGGGGGTGGCGCAGGCCGGCCACAGCATGATCGTGGACCCCTGGGGCGAGGTCCTGTGCGAGGCCGGCCCGGACGAGCAGGTCCTCACGGCCGACCTCGCCCCGTCGTCGGTGGCCTCCACCCGCGCGGACTTCCCCGTCCTGCGCGACCGTGTCCTCGGCCTCGACCGCCCGAAGGGCCCCTCCCGCCCGTAGCCGGACCGTCCGTTCGCGGCAGGAGCCGCATACCGTGTCGGCCCGGCGGGAGACCTCAGCGGGAGTCGTGCTCCTTGGCGATGATGTGGTCCACGCACACCGCGATCGCCAGCAGCATGCCGGCGTCGGCGTCGTCCCGCTCGACGTCGATGGCGTAGGCGTCGCGCAGCGAGAACCAGCGGCGGGAGATGCGGGCGAGCCGGTCCCCGTCGTACTCGATGTCGTACTCCTTGTCGATGAGGTCGCCGCGGATCTCCAGCTCCTCGCCGGAGGCCAGCTCCGCGCGGAAGACCTCGCGCACCAGGGCGAGCCGCTTCTTCCTGACGGTGACCAGCGTCTCGCCGCCGCGCTCGATGGTCATCGCGTCGCGCAGGCTGAGCAGCTTCTGGTGGATGACCGCCACCTCGTTGCCGTCGGCGTCCTGGATCTCCAGGGTGTCCCTGATCCGCAGCACCTTCCCGTCGACGTAGAAGGCGCGCCGCCCGTGCTCGTCCTCCACCCAGTAGTCGTCGCCGATCGCGAACATCTTCTCCCGCACCACGTATTTCATGCGGCATGTGTACCCCGCCCCGGTGGAAATGTGTTCGGTGCCGCGATGCGGTTTGATGGGCATATGACTGCACGTGCACGCGTCCGGGCGCCCGAGCTGGTTGGCAAGGGCGGCTGGCTGAACACAGGTGACCGCCGACCCACCCTCGCCGACCTGCGCGGATCGATCGTGATCCTCGACTTCTGGACGTTCTGCTGTGTCAACTGCCTGCACGTCCTGGACGAGCTGCGCGAGCTGGAGGAGCGCCACCGCGACACCGTGGTGATCGTGGGCGTGCACTCGCCGAAGTTCGTGCACGAGGCCGAGCACCGCGCGGTGGCCGACGCGGTGGAGCGGTACGGCGTGCACCACCCGGTGCTCGACGACCCGGAGCTGGCCACCTGGCGGCAGTACGCGGTCCGCGCCTGGCCGACCCTGGTCGTGATCGACCCCGAGGGCTACGTGGTCGCGCAGCACGCCGGGGAGGGGCACGCGCACGCGCTGGAGAAGCTGGTGAACCGGCTGGAGCAGGAGCACGCCGCCAAGGGCACGCTGCGCCGCGGCGACGGCCCGTACGTGCCGCCGGAGCCGGTCTCGACGGACCTGCGCTTCCCCGGGAAGGTGCTCGCGCTGCCCGGCAGCGGCCACTACCTGGTGTCGGACTCCACCCGGCACGCGCTGGTGGAGCTGGCGGCCGACGGCGAGACGGTGGTGCGCCGGATCGGCACCGGCGAGCGCGGGCTGGCCGACGGCGACCCGGGGACGGCCAGGTTCAGCGAGCCGCAGGGCCTGGCGCTGCTGCCGGACGGCACCATCGTGGTCGCCGACACCGTGAACCACGCGCTGCGCCGGCTCGACCCGGACACCGGCCGGGTCACCACGGTCGCGGGCACCGGCCGCCAGTGGTGGCAGGGCTCGCGCACCTCGGGGCCGGCCCTGGAGGTGGACCTCTCCTCGCCGTGGGACGTCGCCTGGTTCGACGACCGGGTGTGGATCGCGATGGCCGGCGTGCACCAGCTGTGGACGTACGACCCGGCCACCGACCGGGTGGAGGTCGCGGCCGGCACCACCAACGAGGGACTGGTCGACGGGCACGCGGGCGACGCCTGGTTCGCCCAGCCGTCGGGGTTGTCGGCGGACGACGGCAAGCTGTGGATCGCCGACTCCGAGACCTCCGCGCTGCGCTGGGCGGAGCGGGCGGCCGACGGCGACGGGTACGTCATCCGCACCGCGGTCGGCACCGGGCTCTTCGACTTCGGGCACCGGGACGGCCCGGCCGGGCAGGCGCTGCTCCAGCACCCGCTGGGCGTCACCGCGCTGCCGGACCACTCGGTCGCGGTGAGCGACACGTACAACAACGCGCTGCGCCGGTACGACCCGGTCAGCGGCGAGGTGACGACGCTGGCGACCGACCTGCGCGAGCCGTCGGACGCGGCCGTGGTCGAGGGCGACGTGGTGGTGGTGGAGTCGGCCGCGCACCGGCTGACCCGGATCAGGCTGCCGGAGGAGGCGGCCCGGGTGGAGGGGGCCGCGCACCGCACGCAGCGCGCCGCGACCGACGTGTCGCCGGGCCCGCTGCGGCTGGACGTGGTCTTCAGCGCGCCGCCCGGCCAGAAGCTCGACGAGCGCTACGGCCCGGCCACCCGGCTGCTGGTCGAGGCGACCCCGCCGGAGCTGTTGAAGGCGGGCACCGGCAAGGGGACGGACCTGTTTCGCGACCTGGAGCTGGACCCGGCGGTGCCGGAGGGGGTGCTGCACATCTCGGCGATGGCGGCGTCCTGCGACGACGACGCGGAGAACCCGTACCCGGCCTGCCACGTCCACCAGCAGGACTGGGGTGTCCCGGTCCGGCTGACCGCCTCCGGCGACGCCAGGCTGGTCCTGGTGCTGGCCGGCATGGACGACGGCCCGGCGGAGGCGGCCCTCTGACGGCGGCGCGCCGGCGGCCGTCAGAGGGCAGGGCGCGTCAGCGACGGTGTATCGGTGGCGGTGCGTCGTGACGGTGGATCAGTAGCGCCGCTCCGAGGGGTAGTAGCGCTCCTCCACGACCGGCGGCACGTCGCCGTCCGCCGTCGGAGGGATGCGCCGGCGCTTGAAGATGCTGACGTAGGCGGCCAGTCCGATGATGCCCACGGCCATCATGATCAGGCCGACCAGGTCGACGTTGACGCCCTTCATGTGCCAGTCGGTCGCGAACGTGACGATCGCGCCGACGGCGATGAGGACTATGCAGCCTCCGATGCCCACGATGCCCGCCTCCCAGTCGAGTTGACGGTTTGTAGTGACGGTGGAGTGGTGACGGCTGTCGCCTACCCGGGTCCCCGCCGGGCAATCAGCGGCCGCTCGGAGGCGTCAGCGGTGGCTGCGGCTGTGCGTGCGCGAGCGGTGGGTGGTGTGGCTGCTCCCGGAGGAGGGGTGGCACGCGGTCAGCCCGACCGCGCACACCGCCACGACGGCGGCGGCGACCAGGGCCGCGCGGCCGCGGCTGCTGCTGGCACGGCTCCGGCTGCTGCTGGGGTTCGACATGGGGCGGCATCCTCCTGGACGTCTCCGACGGTGGCACGCGCGCACCGGGCGCGGCGCGAACGGCCATCCTCCCGGCGGAGTTTCACAGCCGGGTGACAGCAGCATCCCAGCCACTCGACAGCCTGCGCCGCCGCCTATCCGACTGCCGTCCGCCGCCTGCCCGACCGCCACCTTCCCGACTGCCGTCCGCCGCCAGCGTCCGCCGCCTGTGGCCCGTAGCCGGCTGTCACCCGCCGGCTCCCGGCCCGCGCCGGATCGAGCCGCGGCAGGCGTCAGCCGGCGGTCAGGTGGGCGAGCGCGGCGATCATCCGGTCACCGGTGTCCGCCGGCCAGGGGTGCACGCGGGTGACGGCACGCTGGTGCGCCAGCCCGTGCAGGCCCAGCCAGAGCGCGATCGCGTCGCCTTCCGGGTCGGTGCTGGTGGACTGGCCGGCCGCGACGCAGTCGCCGAGGGCGCCGATGAGCAGGTGCAGGGTGTCGGTGCCGAGGCCGGCCAGGTCCGCCTCGGTCACGGAGCTGTCGCCCAGGGTCGGCATCCACAGGCCGCCGAACATGGTGCGGTAGCGCCCGGGGTGCTCGCGGGCGTAGCGCAGGTACCCCTCGCAGATCGCGGTCAGCCGGTCGCGGGGGGCGTCGCCGGCCGCTTCCGCGCAGGCGCGCAGCGCGTCGGACAGCGCGGCGAACTCCCCCTGGACGACGGCCAGCATGATGGCCGGCTGGTCGGGGAAGTGCGGGTAGATCGAGGGGGCGGCGATCCCGACCCGGCGGGCGACCGACCGCAGCGTGATGGCGCGCTCGTCGCCCGTCTCGTCGAGCAGTTCCGTCGCGGCGCCGACGATGTCGTCGCGCAGCCGGCCCCCCTCGCCCCGGCGGTTGCGCGCGCGGGTCGGCCTCGATGCGGCGGACGCGGCCGCGCTGGTCTCTTTCACCCTGTGACCTTACACCGTGAAGTTCATCCCGCCGGGTGTCTTGCGAGCGTCTGATTACGTGTGTAGCTTTACACCCGTAAGCAAGCGGGTCGAGCCTGAGGGAGCACGTCATGACCAGCACCGCCACCATCCGCGCCACGGAGGTCGTCCTGCCCGGCGCGGTCGAGCCGAGCGGGCTCCAGGTCACGACCCGCGACCTGCCGGCGCCGACCGCGGGCGAGGTCGTCCTGCGGATGGACGCGACCGGCGTCTCCTTCGCGGAGCAGCAGATGCGCCGCGGGAAGTACTACGACCAGCCGCCGTTCCCCTTCGTGCCCGGCTACGACGTGGTCGGCACGGTCGCCGCCGTCGGGAGCGGGGTGGACCCGGCCCTGGTCGGGCGCCGGTTCGCCGCGGTCACCAAGGTCGGTAGCTGGGCCAGCCACCGGCTGGTCGAGGCCGCCGACCTGGTGCCCGTCCCGGACGGCGTGGACGCCGCCGCCGCGGAGACGGTCGTCGTCAACGGGATCACCGCCTGGCAGATGCTGCACCGCACGGCCGGGGTCCGCACCGGCGGGACGATCGTGGTCCTGGGCGCCAACGGAGGGGTCGGCTCCACGCTGGTGCAGCTCGCCCGGCACGCCGGGATCAGCGTGATCGGCACCGCCTCCCCGCGCCACCACGCCGCCGTGCGCGAGCTGGGCGCGACCCCGGTCGACTACCGCGACCCGGAGATGTACGCGCGCATCCGCGCACTCGCGCCCGACGGCGTGGACGCCGTCTTCGACCACGTCGGCGGCCCCGGCCTGGCGCGGTCGTGGGAGCTGCTGCGCAAGGGCGGCACCCTGGTCTCCTACGGCACCGCGGCCACCAAGGACGAGGAGGGCAGCTCGCAGCTCCCCGTGCTGAAGCTCTTCGCGCAGCTCGCGGCGTGGAACGCGCTGCCCAACGGCCGGGGCGCCCACTTCTACAACTTCTGGGCCGGCCGCCGCCGCAAGGCCGCCTTCCGGCAGCGGCTCGCCCAGGACCTCACGCAGGTGCTGCGCCTGCTGGCGGAGGGCGTGCTGACCCCGCAGATCGCCGCGCGGATCCCGCTCGCCGAGGCGTCCGCGGCGCTGGAGCTGGCGGAGTCCCGTACGGTCGCGGGCAAGGTCATCCTCGTCCCGTGACGGGGCCCGCCCGGGCGCTCGGCTCCTGAAGGGCCCCCGCCCCGAGGGACCTTCGGCCCCCCGGAGGCTCAGCCCGCCAGGAACGCCGCCAGCGCCGAGGCCAGCAGGTGGGGGTCGTCGGCGCCGGCGAGTTCGCGCGCGGAGTGCATGGACAGCAGCGGCACGCCGATGTCCACGGTGGTGATGCCGTACCGCGCGGCGGTGATCGGGCCGATCGTGGTGCCGCACGGGATCGTGTTGTTGGAGACGAAGTGCTGCATCGGCACCCCGGCCCGCTCGCACGCGGCGGCGAAGACCGCCCGGCCCACCCCGTCGGTGGCGTAGCGCTGGTTGACGTTGGTCTTGAGGATGGGCCCGCCGTTGGCCCGCGGGTGGTGGCTCGGGTCGTGCCGCTCGGCGTAGTTGGGGTGCACCGCGTGCCCGACGTCGGAGGACGCGCAGACCGTCGCGGCCAGCGCGCGCAGCACGTCCTCCTGGTCACCGCCCCGCGCCAGCACCGACCGCTCGAAGACCCGGCCCAGCAGCGGACCGCCGGCGCCGGTGTCGGACTGGCTGCCGCTCTCCTCGTGGTCGAAGGCGGCCAGCACCGGCACGTACGCCGGGCCGGGCGCGTCCGCGGCCGCGAGCAGCGCGGCCAGGCCGGCGTGCACGGACAGCAGGTTGTCCAGCCGGGGGGAGGCGAACAGCTCTCGGTCGCGGCCGAGGAAGGACGGCGGCTGGACGTCGTGGGCCATCAGGTCCCACCCGGTGACCTCGGCCTCCTCCACGCCGGCCTCGTGGGCGACGAACGCGACCAGGTCGCCCTCGGTCGCCTCGCCCAGGCCCCACACGGGCTGGAGGTGGCGCTGCCGGTCCAGGGACAGCGAGTCGTTCGCGGAGCGGTCGAGGTGGATGGCGAGCTGGGGGACCCGCAGCAGCGGCCGGTCCACGTTCACCAGGCGGGTGGAGCCGTCGCGCAGCGAGAGCCGCCCGGCGATGCCGAGGTCGCGGTCGAGCCAGCTGTTGAGCAGCGGGCCGCCGTAGATCTCGACGGCGACCTGGCGCCAGCCCTGCGCGTCGAGGTCGGGCTGCGGCTTGACCCGCAGGTTCGGCGAGTCGGTGTGCGCGCCGACCACCCGGAACGGGGTGTGCGGCGCGGCGCCCTCGGGGACGTACCAGGCGATGACGGCGCCGCCGCGCACCACGTACCGCCCGCCGGCGCCGCCCGCGGCCTGCGTCCACCGCTCGTTCTCGTCGACCCGGCGGAAGCCCGCCGCGTCCAGCCGCTCGGCCACGGACGCTGCCGCGTGGTACGGGGTGGGCGCGGACCGTACGAACGCGGCCAGGTCCTCGGTGTGCCCGCGGTCGAACGCGGGACGCTGCTGAGAGGTCATGGCAGCAGCTTAGTTTCGGCCGGTTCCCGGCCGAGAACGGTGGTGTCCGCCGCGCGGGGCGCCCGCACGGCGGCGTGCCGCCGCCCCGGAGGGGGCGACGGCACGCGGGGCCGGGAGGAGGTCAGAACGCCTCTTCCGGCAGGTCCATGACGTCCAGCGTGACCGCCTCGGCCAGGGCCCGCGCGGTGGCGACCTCCGGCAGGACGGTGGCCGCGAAGAACTTCGCCGCCGCGACCTTGCCGGAGTAGAACGCCGTGTCCCTGCCGCTCGCCGCGGGCAGCTTCTCCGCGGCCACCGCGGCGCCGCGCAGCAGCAGGTAGCCGGTGACGACGTCGCCGGAGGCGAGCAGCAGCCGGGTGGAGTTGAGCCCGACCTTGTAGATCGAGCGGACGTCCTGCTCGGTGGCCGCGAGGTCGGTGAGCATGGCGCCGACGATCGCCTCCAGGTCGGCCGCGGACCTGGCGAGCTGGTCGCGCGCGGCGGCCAGCTCCTCGCCGCCCGGCGCCTCGGCGAGGAACTTCTTGATCTCCTCGCTGAGCGCGGTGAGCGACTGGCCCTGGTCGCGGACGATCTTCCGGAAGAAGAAGTCCTGGCCCTGGATCGCGGTGGTGCCCTCGTAGAGGGTGTCGATCTTGGCGTCCCGGATGTACTGCTCGATCGGGTACTCCTGGAGGTACCCGGAGCCGCCGAAGGTCTGGAGGGACTGGGCGAGCTGCTCGTAGGACCGCTCGGAGCCGTATCCCTTGACGATCGGCAGCAGCAGGTCGTTGAGGCCGTGCAACTGCTTGGCGTCCTCGCCGCGGGCCTCGGCGGCCTGGATCGCGTCCTGGACGGTCGCGGTGTACAGCACCAGGGCGCGCATGCCCTCCGCGTACGCCTTCTGCGTCATCAGCGAGCGGCGTACGTCGGGGTGGTGGGTGATGGTGACCTTGGGCGCGGACTTGTCGGTGAACTTGGCCAGGTCCGGACCCTGCACCCGCTCCTTCGCGTACTCCAGCGCGTTGAGGTAGCCGGTGGACAGGGTGGCGATCGCCTTGGTGCCGACCATCATGCGGGCGAACTCGATGATCCGGAACATCTGCCGGATGCCGTCGTGCCGGTCGCCGATCAGCCAGCCCTTGGCGGGGTGCTTGTCGCCAAAGGTCAGCTCGCAGGTGTTGGACGCCTTCAGACCCATCTTGTGCTCGACGTTCGTGGCGTACACGCCGTTGCGCTCGCCGAGTTCGCCGGTGGCGGGGTCGAACTCGTACTTCGGCACGACGAAGAGCGACAGGCCCTTGGTGCCGGGGCCGGCGCCCTCGGGGCGGGCCAGGACGTAGTGCAGGATGTTGTCGGACAGGTCGTGCTCGCCCGAGGTGATGAAGCGCTTGACGCCCTCGATGTGCCAGCTACCGTCCTCCTGCCGGACGGCCTTGCTGCGGCCGGCGCCCACGTCGGACCCCGCGTCGGGCTCGGTGAGGACCATCGTGGCGCCCCACTGCTTCTCGACCGCGACGGCCGCGATCTTCTGCTGCTCCTCGGTGCCCTCCTCGAAGAGGATGCGGGCGAAGGCGGGGCCGCAGGAGTACATCCACACGGCCGGGTTGGAGCCGAGCACCAGCTCCGCGAGCGACCAGATCAGGGAGCGCGGGGCGGTGGTGCCGCCGATCTCCTCGGGCAGGCCGAGCCGCCAGTACTCCGCGTCCATGAAGGCCGCGTAGCTCTTCTTGAACGAGTCGGGCAGTGGCGCGGTGCTGGTCTTCGGGTCGAAGACCGGGGGGTTGCGGTCGGTGTCGGTGAACGAGTCGGCGAGGTCGTGCTCCGCGAGGCGGGCGAGCTCGCCCAGGATGTCCTTCGCGGTGTCGACGTCCACCTCCGCGAACGGACCGGTGCCGTAGACCTGGTCGCGGCCCAGGACCTCGAAGAGGTTGAACTCGATGTCGCGGAGGTTCGACTTGTAGTGGCCCATGACCAAGGCTCCGTATCGCAGTCAAGAAGAAGGCTTCACCGAAATCATGCTACCCGTCGGTAATAAGACGCAACCCCTCACGGGCCGATGTGACGGCTTCCTCGTTGCCCGCCCGCGCGGGTCGATACCCTTGGACGCGTGTACGGCTACGAGCAGAGCGTGAATGGCGGGCCGGGCGGCCAGATGGGCGGCGGCCCGATGGGCCCGCCGATGGGCCCGCCCATGGGCGGCTCCCCGATGGGCGGCGGTCCGATGGGCGGTGCCGGCTACCCGGACCCGTCCCCCGCCTACCCCGAGCCGTCGCCGCCGTCGCTCGCCGACGCGGTCCGCGCCTTCACGACCGGGGCGATGATGGCCGAGGACTTCCAGGCGATCTTCGCCACGTCCAAGGTGTACTGCCCGCGCGGCGACAACCCCGGGTTCCTGGCGCTGCACGACACCCAGCAGCCGGTCATCCCGATGTTCACCTCGCTCAAGGAGCTGCGGCGGTACGCGGGCAAGGAGTCGAAGTACTTCGTGATCACCGGCGCCGAGGTGCTCGACCTGCTCCCCACCGGCTACGGCTTCGTGCTCGACATCGACGGCCAGCACCGCATGGTGTTCGACGCGAAGGCGGTCGAGCAGATGGTCGACTTCACCATGCGCAGGATGTACGGGTAGGGCCCGTCCCCCGACGTCTTCCCGCGCCGGCGCGCGCCGGCGTACCTACCCGCGGTCACCCCCGCTTCCGTAGGGGAATGGTCACGCCTTGCGAGATGTTCAGGCTTCAACTACTTTGGAAGCCGAGCATCCGCTAGGAGGACGTCATGCCCGCAGTGACCGTCGAGAACCCGTTGAGCCTGCCCCGGGTGAGCCCGGCACCGGGAAGCACGTCGAGGCCCGCCCTCGCGGTGAGCACCGCGCCGAGCGGGCTGGAGGGCGAGGGCTTCCCGGTCCGCCGCGCCTTCGCCGGCATCGACTACCGGCACCTGGACCCGTTCATCTTGATGGACCAGATGGGCGAGGTGGACTACGCGGCGGGGGAGCCGAAGGGCACCCCGTGGCACCCGCACCGCGGCTTCGAGACGGTGACGTACATCATGGACGGCACCTTCGTGCACCGCGACAGCCACGGCGGGGGCGGCACCATCACCAACGGCGACACCCAGTGGATGACCGCCGGGTCCGGGCTGCTGCACATCGAGACGCCGCCGGAGTCCCTGGTGCTCAGCGGCGGCCTCTTCCACGGCCTCCAGCTATGGGTGAACCTCCCGAAGGCGGACAAGATGATGCCGCCCAAGTACCAGGACATCCGCGCCGGCGGCCTGAAGCTGCTCACCTCCGAGGACGGCGGCGCGCTGATCCGGCTGATCGCCGGGGACCTGGACGGACACCGCGGTCCGGGCGCGACCCACACCCCGATCACGATGATCCACGTCTCCGTCAACCCCGGTGCGACCGTCACGCTGCCCTGGCGCGCGGACTTCAACGCGCTCGCGTACGGCCTGGCCGGCCGCGGCTTCGCGGGTCCCGAGGCGCGCCCCTTCGAGCTCGGGCAGGCCGTCCTCTTCGGCAAGGGCGACGCCCTCACGCTGCGCGCCCACGACACGCAGGACTCCCGCAACGAGAACTTCGAGGTGGTCCTGCTGGGCGGCCTGCCCATCCGGGAGCCGATGATGCAGTACGGCCCCTTCGTGATGAACACGCACGCCGAACTCGCCCAGGCGTTCGACGACTTCCAGGCCGGCCGCCTGGGCACGATCCCCGCCGACTCCCCGCTCACCCCCTGACCCCCGCCCGCACCTCAGCCCGGAGGTACGGGCGGCGGCTGCCAGGTGCCGTCGCTCATCGCTTCGAGCAGGGCCCGGCTCACCCTCGTGAAGTGGTGGTCGCCGCCGAGGTTCTGCTCCCGGCGGGCGGTGACGTCGGTCATGATCGCCACGCCCGTCTCGCGGTCGCCGAGCGCGGCCGCGGTCTGGGCGCGTAGCTGGCGCGCGGACAGCACCGTCGGGTGGTCGGCGCCGAAACGCTGCTCGTACGCCTCGATGACCTGTCGGATCTCCTCGTCGGCGCCGGTGGGGCGGCCCAGGACGAACAGGGCCCGAGCGTGGTTGTGCCGCGCGGCGAGGGTGACGGTGTGCTCCGGGCCGAGGTGGCGGACGCAGTCCCCGGCCAGTTCCAGCAGCGGGCCGCCCTCTTCGGCGGCGAGTTCGGACGCGGTCAGCAGCGTCAGCATGCTGGCGCGTGAGCGGAGCGTCGATGGGTGCGCGGGGCCGAGCACCAGGTCGCGATCGGCGACGGTCGACCGGAGCAGGCTGATCGCCTGCTCGCGCTTGCCGTGGTTGCCGAGCACGAGTTGCAGCGCGTGGCGGGAGTCCAGGGTGTCGGGGTCGCGGTCGCCGAACAGCCGTCGCTGGGTGGCGCGGGTGCGGCGCAGCAGGTCTTCCGCCTCGTCGTACCGGCCGAGCCTGAACAGGGAGCGCCCGGTTCGGGAGCGCGCGGCGAGCACAGCGCGGTGGTCGGGCCCGAGTGCGCGCTCGGCCAGGGCCGCCGCGGCGCCCGCGGTCTCCCAGGCGGACAGGTAGTCGCCGGTGCGGTGCAGGGCGACCGCAAGCCGGGTGGCCACCGCGAGGACGTACGCGGTAGTGGCCGCTTCCCCCGCGCATGACCGCCGTAGGAGTGCCAGCAGGTGTGGTGCCAGCAGCCGCAACCGCGGGTCGTACGGCCCTGCGTCCGGCTGTGCGGGCACGCTCGCGTCCAGCAGGCGGACGGCGGTCGCGTCGAGCACGGGTGCGTCCTGAACCGGCGTCGCCGCGGTGACGCTGTCGAGCAGCACGCCGTGGCACTGCACGCACCGCACCCCGAGATCGACGAGCTGGCCGAGCGAGTGGTCCAGGAGCGCCGTCAGCGCGGCCTCGGCGCGGGCCGGCGGCAGGACCGCCCCGACCTCCCGACGGTTGAGCACGGACACCGGCAGAGGTTCGGCGGCCAGCCGGGCCAGCAGCCGCAACAGGCCCACCGCCTCCGGCAGTCCGTGTGCCTCGAAGGAGTCGAGGGTGAGCTGCCAGGTCCGGCCGACGAGGTGGCGGGGATCGTCGCCGGTCAAGCCGTCAGCTCCCTGGTCGATGAGGTCCACACGCTGGTCCTCCTCAAGATGGCGGCCGTAGGTGTCCAACGTCCAGGGATCGATGACCTGCTGTGCGAGGAAGCCACCCGCGAGGGTGAGAGCGAGCGGCAGGCGCCCCAGTCGCTCCGCGATCCGCGTCGCCTGCTCCAGTGTGCCGCTGTGGGGGGCGAGATCGCAGAGCACCCGTGCGGCGTCCTCCGGCGGCAGCACGCCGATGTGCTGCAACTGCGCTCCTGGCCACCAACGGGCCGCGGCGCGGCGGGTGGTGACGACCACGATGCCGCCGGGACTGTCGCGCAACCAACTGCCGTCCCGCAGGATCGCCGGGTCGTCGGCGTTGTCGAGCACCAGCAGCCACGGCTCCGGGGTCCGGTCGAGGCGGTCCCAGACGAGGTCGGAGGCGGGCCGGTAGCCGTGGCGTGCCGCCTGGAGTTCGCCGTCGCCCGCGCCACGGTCCGCCGCGACCGCCAGCATGCCGGAGCGCAGGCTTGCCCTGTCCGCCGCGTTGACCCACAGGCCGACCCGGCCGAGTTCCCGGGTCGCGATCCGGAAGAGGTCGTGGGCCACGGCGGTCTTGCCGCAACCGCCCATGCCGTGCAGGACGTAGACGGCGCCGCCGCGGCCGGACCCGAGGGCCTCCCGAAGCCGGGTCAGTACCTCGGCGCGGTCGCGGAGCACCACCGGGACGCGGCCGATCGCCGGGCGGCGCACGGAATCCGGCCAACCCGAGCAGCCTGCGCCGGGAGAGCCGGCCCGGTCGCCGGCCGCTCCGGCGTCGTGGTGGTGGTGCTCGGTGATGAACTGGTCGCCCGAGGCCTGGTAGACCCTGCCGCTGTCCTCGGCGCGCCCGGCCATGCGGCTGCCCCGGCCGAGGGCCGTGTCACGGTCCCCCGGCCGGTTCGGGTCGCCCGGGCCCGGGCCGCCGGTCATGGCGTGGTCATCGCTCGGTGATGTGCTGGTCGCGTCCCGCCTGGTAGACCCGGCCGGAACCGGAGGCCGTGGCGTGCTGCGACGTCACCGGGGTCGCGGTGCCGGCCGGAACGGGTGAAGCGAACTCGGCGAGGAAGCCGCGCAGTTCTGCGGCGGCCTCGGGGCGCGCCACGACGAGGCGCCGGAAGGTGGCCTGCCACTGGGCCCGCAGTTCGGTCAGGACGCGGTCGCCGTCGGGGGAGGCGAGGAGTCCGGCGGCGGCGGCCTCCTGCTGGTCGGTCGTTAACTCCGCGCCCACCGCGGCGGCGTGGTCGGGTTGGAGCGTCTGCCACATGCGGAGGACGGCGCCGCGGACCCCCTGCCAGGCGTCCGTGGCCATCAAAGCGACCAGCGTGGTGCCGGCTTGCTGTGTGAGTGTCGTGATCTCCGGGTCCACTGCTCTCCTGATCGTGTCGTACGCGCACGTTCGAATATGTTCGAATGCTGTGCTTTCTCTCAGTAGGATCGCATAAATCACCGCTGGCGTAAGGCGATTCGGTTGTGTGTACGAAATGGCCTGTTTCTTTCGGGATCGGCCTCGCAACAATATTGCCCCTATGGGGCCGGTGCTACGGTGGCGGCGATAACGGAATGCGCAGGTCGAACTCGGTCGGAGGGGGCATCCGTGACCAGGCCGTGGGACGCGGACCCGGATACCGGTTTCAGGCGGCGACTGGGCAGGTCTCCCCAGGAGTTGGGGGTCACTTCCGACAGCCCCGACTGCCCTGACCTCTGGGAGCTGGACAACGGCGACATCGCCGTGATCGGCCGGGACCTGACCGGCTCGCTGGGCAAGCGCCTGCCGGAAGGCGTCTCGTTGGGGACCGACGAGCGCCTGGTGGTGATCCCGCGGAGCATGCTCGTCGCCGCGAAACAGGACATCCCAGATGTTTGATTCCTTCGCCACCGCGCGACCCGAGCGGCTCGACCGCCCCGCGTATCACGAGGAGTTCTTCCGGATCTTTTCCAGCGGAATCCGGTACATGAACAAATTGGAGCGCGGGCAGCACTTCAAAGAGCGGGGATTCGCCAGCTGGGAGGCGTTCGCCGCCGGTGAATGGGACGCCGCGATCGAGCTGATCGAGGAGCGGCGCGGCGGCTACGCGCAGCAGATGCGGGATGCGGGACGCCTAGGTGTGTTCCAGCGGCGGTTACGGGTGGTGGAATTCCCGCTGACGCCTTACGTGCAGTGGGAGCTGCACGTCCTGCGCGTGCGCACGCAGGAGGGAGACGCCGTCCGGGTCCTGGATGCCCGCACTGTCGCCGACATCGAGAAGCAGCACCCGGTGCCCGAAGTGGTCGTCCTTGGCGACGTGGTCATGTTCGAGGTGAAGTACGACGCGGACGGCAACGCGGACGGCGCGAACCGCTTCACCGACCCCGCCCTCATCGCGGAGACCTCCGCCGGTTTCGACGCTCTGTACGCCGGCGCGGAGGAGTACGAAGCGTTCTTCGCCCGCGAGGTGGCGCCCCTGCCCCCACCGTCGACGACCCCGTAGCGTCCGCGGGGGTTCGGGGCAGCCCTTAGAGGCGGGTGGCGGTGTGGACGAGGGTGGCCAGGGGGCGGGAGCGGGTGTGCGGGGGCCAGGCGATGACCGTCGTCACCGTGGGGGCGTCGGTGACGGGGACCGCGGTCAGGCCGTCGTGCAGGCTCGCCCGGCAGGACTCGGGCAGCACCGCCGCGGCCCGCCCGAGGGAGATGAGCTGGAGCAACTGGGTGTGGTCGCGCACCTGGGGACCGGGCCCCTCGGGATACGTCCCGTCCAGCCGCGGCCACCGCGGCAGCGGCAGGTCCGGCAGCGCGGCCACGTCCGCCAGGCGCAGCCGGTCCCGGGCGGCGAGCGGATGCCCCGACGGCAGGACCACGACCTGCTCCTCCGACCGCAGCTCCTCCGTGTCCAGCCCGGCCGTCGAGTCGAACGGCAGGTGCAGCAGCCCCACGTCCGCCCGCCCGTCGCGCAGCAGCCGCTCCTGCGCGCCCGGCCCGCACAGCACCACCTCGACCGGTACCGCGTCGGGCTCGGCCGCGTAGGCGTCCAGCAGCTTCGCCAGCAGCTCGTTGGCCGCCCCGGCCTTCGTGACCAGGACGATGCCCGCGCTGCCGTTCACCGCCAGGGCCGCGCGCCGCGCCCGCCGGTCGGCCGCGTCCACCGCGTCGAGCGCCGCCCGCCCCTCCCGCAGCAGCACCGCGCCCACCTCGGTCAGCGCGACCCCGCGGCTGGTCCGCTCCAGCAGCGCCGCGCCGAGCCGCCGCTCCATCTGCCGGATCGCCCGGGACAGCGGCGGCTGCGCGATCCCGAGCCGCTGCGCCGCCCGCCCGAAGTGCAGTTCCTCCGCGACGGCGACGAAGTACCGCAGCTCCCGCGTCTCCATCCCGCCAAGGTACCCGACCCCTGTCCGCCCCAGGACCGTAAGACCGCGATGAGCTGGGCGGATACCCCACGGGTATCGGCGCCCACCGACATGGTCCTGGCCCCCGCCCGCCACCCCGCAGCACGCTGGGGCCATGACCGCAGACCAGAACCCGAACGAGCAGACGCACGCGCACACGACGGCGGGGACCGCCGCCGACGGGAGGACGATCGCGCTGGTGACCGGCGCGAACAAGGGCATCGGCTACGAGATCGCGGTCGGCCTCGGCGCCCTCGGCTGGAGCGTCGGCGTCGGCGCCCGGGACGACGGGCGTCGGGAGGCCGCCGTCCGCAGGCTCACGGAAGACGGCGTGGACGCGTTCGGCGTCCCCCTCGACGTGACCGACGACGCGAGCGTGGCCGCCGCCGCCCGCCTGATCGAGGAGCGCGCAGGCCGCCTCGACGTCCTCGTCAACAACGCCGGCGTCACCGGCGCCGCGCCCCAGGAACCCACCCGCGTCGCGCTCGACACCGTGCGGACGGCGGTGGAGACGAACGTCATCGGCGTCATCCGCGTCACCAACGCGCTGCTCCCGCTGCTGCGCCGCTCGGCGTCGCCGCGGATCGTCAACATGTCCAGCACCGTCGGCTCGCTGACCCGCCAGACCACGCCCGGCGCCGAGACCGGCCCGATCTCCGCGGCCTACGCGGCCTCGAAGACGTTCCTCAACGCCGTCACCGTGCAGTACGCCAAGGAACTGCGCGACACGGGCATCCTGATCAACGCCGGCTGCCCGGGCTACTGCGCGACCGACCTCAACGGCTTCCGCGGCGTCCGCACCCCGCAGCAGGGCGCGGCGGTCGCGATCCGCCTCGCGTCGCTGCCCGACGGCGGCCCGACCGGGGCGTTCTACGACGACGAGGGCGTGGTGCCCTGGTAGCGGCAGCCGGTCTTCCGGGGCCCCGTACGGTGCCGGGGCGCCCTGCCCGCGCGGGTGGGGCGCGACGGTGGCGTCGGTGGCGCTGCCGGTGACCGGGTGCGCCTCGCCCCCGCGGGTGGGGCGCCCCCGGCCGCCCGCGAAACCCCGCGCAACCCCGTGAAACCCCGCGCGCCGGCGGCGCGGCCCGTGCCAGGATGCTCCGCGTGTCCGATCGCGCGCGCAGCTTCGGGGCGAGGGCGGAGGCGTACGAACGCTTCCGCCCCGGCTACCCGGCCGAGTTGGTCGGCACCGTGGCCGCGTACGCGGGCCGCGCGCCGCGCACCGCGCTGGAGATCGGCGCCGGCACCGGCAAGGCCACCCGCCTGTTCGCCGCCCACGGCGTCGCGGTCACCGCGACCGAACCCGACGGCGCCATGCTCGCCGAGCTGCGCCGCCGCGTCCCGCCCCACGTCCGCACCGTGCAGGCCGCGTTCGAGGACCTGGCGGGGCCCCGGGACCTGCCCGACCCGCGGCCGGACGCCGGTGGGCAAGGCGCCGAGGGGAGCGGCGAGGGCGGCGAAGGCGCGGGCGGGACCGGCGACGGCGGTGACGGTGGCGAAGGCGCGGGCGGGACCGGTGACGGCGGGGGAGCCGTCGCCTTGACGACCTACGACCTGGTCTACGCGGCCGCCGCCCTGCACTGGACCTCCCCGCACGGACGTTGGGCGCGCGTCGCCGCCCTCCTCCGCCCCGGCGGCGTCTTCGCGTGCTTCGGCGGCCCCGTCCGCCTTGCCGACTCCGCCGTCGAGGAGGCGGTCCGCACCGCACGCGCGCCCTTCCTCGACAGCGACGACGTCCCCTCGCCCGACGGCACGCCCCCGGACCACGCCCTCCAGTGGCCGGGCACCGAGCTGCGACGGTCCCCGTGGTTCACCGACGTCGAACAGACGGTGCTGCCCCGCCACGTGACGATGACCGCCGCCGACTACCTCGGCCACCTCTCCACGATCTCCGCCTACCTGCTGCTGCCCGCCCCCGAGCGGCGGTCGGCCTTCCGCGCGATCGCCCGCGTCCTGCCCGCGACGGTCGATCTCACCGCCGACATCCACACCCACCTCGCCCGCCGCGTCCCCACCCCCCACGACCGGCCCGGCGGGTAGCACGGCCCGTTGACCGCCGCCGGTCCACACACAAGGGGCCTGCCGCGGAGGGGATGTGAGCCCGCCGAAGTGTGCCCCCGTGTCCTCCCACGCTGCCCCGGCGCCGCTGGACGCACGGCGGACCGCCCCGGTAGAACGGGACGATCGGCTCGCCGGAGGAGGAGAAGGTGGCTGCTGCCAAGGACAGGGAGACCGGCCGCGCGGAGGGACGCGCGACCGCTCCCGGACGCCGCCCCGCCGCCGCTTCCGCGCCCGCCCCGTCGACGTCACCCGCCGGCGTCCTCCTCGGGTTGCAGCGCACCGCGGGCAACGCCGCCGTCGTCCAGATGCTCCGGGCCGGTGGCCGCCCGGCGGCCCGGGAGGACCACGAGCACGGCGCCGGGTGCGGCCACGGGACGCAGGCGGCCCCGGTGCAGCGCTCCGCCGTCCACTCCGTGCTGCGCGGGGCGGGGCAGCCGCTGGACACCGCCCTGCGCACCGAGATGGAGGCGCGGCTCGGCGCGGACTTCTCCAACGTCCGCGTCCACACCGACAGCGCCGCGCAGCAGTCCGCCGCCGAGTTGGGCGCCCGCGCCTACACCTCGGGCAGCCACGTGGTCATCGGGCCGGACGGCGGCGACAAGCACACCCTCGCGCACGAGTTGACCCACGTCATCCAGCAGCGCCAGGGCCAGGTCGCCGGGACGGACAACGGCCACGGCCTGCGGGTCAGCGACCCCTCCGACCGCTTCGAGCGCGAGGCCGAGGCCAACGCCCACCGGGTGATGGGCGGTCCGGTCCCCACCCGCGGTGACGACGCGGGCGGGACCGCGGCCGGCGGGCTCACCCCGACGGTCTCCCGCGCGATCCAGCGCGCGTACATCGGCCGCCACTACGTGCAGTACGGCGCCACGTCCAACGACGTGGGCACCTACATGCAGGCGGAGCTGCACCCCCGCTCCCTGGGCAAGGGCAGTTCCCCCCGGGTCAAACCCTCGTGGTGGCCGTCCTCGAAGACCACCACCGGCGCCTGGTTCGCCCGCAACATGGTGCAGGGGCACCTGCTCAACGAGAACCTGGGCGGCCCCGGGAACACCCTGACGAACCTGACCCCGCTCACCAAGACCGGGAACTCCAACCACCTCCACTACGCCGAGGCGAACGTGAAGAAGGAGGTCAAGAACGGCAACATCGTGGAGTACGAGGTGATCGCCCACTTCAACGGAGTGACGGGGGCGGAGCTGGGAGCGTCCGGCTCGGTGGCGGCCGACATCGACCAGAACTACCAGTACGTCATCCCGTCGCACCTCGAATGCAACATCCAGGTCTACGACCGCCAGGGCAACGAGCTCTACGGCGAGAGCTGGTACGTCCGCAACACGAAGTAGCCGGCCGACGGTGCGTGACATGCGGTCCGGTGGGACGACCCCGCCCCCCTACAGCGTGGGGAACTCGTCCGCGCGGACAGCCGAGACGAAGGAGTTCCAGGCGTCAGCGGTGAAGGTCAGCGCGGGGCCCTGCGGGTCCTTCGAGTCGCGGACGGGCACGATCCCGGTGTAGCCGTCGGCCACCTCGACACAGCTGTCCGGGTCAGACCCGTTGCTGTAGGACGACTTGCGCCAGGTGGAATTCGACATTTCACGTGCTCCTTTGACCAGTCAGGTGTCCATCGAGGGGACGGAGATGTGAAAATGAGTGTGGGGCGCAAGCGGCTGGATCGGACAGCCACTTGCGCCCCTTTGGCGCGAACCGGTCTCAGGCGGTCGGGAACTCGTTTCCCCGTACCGATGTGACGAAGGCGTTCCAGGCGTCAGCGGTGAAGGTCAGCGCGGGGCCCTGCGGGTCCTTGGAGTCGCGGACGGGCACGATCCCGGCGAAGCCGTCGGCCACCTCGATGCAGCTGTTGGGGTCCGGGCCGTCGCTGTAGGACGACTTGCGCCAGGCGGCCTTGCTCAGGTCTGGGGCGGAACGGGACATGAGGGGTGCTCCTCCAATTTGGCTCGCAGTAGCTCGAGGGACTCGGAGGGCGACAGGGCGGAGTCCCTGAGCTGATCGTAGAACAACGCGAGCTGCTCCACGTCTTCGATCTCCTCGACGAGTTGGCCACTCCAACTGTTCTCCACGTAGGCCACGTTCTGCCCGCTCGGGAGCCAAAGAAGCTTGAGTACCGTGTTGGGGAGGGCGTGCATGCCCACGCGAAACGGCACGATCTGGAGCGAGATATTGGGCCGCTGCGCTGCCTCGATCAGGTGCTCCAACTGCTCCGCCCAGACACCGGGTTCGAGAGGGACCCTCTGGAGCACTGTCTCGTCGAGCAGAGCCCGGTAGTGGACCGGCTTGCTTCCCGCGAGCACAAGCTGCCGGTTCATACGCGCGACGACGCCTTCGGTCACTTGCTCGGCGGTCAGAGACCCTGCGGTGCGCAGCGTGGCATCCGCGTACGCCTTGGTCTGCAACAGCCCGGGGACCGCGCTTCCGTTGAACTCCTGGATCTTCGTGGCGTTCGCTTCCACCCCTGCGAAGTTGCCGTACCTGCTGCGCTTCGACTCCTCCTTGGCCAGCCGCCACAGGTTGGCCAGGTGCTTGCCCGTGCCGTACACCTTGTCCAGTGCCTGTGCGGCCTCCAGCGTGCCGAGGCGGCCGCCCGTCTCCAGGCGGTGGAGGTACGACTGCTCGTAGTTGCAGCGGTCGGCCAGTTCCACGAGGCTCCAGCCATGCATCCGGCGTTGCCGCGCGAGCTCTTCCGCGTACACCACCCGAGCTGAGATAATGCCTTCTGCGAAGCTACTCATCTGAAAAAAGAGCCCTTTCTCCTTGCTCTGACGTGGAGTCAATCCGCGCACTGCGCACGCAGTAGGCCCACGGATTGCGCACTTCCCGTCCGTCGACGGGCATGCCGTGGCTCACCGTGTAGTCGTCTATGTACGGCAACGGCTCACCTCTGCCGATCGTAGAGTGCGCACGGCATTCTTGTTCACGGAACGTCAGGAATCGATCACGGAGAGACCGAACACATGGTGTACCCGGAAGGCACATGGGTGGTGGACACGATGACGGGCGACCTCGGCGAGGTGCTGCGGCAGACCGGTGGACTGCTGTCCCTCCAGCGGCCCGGGCGGCGCGGACTGTGGTCGGCGGACCCCGGGAGCGTACGGCCGGCCAGCGAGCACGAGGTGCGGGCCGAGGCGTGGGCCGGGCCCGAGGCGGAAGAGCCGACGCGTGATCCGTACGGCCCCTGACGTCTCCCTTTGATCGCCCGCTCCGGCCGGGCCGAGTCCGGCAAGGTCCCCGTCTTCCCACCCCCGGGCGGGGCAGGACTCACGGTTTGGTCGCCGACGGCCGGAGCGGGTCTTCTCCTCCCGCGCACTACCGCGCACACCGGTGCGCAGTCCGCGCGGGAAGGACATGTGAACGTGAGCGAGAACGAGAGCGTGAGGAGGTGCGGGACATGCCCGTGCGGCGCGCGCAGCGCTTCATCTGCGGCCGGCGGACCCTGGTGCCGGACGCGTTGGTGCGGACGGTGCTGAGCCTGGCGGCGGACGACGCGTACGCGTACACCCGGGAGGACATGTTCGCGACGCTGGTGTGCACCATCGAGGTGCACAAGGGGCCGGTCCACTACGGTGCGGCGCTCAACCTGCGGGGACCGGAGGCCGGGACGCTGTGGGCGTTGTGGCGGGACGGCGGTGGGCCGAGCGCGGTGCTGGAGATACCGGACTGCCCAGCCGGACGCGAAGTGGACAGCCCGTGCAGCGAGTTCGAGGGCCACTCGGGCGGACACAGCTGGGAACTGGACGATCCGCCCCGGATCGCGACGGCGTTCCCGTTGCGGCGGCAGGCGTGGACGTAGCCGCGTGCCGTACGGCGCCGGCCGCCGAACGCTCCACCGCAGACCGTCGAACCGCCGCAGAGAGGGAACATCCCGCATGATCAGTTTTCCGCCCGCCCCCGCCGAGTTCCCGGAGTTACCCGGACCCGCGCGACGGTGGACCCTCACGGCTGCCGACGGGCGCACCCTCAGCGGCTACCTGCCGCCGTGGGCCGGCGACGACCCGAGCGAACACCACGTTCCCGTCGAGCAGTTGGCCGACCGGCTCGCCGACATCCACCACAGCGCCCGCTTCCCCGGGCAGGCCGTCGCCGTCTACACCGCGGCCGATCCGTCCGGGCGTCCTTCCGAGCAGCAGATCCTCTCCTGCACCATCGACTGCGCGCCCTACGCCCCACTCCCCGACCCCCGCGTCCCGGTAGCCAACGTCCATCTGTGCGAGGAGAGTTGGATCACCGACCTCGACCCCGACGGGCTCCTGCGCCTCGCCGACCTGCTCCGCGCCCAGGCCGACCGCCTGGACCGGGAGATCCGTCCCGCTCTGATCTCCGCTCGTGCCGACTGGGCCGCCCGTGCCCGCTCCGGTGCCGACGGCTCGCCCTGAGAGCGTGGGTGCGGCCCTGGTGAGCCCTCGGAGCGCGTGACGCGGGGACGGTCGGCGGCCGGGGCGAAGACGCCGGGCCCGGGCGGGAACCCGTCGGCGGGCGGGGCGCGTCACAGCCGGTGACACGGGGTAGTGGGGGGTGCGCGAGGGAGAAGAAGAGCCATGCCCGATCCGTCAACGGCCGCCTCGGCGAAGCAACTCGGCGCCCTGCGCACCACGTACCGGCCGGACCGGCGGCCGACGTGGTCGCAGCGGCCCGCCTCCGCGAAGGCGGCGGGCGTGATCGGTGGGGGCGCCGCCGTCGTCGCCGCGGTAGCCGCCGTCGTGGTGGCCACCGCGGCGGCACCCGTCGCGGGCGCGGCCCTGCTCGTCGTGCCGGCGGGCGCGGTCGCGCTCGGCGTCGCGGGCGGACGCGGCGGGCGACGTCGGCCGCGGGGCGGCGAACTGCACTTCTACGAGCACGGGTTGGTGAACGTCGGAGCCGGGAGGGCGGGCCCCGCCGCGGTCCGCTGGGACGAGGCGTCCGTCCTCCAGGACGTCGTCCGGCACACCCGCCACGGGTCGGTCACCCGCACGACGTACCTCTACACGCTCAGCGCCCCGGACGGCACGCGCACCGAGATCTCCGGGGTCGCCGGGGTCGCCGGGGTCGCCGGCGGCAGCGGCGGCACCGAGCGCCCGCAGGAGTGGGGGCGGGCGATCCAGGACCAGGTCATCGCCGCCCAACTCCCGGGCTGCACCGCCGCCTTGCAGCGCGGCGAGACGCTGGCCTTCGGCGACGTCAAGGTGAGCTGGGACGGCATCGTGGCGACGGGCGAACCGGTCGCCTGGTCCCGGTTGCAGGAGATCCGGGTGAAGGACGGCCTGGTGCACCTGCGGGTGGGCGGCAAGTGGCGGGCGCTGACCGGCACGGCCGTCGCCCGCATCCCCAACCACTGCGTCTTCCTCGCCCTCGCCGAGCGGATGCGGGCCGCGGCCCGGTCCTGACGCCAACCTGCCGCCCGTACGGGGTCCGGGCGGGGTCCGGACGAGGCCCGGACAGGGGCCGTACCCCGCCCCGACGCCGCCCGCCCCGACGCCGCCCGGCCCGGACGCGGCCGGGGGACGGGCGCTGCGCGGACGGCGGCGGCGCCGGGTCAGGGCGTCTCGGACCCGGCCGGCGCGGCCTCCCCGCCGGTTCCGTGCGCGGCGCCCGTCCCGTCCGGGCCGCCGTTCTCCCGCCGGTCGCCGTTCTCCCGCGGGTCGTCGGGCCGCAGCGACATCGACGCGAGCAGCCCGAGCTTCTCGGCGCTCTCGGTGCCCCGCTCGGCGTGGTAGATGACGAGCATGATCCCGTCTGTCCCGTTGACCAGCAGCTTCTCCCGGTCGAGGGTGATCGGCCCCACCTGGGGGTGGTCGAAGGTGAGGGAGGCGGTGGTGCGCCGGTTGCCGGCGTCGTGGCGGGCCCACAGCCGGCGGAAGTGCGGGCTGGACACCGACAGCTCGCCGACCAGCTCGATCACGCGCGGGTCGTCGGCGTCGGTGCCGACCGAGTTGCGGAAGCTCGCGACGAGGGCGGCGGTGGTGCGCTCCCAGTACGGGAACATCGCCGCCTCGGCCTCGTCGAGGAAGACGTCCCGCAGCCGGTTGCGGCCCACGGCCAGCCGGGGCGAGAAGGCCGTCGCCAGCGGGTTGGCGGCGAGCACGTCGAGGTAGCGGCCCTCGACGAAGGCCGGCAGGTCGAGTTCCCCCACCAGCCGCGCGGTGCTCGGCGGCACGGCCTCACGCCGCGGGCGCCGGTTCCTGCGGCGGGGCCGGTCGGCCGCGAGCCCGAGCAGGTAGCCGTCGTCGTCCAGCCGCAGCACCCGGGCGATGGCCTGGAGCACCTGGACCGACGGATTGCGGTCGCGGCCCTGTTCCAGGCGCAGGTAGTACTCCGCGCTGATGCCCGCGAGCATCGCGACCTCCTCCCGCCGCAGCCCCGGAACGCGCCGCTGCCCGAGCACCGGGATGCCGGCCTGCTCGGGGGTGACGAGTTCACGACGGGCGCGCAGGTACTCGCCCAGCAGGTTCGTCTCCTTGTCCACGGCTCCCAGCGTAGGGAGCCGGCGCCCGACGTGCCTGTTCCCGCGAGTACCAGTGTCGGGAGGGCACTGTTCCGCCTCCCCCGCGCGCCCGCACGCTGGCAGGGCGGTGATCGGGAGAGCATCGACCGAGGCCCGCGAGCGGGGTACGGGACTCCGGCACGGAACCGTACGGCGTTCTGCGCGCACCCGCGCGGCGGACCGTACGGACGTCGTCGGGTACCACCACAACCGATAGGACAGGAGAGCACGAGGTGTCTCAGCAACGCGTTCTGGTGACCGGGGGGTCCGGATTCATCGGCGGCCACGTCGTCCTGGCGGCACTCGCCCGGGGCTACCGGGTGCGGACCACCGTCCGCTCGCTGGCCCGCGAGGACGCCGTGCGCACCGCCCTGACCGGGGCCGGCATGACGGCCGGCGACCGCCTGGAGTTCGCCGCCGCCGACCTGACGCGCGACGACGGCTGGGCCGCGGCGCTCGACGGCGTCGACCACGTCGTCCACGTCGCCTCACCGGTGATGCCGGGGCACGTCGAGGACGAGCAGCAGCTCATCGTGCCCGCGCGCGAGGGCGCGCTGCGCGTGCTGCGGGCGGCCCGCGACGCCGGCGTGGGACGGGTGGTGCTCACCTCCGCCTTCCACGCGGTCGCGTGGGGGCACCCGCACGACGACCACGTGTTCACCGAGGACGACTGGACCGTCCTCGACGGCCCCGGCACCGACGCGTACGGGCGCAGCAAGACGCTCGCCGAACGCGCGGCCTGGGACTTCACGGCGGAGGGCGGCGGGGCGCCGGAGCTGGTCACGCTGCTCCCGGTCGCGGTGATGGGGCCGCTGCTGGGCGCGGAGATCTCCGGGGCCACCCGCGTGATCCAGCGCCTGCTGTCCGGGCAGGTGCCCGGGCTGCTGAACCTGTACTTCCCGGTGGTGGACGTGCGGGACGTCGCCGCGGCGCACCTCACCGCCGTGACCGCGCCCAAAGCGGCCGGGCAGCGGTTCCTGCTCGGCAGCGACCCGGCGCTGTCGATGGCCGGGATCGCGGACATCCTGCGTACCCGCCTCGGCGAGGCAGCGGCCCGGGTGCCGACGCAGGCCATCCCCGACGAGGCCGTGCACGCCGGGGCGGCGGAGAACCCCGCGCTGCGCGCCGCCGTCCAGGACCTCGGCTACGCCCGCCGCTTCTCCACCGCCCGCGCCCGCGACGTCCTGGGCTGGGACCCCCGCCCGAGCGCGGACGCGGTGGCCGCGGCCGGCCTGAGCCTGACGGAGAAGGGCCTGACCACGCCGTAGTCCGGTCCGCGCCGGCCCGGGCGGCCCTCGGGTTTCGCCCGGTCCGCCCGGTCCGCCCGGTCCGCCCGGCCGCCCGGTCCGCGGGGTTCCGGGCGACTCCCAGGGCCGGCCGCCCGACCGGCGTGTCCGGACGTTCGGCCCGTTCGGCCTGTCCGGCCCGGTGCGGGGGCGTTGTTCGGGAGCCGGTCCGGACCCACCTGTGCTTCCATGCCCGGATGAGCAGCGAGAACCCCCGGGGGCGGGACGGCGGGTCGGCGGGTCCCCGCGTCCGGCGCAGGGCCGACGGCGACGTCGAGACGTGCGTGCGGGTCCTCGCGGAGGTCCACCGCCGCGACGGGTACCCGGTGGACTGGCCCGACCGGCCCGGCGCGTGGCTGACCGGCGGCGCCGCGCTCGGCTCCTGGGTCGCCGAACTCGACGGCGCCGTCGTCGGCCACGTCGGCCTGTCGCGTGCCGGCGAGGGCGACCTCGCCCCGGGGCTGTGGAACGCCCGCCACGGGACGGCACGGGACACCGCCGCCGTGGTCGGCCGGCTGTTCGTCCACCCGGAGGCGAGGGGACGCCGGATCGGCGCCCTGCTGATCGGCCACGCGGTGGAGGAGTCCCGGCGGCACGGCCTGCACCCGGTGCTCGACGTGGTCGCGTCCGACACCGCCGCGGCGGCCCTGTACGAGCGGCTGGGCTGGGAGCTGATGGCCACCGCCGAGCAGCGGTGGGCCCGGGACCGGCGCGTGACCATCCGCTCCTACGCGGCGCCCGCGTGACCGGCGGGGGAGGGCCCTCAGGCGGACGGCGCCGACGGCGGTACCGCGGCGAGGCAGGCCGTGATCGCGTCGCGGTCGCGGGCGAGGTGGCGATGCGGGCGGTCGTCCGGTCGCGCTCGGTCCGCGGGGCGGCCGCGATCTCGGGGTTCGCGTCGGGATGTGGATGACGCGGGCTCGCCGGGGCCGGCTCAGCGGCGCCGGATCACCTCGACCGGGCGGCCGGGGCGCCAGAGCCGGATGACCAGTAGCTGTTCCTCCTGGTCGACGGAGGTGAACACGGCCTCGCGGAGGTCGAGCCGGAAGGCGTGGAAGTCGCCGGGCGGCTCCTTGCCGGTGGTCAGGGCCTGCTTCTCCGCGGGGTCGACGGCCTCCACGGCCACGCCCGCGATCTTCGCGTCGCCCTCCCCCGGGTGCGCGTGCACCGCGCACCGGCCGTCGCGCCGCAGGTCGAGCGCCTTCACCGCGCCGAGCATCGACCCGAAGGTCAACTCGTCCCCGACGAAGGCCACCTCGCTGCCGCTCACCCGCGGCGAGCCGTCCTTGCGGAGTGTCGCGAGCACATGCGTCTCGTGGGCCTCGAACCGCGCGCGCACCTCCGCGGCCAGGTCGGCCGCCTCCTCCTCGAACTGCCTCCAGGTCGCCATCCCCCCACCCTCGCACCCACCACCGACAGCGCGCCCCGGCGGCGGTCCTTCGGAGGCACGCCGGCCACCGTTCGGCGGCGGACCGGCGGCGTACCGGCGGCTTACCGGCGGCGGCCCCCGGCACCGGGCGGTCCCGGCCGCGCCCTCGCGAGGGCCCTACGCGCCCGCCGCGAAGGCCCTGAACGCCACCAGGGACTCGCCGATGACGTCGGCGAGTTCGCGCGGCTCCTCCCCCTCCTCGATCCAGCGTTCGAAGGAGACCCGGAAGACGCCGGTGCCCGCCTCGGCCGCGAGGCTCGCGGCCGGCTCCGGCACGCCGCGGCCCCGCAGGGTCCGCGCGAGGGCCGTGGAGAGCGAGGCGAGCTTGACCAGCTCGCGTTCCCGGAGGTCGCCGTGGGCGGAGACGATCGCGTACCGCCGGCGGGCGTGCGCGTACGCGCCGTGGAACATCTCGGCGGCCGCGGTCCGCAGGCCCGTGGCGACCGCGTCGAACGGCGCGGTGCCCTCCGGGGTGCCGGCGACCGCGCCGACGACGAGGTCCTGGAGGAGGGACGAGCCCGCGAACAGCACCTCGCGCTTGTCGGCGTAGTGCCGGAAGAAGGTCCGCTCGGTCAGCCCCGCCCGCTTGGCGATCTCGGCCACGGTGGTCTGCTCGTAGCCGCGCTCGTCGAACAGCTCCAGCGCCGCCTTCCCGAGGCGCCCGCGCGCGTTCGGCTCCCACCTGCCCATGAGCATGATCGTACGCGATCCGACGGGCGATGGCAGTGGCTGACGTCACCGATGACGGAAGGGGGATAAAACGGCGCATAGTTCACATAGATGCGGGTAGGGGGAGGAAGTGGGTAGGGACCGGTTGACCGTGGACCGCCTTCTGGCGCAGCCGTCGGGACGGAGCGGGCTGATCGTGCTGCCGTTCGCGCTGATCGTGGCGATCACCGCGACCGACCTGCTGCTCCCGCAGCGCATCGTCCTCGGTCCGCTGCTGGTGATCGCGCCCGCCATCACCGCGTCCCTGGCCGGTCCGTGGATGACCGCCCTGACCGGGGTGGCGGCCGTGGGGGCCGAGGTGGTCATCGGGCAGTTCCAGGGCGGCCTCGGCACCCCCAACCACATCGCGGACTTCGTCGCGCTGGTCGGCCTGTCCGTCCTCGCGGTGCTGGTGTGCATCGCCCGCGACCGGCGCAACCGCGCGTTGTGGCGGGCACGTTCGGTCGCCGAGACCACACAGCGGGTGCTGCTGCGGCCCCCGCCGCGGGTGGTCGGGCCGCAGCGGGTGGCGTGGCTGTACCTGACCGCCGAGGACGAGACGCAGATCGGCGGCGACCTGTTCGCCACCACCCGCGCCGCACACCCCTCGACCCGCGTGATCATCGGCGACGTCCGGGGCCACGGCCTGGCGTCCATCGGCGAGGCGTCCCTGGTGCTGGGCGCCTTCCGCGAGGCCGCCCACCGGTGCGCCAAACTGCCCGACGTGGTGGCCGCGGTGGACGACAGCGTCAGCCGGAACCTGGAGGAGGTCGCCGACGTCGAGCACGACGCCGGCGAGCACTTCGTCACCGCGCTCCTGCTCGACCTGCCCGACGACGGCACCACCGCGGAGATGGTCAACTGCGGCCACCCGCCGCCGTTGCTGGTGCACGGCGGCGAGGTCACGACCCTGCACGCACACCGGCCGGCGCCCCCGTTCGGTGTCACCGCGCCGCAGTCGGCCGACGTCCTGCCCACCGACACCTTCACCTTCGAGCCCGGCGACTTCCTCGTGCTCTACACCGACGGGTTCGTCGAGGCGCGTTCGCCGGACGGGGACTTCTACCCGCTCGCCGAGCGGATCGCGGACCTGCTCGCCGCCGAGCCGGACGTGCTCCTGAAGCACCTCCACGCCGACCTGCTCCGGCACACCGGGGGACGGCCCGCGGACGACGCGGCGCTGCTCGTCCTCCAGCGCACGGCCCTGCCGAGGGAGGAGGGGCGGCCCCCGGACGGGCGCGTGGACGAGGACGGGCCGATCGCAGGCGGGCCGATCGCGGGCGGGCCGGAGCGCGGCGGCGGGCCGGAGCGCGGCGGCCAGGAGAGCGGGGATCAGGGGCGGGCGGGGGACGCGGGCGGACGGGAGGGCCCGGACGGACCGCGGGCCGCGCCTCCGCCGGGGCCGCGGTCCGCGCGGCCCGATCGGTCGAAGCGCCCCGAGTGGCCCGCGCGCCCCGAGCCCCGGCCGCGGCACCGGCGCGCGGCCTGATCCCGATCCCGATCCCGATTCCGGCCGCGGTCCGTCCGTCCGCCCGCCCGGAGGCGGCGAACGCCCGCTGAACGTCCGGCGAACAGTGCTCCGGCGGCACAACGGCCCGTACGCCCCTGGGGTCCCACAGGCGTCACCCACGTCCGCGACACCCCGCGAGGACCCCGCTCATGAAGATCCGCCCCACCCTGCCGGCCGCCGCCACGGCGGCCGTGATCGTCCCGGCCGTGCTGCTGGGCGCCACCGCAGCGGCTCACGCCGACTCCGGACCGGCCGCCTCCGCGACGGCGCCGCCGGCCGCGTCACCCGAGGTCACCCCGACCACCGCGCCATCCTCCCCCTCGACCACGGCGACGGGCCCGGCGACGACCCCTTCGGCGTCCGCCCCCGCGACGCCCGCGTCCGGCGGCGGATCACTGCCGTCCTGCACCAGCGCGCCCTCGTCCGCGATCCGGTTCACCCTCAGGGGGCTGCCGTCCGGCATCGCGCCCGGCGACGGCTGGCACACCTTCACGCTGACCGTGGCGGGTACCGGCGACCAGGCGCTCGGCGCGATCGACGCGGCGGTCAGCGTCCGCAACGGTGAGGACAGTCAGAACGACGACCTCTACGACGACGCGTACCTGGAGTACTGGGACCCCACGGCGACTGCCACCGGCGGCACATGGCTCAGCCTGAAGGACGAGGGCAGGGACGACATCCGCGAGACCGGGCTCATCTACGGTTCGACCACGCTGAGGTCCGCGCACGCGTCCGCCGACCTGAGGTTCAGGATCCGGCTGACCGCCGGCGCCACCCCCGGTCCCGCCTGGGCGGACGGCGGCGGCACCTACGTGGACACCGCGAAGAACTGCACCCGGGGTAGCAGCACGGAAGCCGGTTTCCAGGTGCTGGCGGCCGGTGCGCAGGGCGGTTCCGGCGGGACCACGGCGCCCGCCTCCTCCGCGGGCTCCTCGTCCTCCGGCGCCGGCGCGACCCCGGACGGCGGGACCTCGGACGGGACGGCCCCGGGCGGCGGGACCCTCGCGGAGACCGGTACCTCGTCCGCGACGCCGGTGATCGCGGCGGTCGGCGGTGCCGCGGTGCTGGCCGGCGCGGTGGCGGTCGGGGTGGTGCGGCGCCGCGGGAAGGGCTCCCCGGCGGCCTGATCCTCCCGGCGGGGCCGACCGCCCGCCCGGGCCCTTGCGCCCCGGGCGGGCGGCCGGCCGCCGTCCACCGGCGCCTACTCGGGCGGCGCGGTCGTCCCGCTCCCCTCGGCGGGGGCGGTCTCCTCGGCGGGGGCCGCCTGCTGCGCGGGTACGGCGGCGGGGGGAGCAGCGGGGGTCCCGGCGGCCGGGGCGGTCGAGGTGGTGGCCTGGGCGGTCGGTGCGGTTGGCACCGCTGGTGCGGTCGGCGCTGCTGGCGCTGCCGGCGCGGCGGCACCCGTGGCCGCGGTGGCCGCCGCCGTCGCCGGTGTCTTCGGCGGAACCTTGGCCGTCACCTGTGTACGGGTCCACATCGCGATCAGCGCGGACGCCAGGCTCATCACGGTGGACTGCTGGTCCGGGGTCCAGTGCAGCCCGAATCCGATCGCGAGCGACATACCCGCCTGGAGGAGTCCCAGTATCGCCGCGTTGACGCCGTCGTGGACGCTGACGGCGACCAGCAGGCCGACGACCGCGGCGGCGAACGCGTTCACCACCGCCTGCTGCTTGTCACTGAGATCCAGCCCGAACGCCGTGCTGAGCTTGACGATCACCGCCAGGAGCGAGAGCCACAGCGCGGGCTCTCTCCCGAGGATCTTCATGTGCTGCTCCGTTCAAAGGAGTTGGAGTACCCACCCGACCACACGTCCTCCGGGCCGCCTCCTCCTACCCCACCCCGTCCCGTCCGAAGCCGCGGCCACCTTGCCCCGTCCGCAGACGCCGCCACCCCGCGCCACCACCCCGCGCCGGCGAACGGCGCGGGGTGGCGGGCAGGGTGCGGCGCCGGTGCGGCGCCGGCGTCAGGGGCGGGACTCGAAGAGGTCGAACCAGATGGACTTGCCGTCGCCGCGGGGTTCGACGCCCCAGGCGTCGGCCAGTTCCTCGATGAGGAAGAGGCCGCGGCCGGAGGACGCGAGCTCGCCGGGGGAGCGGGGGTGCGGCATGTCGTCGGAGCGGTCGGCGACCTCGACCCGGAGGCGGCGGGTGCCCGGCATGCCGATCACCTCGGCGGTGAGCACCGCGTCGTCGTCGGTGTGCACCAGGACGTTGGTGATCAGCTCGGAGACGAGCAGTACCGCGGACTCGAACTGGTCCGGGGAGGACCAGTCGTGCAGCAGCGAGCGGACGTCGTCGCGCGCGGAGCGGATCTGCCCGGGGTCGGACTGGGAGACGGTGAGCACGGTGCGCCGTATCGGCACCGCGCACGTCGGCCCGTCGGGGTCGCGGCGCAGCAGCAGGAGGGCGATGTCGTCCTCGCGGCGGTCGGCCAGCGGCCCGGTGGTGTGGTGGGAGGCGGGGCCGTGCACCGCCCGCACCAGGGAGTCGGCGAGCTGCTCCAGGTCCTCCGCGGGGCCCGCCTCGAAGACCTCGCGCAGCCGCAGCCACCCGGTGTCCAGGTCGTGGCCGCCGGTCTCGATCAGCCCATCGGTGCACATCAGCAGCACCTCGCCGGGTTCCAGCACCAGCCGGCTGGTCGGGTAGTCGGTGTCGGGCTCGATGCCCAGCGGCAGCCCGCCGGCCACCCGCCGGGTGATGGTGGTGCCGTCACCCAGCCGGATCGCCGGTTCGGGGTGCCCGGCGCGGGCCACCTCCACGGTGCCGTCCGAGGGATCGACCTCCATGTAGAGGCAGGTCGCGAAGCGCACGTCGGCGGTGCCGCCGGGTGTGTCGGGCGAGGCGTCGGCGCCCAGCCCGGCCAGGAACCGCGAGGTCCGGGAGAGCACCGCGTCCGGGCTGTGGCCCTCGGCGGCGTAGGCGCGCAGCGCGATCCGGATCTGGCCCATGATCCCCGCGGCCCGCACGTCGTGCCCCTGCACGTCGCCGATGACCAGGGCGGTACGGCCGGACGGCAGGCCGATCACGTCGTACCAGTCGCCGCCGACCTGGAGGCCGCCCCCGGTCGGGACGTACCGCGCGGCGACCGCCATCCCGTCGATCTCGGGCTCGCGGGCGGGCAGCATGGTGCGCTGGAGGCCGTCGGACAGCGCCCGCTCCGACTCGTGCAGGTGGGCGCGGGACAGCGCCTGCGCGAGCATCCGGGCCACGGTGGTGAGCACCGACCGCTCGTCGGGGGTGAAGTCCACCCGCTCGCGGAACGCCGCCATCCAGGCGCCGATGGTCGACCCGGCCACGGTCAGCGGCAGGTACGCCCACGACGAGCGGCCGTACGGCTTGATCAGCGGCCAGCTCGTCGGGTACCGCTCCTCGTACGCCTCGGGGCTGGGCAGGTAGACCGCCTTGCCGGTGCGCACTGCGGTGACGGCGGGGTAGTCCGTGGTCAGGGGCATGTCGACCAGAAAGGGCGGTTCCGGCCCCTGGTGGCCGACGAGCGAGAGCCGGTCACCGTCCAGGCCGAAGACGGCCAGCCCGTCCGGCGAGAAGCCGGGCATCGACAAGGTGGCCGCGACCCGCAGCACCTCCGCGGTGGAGTCGGCCTCGGCGAGCGCGCGCCCGGCGTCCAGCAGGAACGCCTCGCGGGCCCGCCGCCAGTCGCCGCGCGCCTCCCGGGTGCGGGCCAGTACCGGCGGGCCCGAGCCGTGGCCGCGCCCGCCGTACGACGGGCCCGGCTCGCGGATCTCGTGCAGGCTGCCGCTGAGCACCGGGCCCTGCGGTCGCAGCCTCGCCCGTACGGTGCGCTCCACCCGGCCGCTCTCCCCGACCACGCGCAGCAGCGCCTCGGCGACGGTGCCCTCGGCGGCGGCCAGCGACACCGCGCCGGCCAGCGCCACGTAGTCCGTCGGGTGCAGCCGGGCGCGCACCTCCGACGACCGGCGGGTGGCGGCTCCGCCGGACAGTCCGAGCAGGCGGGCCGCACGGCCGTCGACCGCGACGGTGCCGGTCGATTCGTCCCACTGCCACAGCCCGTAGCCGGCGGCCGCCAGGACGTCCTCTGTGCGCATTTTCCCAGTTTATGGTGCTGGTGGTGGTATGGGCGAATAGATCCCCGTGGAAGCCGGGGGGAGGGGCGCCGGTAGGCTGAGACCCACGGAATTCCCGACACCCACGCCTAGGACGAAGCTGATGCACCGGTACCGGTCCCACACCTGCGGCGAGCTGCGCGCCACCGACGTCGACACCGACGTCCGCCTGTCCGGCTGGCTGCACAATCGCCGTGACCTGGGCGGCATCCTCTTCGTCGACCTGCGCGACCACTACGGCTTCACGCAGCTCGTGGTGCACCCCGGCTCCCCGGTATACGACCAGCTCAGCGGCCAGTCCAAGGAGTCCGTGCTGCGGGTGGACGGCCGCGTGCTCGCCCGCTCGGCGGAGAACGTCAACCCGGAGCTGCCCACCGGCGAGGTCGAGGTCGAGGTCACCTCGCTGGAGGTGCTGGGCGCGGCCGACCCGCTGCCCTTCCCGGTCTTCCCCGAGGACAACGCCAACGAGGAGATGCGGCTCACCAACCGCTTCCTGGACCTGCGCCGCCAGCGCATGCACCGCAACCTCATGCTGCGCACCCAGGTGATCTCCTTCCTGCGCCGCGAGATGACCGCGCTCGGCTTCAACGAGATGGCCACGCCGATCCTTTCGGCCACCTCGCCCGAGGGCGCCCGCGACTTCCTCGTGCCCTCCCGGGTGCACGCCGGCAGGTTCTACGCGCTGCCGCAGGCCCCGCAGCAGTTCAAGCAGCTCCTGATGATCTCCGGGTTCGACCGCTACTTCCAGATCGCGCCCTGCTTCCGCGACGAGGACTCCCGCGCGGACCGCTCGCCCGGCGAGTTCTACCAACTCGACGTCGAGATGAGCTTCGTGGAGCAGGAGGACGTCTTCGGCGTCATCGAGAAGGTGATGACCGACCTGTTCACCGAGCTGGGCGGCGGCCGCACCGTGACCTCGCCCTTCCCGCGCATCCCGTTCCGCGAGTCGATGCTGAAGTACGGCAACGACAAGCCCGACCTGCGCACCTCACTCGAACTCGTCGACGTCTCCGGGATCTTCGCCGACTCCGACTTCAAGGCGTTCGCCGGCAAGCACGTACGCGCGCTGGCCGTGCCCGACACCGCCGACCAGCCGCGGAAGTTCTTCGACTCGCTCGGCGACTACGCGGTCTCGCTCGGCGCGAAGGGCCTGGCGTGGGTGCGGGTCGGCGACGAGAACAAGCTCACCGGGCCGATCGCGAAGTTCCTCACCGAGGACGACACCGCCGCGCTGCTCGCCGCGGTCGGCGCGAAGGCCGGCACCGCGATCTTCTTCGGCGCGGGGGAGTTCGACGAGGTCTCGAAGATCATGGGCCCGGTGCGGGTCGAGGCGGCCCGCCGGGCCGGGCAGTTCGACGAGGGCGTCTTCCGCTTCTGCTGGATCGTGGACTTCCCGATGTTCGAGCGGAACGAGGACACCGGGGCGATCGAGTTCTCGCACAACCCCTTCTCCATGCCGCAGGGCGGCCTGGAGGCCCTGCGCACCAAGGACCCGCTGGACATCCTCGCCTGGCAGTACGACATCGTCTGCAACGGCATCGAGCTGTCCTCCGGCGCGATCCGGAACCACGAACCCGACGTGATGTACGAGGCGTTCGCGATCGCCGGGTACACGCGGGAGACGGTCGAGGCCGAGTTCGGCGGGATGCTCCGGGCGTTCCACTACGGCGCGCCCCCGCACGGCGGGATCGCCCCCGGCGTGGACCGCATGGTCATGCTGCTGGCGGACGAGCCGAACATCCGGGAGACCATCGCGTTCCCGCTCAACCAGAACGCGCAGGACCTGCTGATGGGGGCGCCCTCCGAGGTGCCCGACACCCGCCTGCGCGAGCTCAACCTCCAACTGCGCAAGCCCACCCAGAAGAGCTGACCCGGTCCTCTGCCCCTGGCCGGCCGGCGGCCCTGCTCCGTGCGCCTCGGGGAAAGGCGCACCGAGCACCGCCTGCCGGCCGGGAGCTACGCCCCGAGGACGGGAACGATGTGATCCGGGCCGTCCAGCCACACGTGCTGCCCGGCCGGCTCGACCGTGAGCCCGAACCTCTCGAACCCTGGCCGTCCCTGCTCCTCCCACCAACGGCAGGCGGACTCCACCTCGTCCCAGAGGTTCCGGGGCCCGGACTGGTAGACCTCGAACTCCTCGCGGCCCGGAACGTAGTCGGCAGTCGCCCACGACGTGACGTCCGTGTCCCGCAGCCACAGCGTGTAGGAACCGTCGTCGTATGTCTCGGCCCACGGGAATGCCTCGGGAACCTGCACCCCGATGGCGAACATGACCGGCCAGTCCCCCACCGATTCCGGGGAAAGCCCGGTCACGCCACGCCGTCCGTCCGCGGGCCACGCCCGCCCGCCGAGGTACGCGCGGACGTGCTTCCGCCGGGAGCGCTGAGCGCGTAGCCGCATGAACGCCGAGGAACCGAGGAAGGGGCCGGTGGCCGTTCCGTCCTCGGCGACCGTGAGACGAACCACCGCCTCCCCGCCGTACGTCGGCCCCCACGGCGCGACGACGAGCCCGCCGGGTCTTGTCTGTGCGATCCATTCCCGCGGGATCCGGCCCACGGACGCCGTGGCGATCACCCGGTCGTACGGCGCACCCTCGGGGTATCCCCCGGCCCCGTCGCCGACCACGGTCAGAGGTGCGTGACCGGCCGATTCCAGCCGGGCCCGCGCATCCCTTGCGCTCTCCCCGTCCACCTCGACCGTCACCACGTTCTCGGCACCGAGACGGTGGGACAGCAGGGCCGCGTTCCAGCCGGTACCGGTCCCGATCTCCAACACCCGGTTCCCGTCTTGGACGTTCAGCGCGTCCAGCATCGAGAAGACCATGGTGGGCATGGAGTTGGAACTGGACGGGATCCTTCCCTTCCCCGGTCCGGTGTAAGTGCCGTCGTCCCACTGGGTCGTGATCGGCGCATCGCGGTAGACAGCCCGCCACCAGGTGTCCGGGTCCTCACCCCGGATCACCCGGTCGTCCTGCCGGTTCATCCCGGCCCGACCGGGCCAGATCGCGTCCGGAACGAACAGGTGCCGAGGGACCGCGTGGTATGCGGGCAGCCAGTCGCTGCCCAGTACTCCCTTTTCCACGAGTACGGAGGCGAGCCCTTCCGGACCCGCCCCCTTTTCGCTGTGCGTGCTCATCGAGTCGTCAGCGACCGTCCGCCGGGCCCTGGCCGTCGTTGGTGTTGCCGCCCTCGTCGGAGCCGCCCCCACCGTGCTTGTTGCCGCTGTCGCTGTCGTCCTGCGGATCACCGCTGTCCGCCATGGTGAGCCACCGAGCGTGCATGTCGTATCTCCCGTTTCGGCGAACCGACACGCGTCCACGTGTCGGGCGTTTTCCGCCCCTGTCAGAAGGGCCGGAGTCTGTAGCTGCTCCACCCCACGTGGGGATGCCGTCCACTGACGGCGTCGGCGCCGTCGGCTGCTCCCCAGCGTCCGACCGGGGCGAGTCCATGACCAGCGGCCACATGTAAGCCGACTGTCGGCCAGACTGCATCCATGGGGAGCGCTATGGGGCCGAACATTCGCCGGGAGCGCCAACGCCTGAGGTGGAGCCAGTCACGGCTGGCGCGGGAGATCTCTCGGGCAGCAGGCATCGCAGGTGATCCGGTCGGACGGCAGGGAATCAGCCGATGGGAGACAGGGAAGCGTACTCCGCGCGAGTGGCTGCCTTTCCTCGCGGCTGCCCTCGGTGTCCCCGTGGAGACGCTCTCCGGGCCGCCGGCGCCCGCAGAACCGCACGTCCCGACCCTCGCCGACTTCCTGCCCCCGGAAGACCCGCTGGAGCGGCTGGGGGGCCGTACGGGCGGGCGAGTGGGGGGCGGTCAGGTGGACGACCTGCGACGGCGGGTACACGGCCTGCGCCTTGCCGACGACTTCCTGGCCGGGGGTGATCTCATCCGTCCTGCGCTCCGCGATCTCCGAAGAGCTGTTCGCATGTACCGGGAGCACTCGTTCTCCGAACTGACGGGTCGTCGGTTGTTGGCCTGCATCGCGGAACTGGCGCAGATCTCCGGCTGGATCGCCTCGGACGCGGGCCGGTACGAGGAAGCGGAACACATCTACCGACTCGGTCTCAGCGCTGCGGCCCAGGCCGGGGACCGGACGCTGGCCGGGAATCTCGCCGGGTCCTTGGCCTACCAACTCAGCAATACCGGCCGGGAGTCGGACGGGCTTGACCTCGCCCGCGCTGCACTGGACGGGGCCGGGCCGCATGCTCTCCCGAAGGCGCGTGCGCTGTACGGTGACCGACTGGCCTGGTCGGCCACGAAGGCGGGTGGAACCGGGAACGCACAAGCGGCAATGCGCGCCCTCGGGGAAGCGGGCGAGGCGCTGGCCCAGGACAGCGAGGGGACCGAGTCGCCGGGCTACCTGTATTGGGTGGACGCCGGAGAACTACGGGTCATGGAAGCCCGTGTGTACACGGAGCTACGCCGGCCGCTGCGGGCCGTTCCCCTCCTGCGAGGCGTCCTTGACGCGTACGACGCCACGCACACGCGGGAGATGGCGCTCTACCTCTCGTGGCTCGCTGTGGCCTACGCCGACGCGAACGAACCCGAGGAAGCGGCGGTCACGGCGGACCGCATGTTCACGCTGGCGGCCGACCTTGCCAGCGAGAGGACGGCCGAACGGGGGCGGCTCGTTCTCGCTCGGCTCGCAGAGTTCCGCGAGGTTCCGGAAGTCCGCGCGGTTCTCCGCTCCCATGCGGCCTAGAACCCGCCAGGAGGCGTGGCCTCTGGCGGTGGATCCGTCCGCAGGGCGATCGGTCTCGGGCAGTGGAACCGGAGCACCGGACACGCCGGCCGCACCCTGATCCGCTCGCCGCGCGGTTTTGCCGTGCCCTTTTTTCGGCGCCGGCGGATTTTCTTCGGGCTCTTTTTCGACGCGAGGCAACCTCTGGAGGGGGCAGACGTGTTGGAGGGGTGTGGAGAGGACAGACGTTGAGCGAACCCGGGTTCGAGGAGTGGGTGGCGGCGAGGGGCCCTCGGCTCCTCCGGGTCGCCTGGCTGCTCACGGGCGACGCGCACCTCGCCGAGGACCTGTTGCAGACGGTGCTCGCCCGCACCTGGCCGAAGTGGCGCCGGATCGCGGGCGGGAACCCGGAGGCGTACGTCCGCAGGGCGCTGGTGCACACGCACGCGTCCTGGTGGCGGCGCAGGTGGCGGGGCGAGGTGCCGCACAGCCGGGTGCCGGAGCGGGCGGCGGACGAGGACCCGTACGCGAGCGTGGAGTTGGAGCAGACGCTCGGGGTGGCGGTGCGCGCCCTGCCGGTGCGGCAGCGGGCCGTCGTGGTGCTGCGGTACTTCGAGGACCTGACGGTGACCGAGACCGCGGAGGTGCTCGGCTGCTCGGAGGGCACCGTGAAGAGCCAGGCGTCGAAGGCGCTGCGCTCGCTGCGCGAACGGCTGCCCCCGGCGGTGGCGGTCCCGGGCCCGGGGGCGGATGGCGATGACCGATGAGGAACGCGAGCTGAGCGACCTGCTGGAGCGGGTGGTGCCCCAACTGCCGGCGCCCGCGCAGCGCTGGGAGCGGGTCCGGGAGCGGATGCGGCGGCGCAGGAGGCGCCGGGCGGCGGTCGGCGCGTCGGTGACCACGGTGGTCGTGGTCGCGGCGGCCGGACTGCTGCTGCCCCAGGTGGGCGGCGGCCCGGGCGCGTCCCCGTCCGGGACGCGCGTGGGGGCGGGTTCCGGGCCGGTGGGTTCCGGGGCGGCGGGCGCCGGCGCGCCGACCGGGAGCACCGCCGCGACCGGCGCCCCCGCGTCGGACGGACCCACCCCGAGCAGCACGCTGCTGGCGACGGCGCCCTCGGGCTACCGCCTCTACCTCTACCCCGACCTGGCCGGGCTGCGGCTGACGGTGCCGCACGCCTGGTACGCCCTGAAGGCCGGCACGAGCGCGGAGTACGTCTCCACGCAGGCCCTCGCGGTGCCGGAGGGGGGCTGCGACCACGCGCTGGACGACTTCTGCACCCCGCTGGTGCACCGGCTCGACCGCGGCGGCGCACTGCTGCAACTGAGCGTCGTGCACGGCTCGGCCATGGCGGACAAGTTCCGCCTCACCGGCCGCAGAGTCGACACGGCCCCGGTGGCCACCGCATGCAGCACCGTGGGCGGCACCGTCCAACTCACCACCGTCCTGACCGGACCCGGCGACGGCGACGACCTGGTCACGGTGACCGCGTGCCTGGCGCAGCCCACCGCCGCGCAGCAGGCGCGGGTCCGCCACGTACTGAATTCGGCCGACTTCACGTGAGCCGGCCGCCGAGGAAAGGCCCCCACCCGATCATGCCCGCAGACCGTCCCGCCCGCCGGAGCACGCCCGTCCGACGCGCGCCCGACCGCGGCACGACCCCCGACCTTGCGACGACCCCCCTGGCCACGGCCCCTGACCTGGACCTGGCTCCGGGCCTCTTGGCCATGGCTTCTGACCTGGACCCGGCTACGGGCCCCCTGGCCACGGCCCCTGACCTGGACCCGGCTGCGGGCCTCCTGGCCACGGCCCCCGGCTCCGCCATCGCGCCGGGTAGGCGGCCCCCCGGAACCGGTACGAAGCCCGGGCGCCGTACCCGGGCCCTTCGTCCGGCCGGCCGTGCGGCCCGCCCCGGCCCCGCCCGGACCGCGCTGGCCGCAGTGGCGCTGACCGCGGCCGGCGCCCTGCTCGCCGGGTGCGCCGCCGCCAGCGGCACCGGGGCGCGGCCGTCCCGCCTGGCGGAACAGGGACCGCTGGCCTCCCCCGTGGGCGCCGCCGCCGGCCGGGACGCGCCGCGCCCCCTGCCGACGACGCCCGCCGCGGCCACGCTGCCCGGGGTCGGCCCGAGGACCCTCGCCCAGGTCCCCGCCGACGCGCGGCAGGTGGTGCTCGTCACCGGTGCCGGCCATGACTCCTCGACGTCGAAGGTGCAGCTCTTCGACCGCGCCGACCCGGACGCCGGCTGGACCGCGGCCGGCCCGGTCTGGTCCGCGCACAACGCGCTGGACGGCTGGAGCAGCGACCACCACGCCGGCGACCTGCGCTCGCCGATCGGGGTGTTCACCCTCACCGACGCGGGCGGCCGGTACGCCGACCCCGGCACCAAGTTGCCCTACACCCACTCGCCCGCCGGCTTCAGCTCGCCCGGCACCGGCTTCGACGGCGAGTCGCTCGCCGACGCCTTCGACTACGTGATCGCGATCAACTACAACCGCAAGCCCGGCACCTCCCCGCTGGACTGGACCCGTCCGCTCGGGTCCTCCCGCGGAGGAGGCATCTGGCTGCACGTCGACCACGGCGGCCCCACGCACGGCTGCGTCGCCCTGCCGGAGTCGGTGATGAAGACGCTGCTGCGCACCCTGGACCCGGCGAAGCACCCGGTGGTGGTGATGGGAGACGCGAAGTCCCTGTCCGTCTGACCGGCCCGGGAACGAGCCGCCCGCGACGCAGGAGGCCCCGGCGACCGCCGGGGCCCGGCCCGCGTGCTACGCGGTCGCGTCCGGGTCGCCGCCGAAGCGCTCGGTGTACCCGGCCAGGTCGTCGTCGGTGATCTTCGCGAAGAGGACCGGCGGCACCGTGAACGGGGTGCCGGCGGGCAGCGTGGCCAGCGCGCGGGCCTGGTCGGCGGTGACCCACGGCGCGGTGTCGCCGGGCAGGTCGAAGGCCGCGCGCATGGCCCGGGCCGAGGCCGGGATGAAGGGCTCGGAGAGGACCGCGTAGAGGTGGATGAGGTTCATCGCGGTGCGCAGGGTGAGCGCCGCGCCCTCCGGGGAGGTCTTGATCTCCATCCAGGGCGCCTTCTCCTCCAGGTAGGAGTTGCCCGCGCTCCACAGCGCCCGCAGCGCCTGGGCGGCCTTGCGGAACTGGAGGGTCTCCATGGTGCCCTCGTACTCGGCGAGGAGTGTGGAGATCTGCTCGCCGAGCTTCGCCTCCGCCGCGCCCGGGGCGCCGCCCTCCGGCACCGCGTCGCCGAACCGCTTGCGGGAGAAGGACAGCACCCGGTTGACGAAGTTGCCGAGGGTGTCGGCGAGGTCCTTGTTGACCGAGGAGGTGAACAGCTCCCAGGTGAACGAGGTGTCGTCGGACTCCGGCGCGTTGGCCATCAGGAAGTAGCGCCAGTAGTCGGCCGGCAGGATCTCCAGCGCGGCGTCGGTGAAGATGCCGCGGCGCTGCGAGGTGGAGAACTTGCCGCCGTAGTAGTTCAGCCAGTTGAACGCCTTGACGTAGTCGACGCGCTTCCACGGCTCGCGGGTGCCCAACTGGGTGGCCGGGAACATCACGGTGTGGAAGGGGACGTTGTCCTTCGCCATGAACTCGGTGTAGCGGACCGGGTCGTCGCCGCCGTCCGCGTCGTACCACCACGACTTCCAGTCGCGGGTCTCGCCCTCGCCCGCGGCGTCGGCCCACTCCTTGGTGGAACCGATGTACTCGATGGGGGCGTCGAACCAGACGTAGAAGACCTTGCCCTCGGCGGCCAGCTCCGGCCAGGTGTCGGCGGGCACGGGCACACCCCACTCGAGGTCGCGCGTGATCGACCGGTCCTGGAGACCCTCGGTGAGCCACTTGCGGGCGATCGAGGACGCCAGGGTCGGCCAGTCCCCGCTGCTGGCGTCGATCCACGCCTCGACCTCGCCGGCCAGCTTGGACTGGAGGAGGAAGAGGTGCTTGGTGTCGCGGACCTCCAGCGCGCTGCTCCCGCTGATCGCCGAGCGCGGCTCGATCAGGTCGGTCGGGTCGAGCACGCGGGTGCAGTTCTCGCACTGGTCCCCGCGCGCCTTGTCGTAACCGCAGTGCGGGCAGGTGCCGACGATGTAGCGGTCGGGCAGGAAGCGGCTGTCGGCCAGCGAGTAGACCTGCCGGACGGTGCGCTCCTCGATGAAGCCGTTCTCGTGCAGGGTGCGGGCGAAGCGCTGGGTGATGTCACGGTTCTGCGCGGAGGAGCTGCGGCCGAAGTGGTCGAAGGACAGCTCGAAGCCGTCGTAGATGGCCTTCTGCGCGTCGTGCGCCTGGGCACAGAACACATCGACCGGCAACCCCGCCTCCTTGGCGGCGAGTTCGGCGGGGGTGCCGTGCTCGTCGGTTGCGCAGATGTACAGCACCTCGTGTCCGCGGTCGCGCAGATAGCGCGCGTACACGTCCGCCGGGAGCATGGACCCCACCATGTTGCCCAGGTGCTTGATCCCGTTGATATAGGGCAGGGCTGAGGTGATGAGGTGACGAGCCATTGCAGGCTGCTCCCAATTCGTTGCGCGGAGTGAGTAATTCGTCTACGGACCGTCAATAGCGTATCTGACCCGAACAGGTGGTTACCGACCGTAGGCGAGCGCGCACCGCGGCCCGGAAACCCGGCCCCGAAGATCACTGTACGTAAGTGCACGTGCGCGTGCACGTGCACATGCACGTGACTTGCTCACGAGTTATGATTCGAGTACCAGACGAGGCACAGGTGTAGGAGTCGCTGATGCGCCGGACGCACAACGGAATGGCTGCGGAGGATCTCTCGGAGGCGGTCTGGCAGAAGAGTCGACACAGCAATGCCAATGGGACCTGCGTGGAGTTCGCCGCGTTGCCGGACGGAGAGGTGGCGGTGCGCAATTCCCGCTTCCCCGACGGGCCGGCGCTGATCTACACCCGGGCCGAGATCGAATCGATGATCATCGGCGTGAAGGCAGGGGAGTTCGACCATCTGATGCCCTAGCGGAACACCGGCCGACCTGGTATCGGCCCCGATCTCCGCTCCCGGCTCAGCCGATCCGCCCCATCCGTCCCACCTGGCCTGTTCCACCGATCCCACCGATCCGCCCGACGCGGGAGGACGCCCCGCGCGGCTCGTCGGAAAGCGCCCCGCCGGAGCGCGGCCGGTCGGAACGCCCCGCCGCCGGAAAGCGCCCCGTCGGGCAGTGCTCCGTCGGAAAGCGCTACGTCAGAGCGCGCCCCGTCAGAGCACGCCGCCGCCGGGCACGAGGAAAAGCGCCCACACCACTTTTCCCGCTCCACTCAGCGGATGCCAGCCCCAGTTCTCGCTGAAGGACTCCACCAGGTGCAGTCCCCGGCCGGTCTCCGCGACGTAGTCCGGGTCCTTCGCGATCGGCGCGACCCCGCTGGGGTCGCGCACCGCGCACACCACCCGTGCACCGAAGCGCACCAGGCTGAGCTGGACCGGCGCGCCCGGCGTGCCGAGGGGCACCGCGTACCGCAGCGCGTTGGTGACCAGCTCCGAGGCGACCAACTCCATCGAGTCGCGCAGCAGCGGCAGGTCCCAGCGCTTGAGGGTGGCGCGGGCGAACCCGCGCGCCTCTCGCACGGACTCGGGGGCAGCCGCAAGCCCGCAGGTGGCCCCGCTGCCGGCGGCGAGTCGCTCCGGCGCGAGTACGCCTTGCCATAACGGTTCCAGCACGGCTGCTGCCTCTGCCCTCATGCGAGCCCCCGAGGTATCTGCACGGTCACCATGCTCATGGATCAGCACCCCACCATGCAAGGGCGTCTGCACGTGCATCTGCAAGGAATTGATGCACGTGACGATGGAGAGTGACTGTATGGGTACTGCGCGCAGCGCATAAGTGGCACACTGCTGATGAGCTAAGGGCGGAGCGTGACCTATGAGCGCAGGGCAGCCGGGAGGCGGGTCCATCGTGCGACGAATGCTGCTCGGGGCGCAGTTGCGGCGGCTGCGGGAGTCCCAGGGCATCACCAGGGAGGACGCGGGCTACTCGATCCGTGCCTCCGAGTCGAAGATCAGCCGGATGGAACTGGGACGCGTCAGCTTCAAGGAGCGCGACGTCGCCGACCTGCTGACCATGTACGGAGTGACCGAGGAGGCGGAGCGGTTGGCGATGCTGGGACTGGTCCGTGAGGCCAACGCGGCCGGCTGGTGGCACGGGTACGGCGAGGTGATGCCGACGTGGTTCCAGACCTACGTCGGGCTGGAGGAGTCGGCGGCGCTGATCCGCACCTTCGAGGTGCAGTTCGTCCACGGGCTGCTCCAGACCGAGGACTACATAAGGTCGGTGATCCGCCTCGGCCACCCGCACGCCGCCGACTCCTGGGTGGAGAGACGAGTCGGCCTACGCCTGGAGCGGCAGAAGCTCCTCGTATCGGAGCGGGCACCCCACTTCGTATCGGTGATGGACGAGGGCGCGCTGCGCCGGGCGTTCGGCGGTCCGAAAGTCATGCGGGATCAGGTCGACCACATCCTCGAAGCGGCCGAGGCGCCCAACGTCGACGTGCGCATCCTGCCGTTCGCGACCGGGGGACACGCGGCCGGCGGCGGCGCCTTCACGCTGCTGAGCTTCCCCGAGTCCGATCTCCCCGACCTGGTCTACCTGGAGCAGCTGACCGGCGCGCTCTACGTCGACAAGCACGACGAGGTGGTCGAGTACACCAAGGCGATGGACGCGCTGGACCGGATCGCCCTGGACCCGGCCGCGTCGGTGGACTGGCTGCGCGCGCTCCAGCGCGAGCTGTGAGGAGGATCGCACCCGAACGATCCGCCGCCTCCGGAAACCCCGGCACGTACAGTGGCTTGCCGGGGGTGACAGTTGGGCCTGCGCGCGACGCGGAGGCCGCCGGACCGAAGGTGTGGGGATGGGCGTTCGTGGGCGCAGGCCCAGGCGGAGCCGAAAACGCTGGGTCATCGCGATCGCGGTGTCCTTCGTGCTGCTGGTCGTCGGCGGCGCCGGGGCGATCTACCTCAAGCTGAACGCCAACATCTCGACCTTCGACTCCGCCGGACTGAGCAAGGACCGCCCCGCGGCCGAACAGGCCGACGCCAACGGCGACAAGGCGGAGAACGTCCTGCTGATCGGCTCCGACACCCGCGCCGGCGACAACGCCAAGCTGGGCGGCAAGGGCACCTCGGGGAACATCGGCCGCTCGGACACCACGATCCTGCTGCACGTCTACCCCGACCACAAGCACGCGGTGGGCATCTCCATCCCGCGCGACTCGCTGGTGGACATCCCGCCCTGCCTGCTGCCGAACGGCACGTGGTCGGCGGAGCAGCCGAGCGGGATGTTCAACTCGGCCTTCTCGGTGGGCGACACCGCCCAGGGCAACCCGGCGTGCACGCAGAACACCGTGGAGAAGCTGTCGGGGATGCGGGTGGACCACACCATCGTGGTCGACTTCGAGGGCTTCGCGGCGATGACCTCGGCCGTGCACGGCGTCGACGTCTGCGTTCCGAACGACATCTACTCCGGTGACCTCAACCCCAACCTCGGGTACAGGGGCGAACTGGTCCTGCACAAGGGGATGCAGAACCTCGCCGGGCAGGACGCGCTGGACTACGTGCGGATGCGGCACGGCATCGGCGACGGCTCGGACGTCGGCCGGATGCTGCGCCAGCAGGCGTTCCTGTCGGCCCTGATCGCCAAGGTCAAGGGCGAGGGCATGAACCCGACCACGCTGCTGCCGCTGGCCAACGCGGCGACGAAGTCGCTCACGGTGGACCCGGGCCTGGGCACCGCGGCGAAGCTGATGTCCTTCGGCCTGTCGCTGAAGAACGTCGACCTGAAGAACATCCAGTTCATCACCGCGCCCTGGAAGTACGCCGGTTCGCGGATAGACCTGGTCCACCCGGACGTGGACGACCTGTTCGCGCAGCTACGGGCGAACCGCACGCTGAACGGGACGAACGCCTCCGGCCAGGTCACCCCGAAGCCGACCCCGACGCCGTCGGTGGACGGCTCCGGCATCGCGGTGGCGGTCTTCAACGGGACGACCACGGACGGCCTGGCCGGCAAGGCGTCGGACCGGCTGACCAAGTCCGGCTTCACCGTGACCGGCACCTCCACCGCGCGCGCCCAGGACCACGCGACGACCGTGATCCAGTACGGTTCGGCGGAGAGCGGCCCGGCCCAGTCGCTGGAGAAGCTCTTCCCCGGCTCGCAGTTGGAGCCGCTGGGCATCAGCGGGATCAACCTGGTGGTCGGCGCGGACTTCGCCAAGACCGCGGCCTCCACGCCCACCACGCTGTCGAAGTCGGTCACCGACTCCGCCCGCAGCGCGTCCGCCAACCCCTGCTCCCAACTCTCCTACGGCTGACCCACGGGCGGGGTCGGACGCCCCGCCGCCGTGCGGTGGTGGATCCGCCAGTCGTCGTGGATCGCGGTGAAGGCGGGCAGGACGTGCTGGTCGAGGTGATCGGTGTGGGCGCGCAGGCGGGCGATGAGGGCGGCGAGTTCGCCCGGATCGTGGCAGACCGTCTCGTCGGTCTCGGTGACCTGGACGGTGAGGACGGGGTGGACCGGGAGGTCGGGTACGTCGCGGTCGGCGAAGGGGCGGCAGGTGATCGCGCAGAAGTACGCCGTCACGTGCCCGTCCTCGTCCAGTCCGTCGCCCGGGCCCACCAACGGGTCGATGACGTCGTGGAAGTAGCGGAACAGCTCGACGTCGACCAGGAGGACGGGGAGCAGGTGCGGGTCCACGCCGGACGCGCTCGGGTCCTCGTACGCCCACGGGGGCAGGTATCCCGACACGGACAGGCCGTTGGTCGCGGTGATCCGCCAGGTCCGGGGTTCGCCGGAGGTACGCAACTCCGCGGCGGACGCGGTGGTTTCGGGGCTCACGGTGCGATGTCCTTCGCCCGGCCGCTTCCGATGTGCTCATTCAGGAGGGTATGGAGGAAGGTCAGCGACTCCGCGGGGGTCAGCGCGGTGTCGCGCAGCAGGTCGTAGGCGTGCCGGAGCGGCTCGACGTCTTCCGGGTCCTCCGCGACGTGGTGGCCGCAACTGCTCCGCGCGTAGGCGATGGTGCGGCCTTGCGGGAGGTAGATCAACTCCAGGGAGCCGGGCAGATGGCGTGGCCCCGCGGCGAACGGGACCACGTGCAGCGAGACGTCGGGGAGTTGGGCCGCCTCGATGAGGTGTTCCAGCTGCCCCGTCCAGGTCTGCGGGTCCCGCGCCCTCGCTCGCAGCGCGGCCTCGTCGATCAACGCCCGGTAGTGGACCGGGTCCGGGCCGGACAGCCGCTCCTGCCGGGCCAGCCGCCCGGCGACCCGCGCCTGAACCTGCTCGGGGCTTCCGGTGCGCGCGGCGCGCACCTGCTCCTCGGCGTACGCGCGGGTCTGGAGCAGGTCCGGCACGGCGCCGGCGGCGTACTCCTGGATGCCGGCCGCCACCGCTTCCAACGGCGCCAGCCCCACGAACGGCCGCTCCTTCGCCTCCCGCTTCGCCAAGTACCACAGCCGCACGAGGAGTTCACCGGTGCCGTACACCTTGTCCAACGCGGCGGCCGCCTGCACGGTCCCCAGCCGCTGCCCCCGCTCCAGACGGTGCAGGTACGACTGCTCGTACAGGCACAGCTCCGCGAGCTGAACCAGCGTCAACCCCGACTCCTGCCGCCGGTACGCCAGTTCCCACGCATACCACTCCCGCGCCGACAACGCCTCCCCGCCGGCCATGCCATTGCCGCTGCTACCCATTCGGCTGTCCCTCTCCGGTGTCGTGATCATGGTGGGTGCTTCGCCCGTTGCGGTGCGGAGTCCCCGTGGGGACCGAAGCACCGCGCTGGCTTGAGCCACTAACTGGCTTGAGCCAGTTGACCATGGCGGCTGGCGCCAGTCAACCCACTGGCTTGAGCCAGTTGTATGCTGAGCCGTATGACCAGGCCCGAGAGTTCCGGCGGCCAGCAGCCCGCCAGCAGGCGCATCGCCGAAGTGCTGCGATCCGCCATCCAGTCCGGCGAGCTCCGCCCCGGGGACAGGCTCCCGTCGGAACGAGTGCTGGCCGACCAGTACGGCGCCGCGCGCAATACCGCACGTGAAGCCGTTCGCCTCCTTGCCGAAGAAGGGCTGGTCGTCGCTCAGCACGGGCGCGGCGTCTTCGTTCGGGAGGCCCGTCGGCTCTTCCGGTTCGGCAGCGACCGATACGCACGCAAGAACCGCGAGACGGGGCTCACGCCCTTCAGGTTGGAAGCTCGGCGGCAAGGGAAATCGGCGCGGATCGACGTCGTCTCCATCGCACGCGAGATGCCGCCGCGCGACATCGCGGAGCGCTTGGACGTCGCTCCCGACGACTTGAGCGTCGTCCACAGGGAGAACCACTACTTCGCGGATGACGAGCCTGTGCAGGTCGTTTCCACGTACCTGCGGTGGGAGGAAGCGGAGGGAACGCTCCTTATGGAGGCCAAGAGCGGCCCGGACGGGATCTATGGCCGTCTCGAAGAGCTGGGACATGCCATGACGTCCATCCGGGACGAGATCTTCGCTCGCATGCCCACGCCGCACGAGACGGCGGTGCTCGGGCTTCCGCCCGGGGTACCTGTCCTCGAAGTGCTGCACACGAGCCTCGATCAGGACGGGCGGCCCTTCGAGGTGTCCCGCTTCGTCCACCGGTCCGACCTCACCGGTCTCACGTACGAGCTGCCGGTCACGTGATGTTGCCGGAGGAGGCGAACGTGGCGAAGGTGCCGGGAAGCGGTGACGGGGAGGTCGTCGTCCGGCCTCGCACCACCGCGGACATCCAGCAGGCGGCCGCCGTCCTTGTGGCGGTCCACACGTCGGACGGTTATCCGGTCGAGGGCGTGGAGGATCCGGAGCAGTGGCTGTGCCCGGAGGGGACCTTGGGCGCCTGGGTGGCCCTCGCCGACGGCCGCGTGATCGGGCACGCGGTGGTCGCCCGGCCGGCGGGGGAAGACGCCGTAGGGATCTGGGCGGAGCGCAGCGGGGAGTCGGAGGAGGGGATCGGGGTGCTCGCGCGCCTCTTCGTGCTGCGCGAGGCCAGGAAGCGTTCCGCCGGAGAACTCCTCGTCCGGGCCGCCGAGGACTTCGCGTTGAGCAGGGGCATGCGCCTGGTGCTGGACGTGATGGTCAAGGACGCGGCGGCGATCCGCCTGTACGAACGTCTCGGGTGGCGCGAGATCGGCCGCGTCGTCCACCGCTTCGGAGCTGCGGACGCCGTGGACGCGCTGGCGTTCGTCGGCGCCGAGCGCCGCGGCCGGAACGAGGACGGGGCCTGACGACCGTGGCGCGTGCGGGGACTTCGGCCGTCACCGGCCGGTTCCGGTGACGGCCGGACGGGACGCGGCCGGTTCCGGCTCGGACGTCAGTCGGCGACGTGGGCCTGTGCGGTGACGCGGTCGACGCGGGCGCGGACCAGGTACTCGCCGGGGACGGCGTTGCGCGCGCCGAACTCCGCGGCGCGGTCCGCGCCCATGTAGCGCCCGCCGATCCGGGTGCCCCACTCCTGGAGGGCCACCAGGTCCTCCGACAGCTCCGCGGTGCACTCCAGGAGCACGAAGGAGTAGGGCGGCTCCTGGTCGTCCACGCACAGGGCGAAGTGCGGGTCGCGGCGCAGCGCGCGGCCCTTGAGGGAGTCGTGGCCGGTCATGAAGACCACCCGGACGTCGGCCGGGTCGGTGTCGTCGAGCACGAACCAGACGGGGGTGACGTGCGGCCGTCCGTTCCTGCGCTGGACGGCGATCTTTCCGGTGCGAGTGCCGGTCGTGGCGAACGCGCGCCACTCCGCCTCGGTCATGTGCGCCATGGCCGAAGGATAGGACGGCGGGGCCCGGGGGCCGTGCCTCCGCGCGGCGCGGCGGCGACGGGAGGCCGCCGGCCCCCCGGTCGGCCCGCTCAGCCCGCCTTGGCGGCGGAGCCGCGGACCTCCAGGCCGTCGAGCAGGTCGGCGGTGGCCGCGGCGACCGCGGCCACCGCCGCGTCGAAGACCTCCTGGTTGTGCGCGGCGGGCGCGCGGAACCCGGAGACCTTCCGTACGTACTGCAACGCGGCGGCGCGGATGTCCTCGTCGTGCACCTCGGGGGCCATCGGCGGACGCAGGGTCCTGATGCTTCTGCACATGCCTCCAGTGTGCCGCGCGGGTCCGACACGGGGCGGCTGTGGCGGACGGTACGGGTGGGCCGGACCGGGCGGGCGGGAAGCGATCCGGTCCGCCCCCTTGGCGCGCGGACCCGGGGATGCTTCAATGCTCGGCACGCGTTAGGAAGCTTTCCTAACCAATGGCCAGTGCCAGCCCCGCAACCGACGTTGGCCGCCGCCCCACCGGACGCACGCACCCGGGCCGCCCGGGGCCGGGGCGCGGCCGGAGACGGAGACGCACGTGCACACCTCCCCCCACCGCCCCGGCGCCCCGCGCCGCACCCTGACCCGGCGCACCGCGCTCGCCGCCGCCGTGGCCCTGCTCACCGCGGGCGGCGCGACCCTGTCGACGGCCGGCGCCGCCGGCGCCGCCACCGCCACCGGCCTGGACGACCCGCACAAGAAGGAGATCGCGATGGAGCTGGTCTCCTCCGCCGAGAACTCCTCGCTCGACTGGAAGGCGCAGTACCAGTACATCGAGGACATCGGCGACGGCCGCGGCTACACCGCCGGCATCATCGGCTTCTGCTCCGGCACCGGCGACATGCTCGAACTCGTCCAGCACTACACGGACATGGAGCCGGGCAACCCGCTGGCGAAGTACCTGCCCGCCCTGGAGCAGGACAACGGCACCGACTCGCACGCCGGCCTCGGCTCGGCGTTCGTCAGCGCGTGGCGGACCGCCGCGAAGGACACCGTCTTCCAGCAGGCGCAGGACGACGAGCGCGACGACGTGTACTTCGACCCCGCGGTGGCCCAGGCCAAGGCGGACGGGCTGGGCACGCTGGGCCAGTTCGCCTACTACGACGCGATGGTCATGCACGGCCCCGGCGACGACCCGGTGAGCTTCGGCGGCATCCGCAGGACCGCGATGAAGAAGGCGAAGACGCCCGCGCAGGGCGGCGACGAGACGGCGTACCTCAACGCCTACCTCGACGCCCGCAAGGCCGCGATGCTCACCGAGGCCGCGCACGACGACACCAGCCGGGTGGACACCGAGCAGCGGGTGTTCCTCGACGCGGGCAACCTCAACCTCGACCCGCCGCTGCACTGGAAGACCTACGGGGACTCCTACGAGATCCTCACCCTGCCGTAGGCCGTAGGCCGTAAGCGGCGGCTCCCGGTCCCGCACCGACCCTGCCCCGCCCCTCCACCCCTGCCCCCGCCCGTTCCACCCCGGCCCGGGCCCTGCCGCCGGGCCGGCCGGGCCGGGTACGCTCGCGGGCGTAGAGATCCGATCTCTGCGCCCGTTCGCGCGTCCGAGGAGCCCCAGATGCTGCGCTACCAGCTCACCCACCCGACGATTCTCGCGGCGCTCGCGTCCGCGGGCCACGGTTCCCGGGTGCTGGTCTCCGACGGCCACTACCCCCACACCACCGGCGCGCACCCGGCCGCCGAGCGGGTGTACCTCAACCTCGCCCCCGACCGGATGCTGGTCACCGAGGTGCTGGCCGCGCTGGCGGACGCGGTGCCGTTCGAGGCCGCCACGGTGATGACCCCGCCGCCCGAGCAGCCCGAGCCGGAGGTGTTCGCCGAGTTCCGCGCGGCGCTGCCCGGGCTGCCGCTCGACGGCCTCGACCGGCACGCCTTCTACGACGCCGCCCGCGGCCGCGACACCGCTCTGGTCATCGCCACCGGCGACCGGCGCACGTACGCGAACCTCCTGCTCACCCTCGGCGTGCGCGCGGACTGACCCGGGCCCCTCCCGGCTCTAAGCTGTACTCCATTCGAGTGTGGCGGGTGCCGGGTGGCACCGAGCGGATGGGGGCGCGACGCGATGGACGCCTGGGTCTGGTGGGTGGTGGCCGTCTTCGGCCTCGGAGCGCTCACGTCGGTGAACGACGCGCTGCGCACCGCGTTGCGCACCCGCCACAAGCGGAAGATGGAGCGGTTGCAGGCCGCGCGGGACGAGCGGCGCGAACTCGCGGCGGCCGGGCGCCCGCCCGAGCCGGTGTGCGGCTGCACCCACCACCTCGCCAAGCACGACAAGCAGGGCAAGTGCCATGAGCTGGTGGAGTTCCCCACCGCGTGGGACGCCGACCGCAAGCCGACGCAGTACGAGGCGGGCACCTGCAACTGCCAGCAGTACGTGGGCCCGCAGCCGCTCGGACAGGTCTACGCCGAGGAGATCGCCGACCTGTGAGCCGTCACCGCGGCGGGGGCAGGTAGGCGCGGAAGGCACGGGCGCCGTGCGGGGTGGGCAGCGGCACCGACCGCCAGCCCCGGGCGAAGGCGGGCGGCCGCCCGCCCCCGGTCACCAGCACGGCGACCGGCCGGCTGCGGGCCTGGGCCAGCAGCCCGGCCTCGTCGATGCTCGCGTCCGGTCCGCCCACCTGCCGTGACGCGCAGCCGGTGTAGAAGGCGATCGGCACCGCCGAGACCCCGCTGAGCGTGCAGGGCGCGGCGATCCCGTGCGCGTGCAGGCCGTCGGCGACGGCCCGGTACTCCTGGCTGGTGCGGTGGTTGTTGCGGGTGGCGGTGTGCAGGACGCCGCCCTGGACGGCGAGATGGGCGCACAGCCCGGCGGCGACCAGCGCCACGGCCGCGGGGCGCAGCCGCGGCCGGCCCCGCCCGGCGGGGCGCCCGCCGTGCCCGCCGGGCGCCGCGCCCGTCCCGCCGCCCGCCTCGCCGGCGGGCGGGGCGCCGGAGACGGCGCCGGACCGCGTGACGGCCCGAGCGGCGGGCGGCGCGACCGCCCGGGCGCCGCGCCGGGTCACGCACCACCACAGGAACTCCGAGACCGGCAGCGCCAGCAGCGCGTACGTCGGCAGCAGGAACCGCGGCGCCGCGTAGGAGATCGTGAACAGGTACGGCAGCGCCATCGACAGCGCGGTCAGCCCGGCCAGCCACACCGCCGAGCGCCGCACCCGGGGCACCGCGACGGCGCCGCCCGCCGCCAGGAACGGCAGCGCGAACCACCAGGCCGACGTGTCCTTGTGCCGCCACGGCACCGTGCAGGGGCGGCACAGCGCGCGGCCGTTCAGCGCGCGGACCTGGTCGTCCACCGCCAGGTGCAGGCCCATCCCGCCCTCGACCGCGCTGGAGCGGTGCAGCCGTTCGGCCAGGCCGCCGTAGCGGACGTACGCCTCGACCACCCACTCCGCGCAGCCCAGCACCACCCCCGCGACCAGCACCGCGAGGACGGCCGGCCGCCGCCAGCGCGGCACCGCGAGCGCCACCGCGGCCAGCGGGAGCGCCAGCCAGCCCGCGTCCGGCGGGCGCATCAGCCCGACCACCGCCACACCCGCGGCCAGCCCGGCCAGCGCGGCGCGGTCGCGGGGGTCGCGCACCGCCCGCACGAAGCAGCCGGCCGCGGCGAGCGCGCCGAACGCGCTCCACATGTTCGGCATCACCTGCGGCCCGTAGAACAGGGTGATCCACAGTCCGGCGAACAGCACCCCGGCCAGGGCGAGTACGCGCTCGGGCAGCACCCGCCGCCAGGCGCGCAGCGCGACGTACAGCCCGACCCCGGACAGCGCCGCCATCCACAGCCGCAGCGCGAGGGGGGAGTCGGTGAAGTGCGCGACGGGCGCGGCCAGGAAGGAGATCCCACGGGCCCGCGGGGCGCTGAAGGCGGCCGCCGGAACGCGGCCGCTGACCTGGCTGGTGTAGACCGTCTCGTCCCAGCCGAGGCCCGAACCCGGCAGGACCAGGACCAGTTGGGCGGCGACGTACACCGCGCAGACGGCCGCGACCCACCGGCCCCACCGCGGCGCGGCCGGACCGCCCGTCGAGGGCGCGGCCGCGGGCGAGGGCGCGGTGGCCGCCCCGGTCCGCGGCGGTTCGCGGCGTGCGGCGCTGAGCGGTTCGGGCATCGGTGACCTCTCCAGCCTCGGGCGCGGTGCGGAACCACCGGATATGTGAGCGTAGAGGTGCCGAACGCCCAAACCGCGGTGGAACGCGCGTCTGCCGGGAAAGAGCCGTCACCCGGACGGAAGGTTGCCTCCTGACACCCATCCGTAACCCGCGCACCACGCTGCGGAGTGACGGGCCGTCAGCCGCATCGGCAGGTCAGTGCGCGGACGGCAGGCGGATGCGGAAGGTGGCGCCCTTGCCGGGCGCGGTGTCCAGCTCGACGGTGCCGTGGTGGGCGGCGACGAGCGCGGCGGCGATCGCGAGGCCGAGCCCCGCGCCGCCGCCGGCGGCCCGGGACCGGGAGGCGTCCACGCGGTAGAAGCGCTCGAAGACCCGGGCGGCCTGGTCCGGGGCGAGGCCGGGCCCGCGGTCGGCGACCTCCAGCACGCCGTGGCCGCCGGAGGTGCCGACCCCGATCCGCACCGGGGTGCCCTGCGGCGTGTGGGCGACGGCGTTGCCGACGAGGTTGGCCACGACTTGGCGCAGCCGTGCCTCGTCCCCGAGCACCGGCGCCGGGCCGGGCGCGGAGTCCCGGTCACCGGGGCCGGTGAGGGTGACCTGCCGGGTCGGGTCGAGCGCGGTGGTGTCGTGCAGCGCGTCCACGGCGAGGGTGCGCAGGTCCATCGGCGCGAGTTGGAGCGGCCGTTGCTCGTCCATCCGCACCAGCGTGAGCAGGTCCTCCACCAGGCCGCCGAGGCGTACGGCCTCGCTCTCGATCCGGGCCATGGTCCGCTTCACGTCGGCCTCGTCGGCGAGCGCGCCCATCCGGTACAGCTCGGCGAAGCCCCGGATGCCCGCCAGCGGGGTGCGCAACTCGTGGCTGGCGTCGGCGACGAAGCGGCGCATCTGCTGCTCGGACTCCGCCCGGGCGGCGAACGCGGACTCGATCTGCGCGAGCATGCCGTTGAGCGCGGACGACAGCCGCCCGACCTCGGTGCCCGGCGACGCCGCCGGCATGCGGTGCGACAGCGGGCGGCCGGCGGCGATCTCCGCCGCGGTCGCCTCGATCCGCCGCAGGGGCCGCAGCCCGGCCCGTACGGCGAACCAGCCCGCGACGCCGAGCAGCGCCACCACGACCCCGCCGATCACCAGGAACGCGGTGCTGAGCCGGCTGGTGGTGGAGGAGACGTCGTCGAGGGAGGAGGCCACGACGACCCCGGCGGGCGGGGGAGCGGCCGCCGCGCCGCCGACGAAGCGGCCGCGGTCGCCGCCGCCGTGGTCGCCGCCGGCGCCACTGTCGCCGCCGACCGGCACGATCAGCACCCGCCAGCTTCCGCCGCCGTGGTCGCTGCGCACGTCGAAGGGCAGGTCGAAGCGGGACCGCAGTTGGGCGGCGTCCATGGTGGGCCACAGCGGCTGGGGGTCGTTCGCGGCGACCGGCAGGCGGATCTGCTGGACCACGCGGCCGTCGGAGGCGGCGAAGGCGACGACGAACTGGCTGGGCAGCCAGGGACGGCTGCCGGTCGTGCCGGTCGTGCCGGTCACGCCGTTCGTGCCGGTCGTGCCGTCCGCGGAGACCGATCCGGGAACGGAATCGGGAGCGGACCCGGGAACGGAGCCGGGGCCGCCGGGAGCGCCGGCGCCGTCGGCCCCGCTGGTGCCCAGGACCCCGCCGCGGCCGGGGCCGGGCACGGCGTAGCGCGGCGGCACGCCCTCCGAGCCGAGGCGGCGCGCGAGCGGCTGCCCGTACCGCTGGAGCTGCTGGTCCACGCGCCGCACCAACTGCCCGCGCACCGAGCCGAGCACGACGGTGTCGCTGACCGCGAGGCCCAGCAGCACCAGTACCAGCGCGAGCAGCACCAGCCGGGAGCGCAGCGACACCGCCGACCACCGGAAGCCGGCCGGCGGGCGCCCGAGGGGTATCCGCCCGAGCTTCGTCCGGGCGAGCCTCTCCCGTGCCGGCCGCGCCTGACCGAACCCCACCCGCCCGAACCCCACCCGCCCGAACCGCACGGCCGCGCGGCCGTTCAGCCCTTGGCCGGCGCGGGGCGGCGCAGCACGTAGCCCACGCCCCGCACCGTGTGGATCAGCTTCGGCCCGCCCTCCGCCGCCGCGTCCACCTTGCGCCGCACGTACGAGATGTACGACTCGACGATGCTCAGGTCGCCGCCGAAGTCGTACGCCCACACGTGGTCGAGGATCTGGAGCTTGGACACCACCCGGTCGGCGTTGGCCATCAGGTAGGCGAGCAGCTTGAACTCGGTCGGGGACAGCGAGACGGGGCGGCCGGCCCGCAGCACCTGGTGGCCGACGGGGTCGAGTTCGAGGTCGCCCGCGACCAGCCGCCCGTCGTCGGTGGGGCCGCCGGTGCGGCGCAGGATCGCCCGGATCCTGGCGATCAGCTCCTCCAGGCTGAACGGCTTGGTGACGTAGTCGTCGCCGCCCGCGGTGAGCCCGCTGATCTTGTCGTCGACGCCGTCCTTCGCGGTGAGGAAGAGCACCGGCAGCCGGTCCGGGCCGCCCCCGGAGCGCGGGTGCGGCCCGCTCTCCTCGCGCAGCCGCCGGACGACGGCGAAGCCGTTCATGTCCGGCAGCATCACGTCGAGGACCACCAGGTCGGGCCGTTCGCGGGCGACGGCGGCGAGCGCGTCGGCGCCGGAGGCCGCGGAGGCCACCTTGAAACCGACGAACCGCAGGGACGCGGAGAGCAGTTCCCTGATGTTCGGTTCGTCGTCCACGACCAGCAGGCTGGCCTCGGGTGCCTCCATGGGACTCCTCCCGGCCCGTCGGGGTACCACCGCACGGTACGTGCCGATGCTGTGAGCCGGTTGTGCCGTCCGGCGCGTGCTCGGGCGTCCGGGGGCCGGAGCCCGGGTGCTCGGTGCCGGCGCTCGGGCGCCGGCGTTCAGGTGACGGTGCTCAGTTGCCGGTGCCGGTGCCGTTGCCCCCGGCCCCACCGCCGTTGCCCCCGCCGCCGAAGCCCCCGAACCCGCCGAAGCCCCCGAAGCCGCTGGTGCCGCCGCCCTCGGTGACGGTGGTCGCGGTCACGTCGCCGTTGCTGCCCTTGGTGCCGAGGACGGTCACGCTCTGCCCCGCCTTGAGGTCGGAGACCTTCCCGTCCTTGGTCTCGCTGACCTTGGTGGAGTCGCCCGTGGTGACCTTCACGATGTTGCCCTGGGCGTCGGTCACGTAGAGGGTCTTGCCGTCCACGAGCTTGACGGTGCCGACCGTCACGCCGTTCGCCGCGGTGCCGGTGCCGCCGCCCGCGGTCGTACCGGTGCCCGCGGTGCCGCCGAACCGGCCGGCCGCGCCCCCGGTCCGGCCGGCCGCGCCGGTGCCGCCGGCCGCGGTCGCGAAGCCGGAACGCCCGGCGGTGGTGCTCCCGTTGAGGTGGTGCTTCTCGACGAGGGCGCCGCCGGAGAACGCGGCCGCGGCCACGACGCACGCGGAGAGCACCAGGGTCAGCCACGGCAGCTTGCGGCGCGGCGGGGCGGCCAGCTCGGCGGAGACGTCACGGGCGTCCGGCGGCTCGGCGAGGATCTCCTCGGGGCTCTCGCCGACGTACCCGGCGCCGGGGCCGTCGTCGGGGTAGGGCCCGTCGAGGCGCACACCGCCCGGGTACGGCTCCGCGCCGGGGGAGCCGGGCACGGCGGCACCGGCGGACCCGTCGGGTCCCCCGTCCGGACCGGGCGCGGCGGATGCGGCCGGTCCGGCGGGTGCCTGCGAACTCCCGGTCTGCCGCGGCCCCTCCATGATCTCGATCCCACCGGCGGACCCGGCGTCCGCCTTGGCGAGCCCGGTGCGGCGTCGCGCCATCTCGGCCCCTCTTCCTGATCCGGTGTTCCGGTTGTCTTTCCTGGTGAACATCACTCGTGCCGCAGGGCCTCGATGGGCCGCAGGCCCGCCGCCCGGTTGGCCGGGTAGCTGCCGAAGAAGAGCCCGATGGCCACCGCGATGGCGAAGGCGCCCCACACCGAGGCGGGGATGACCGCCGGTTTGATCCCGACGATGGTGAACCGCGAGCCGATCAGCCCGCCGACGACCCCGAGCCCGCCGCCGATCAGCGACAGCAGCGTGGACTCGGCGAGGAACTGCCCGAGGATGACGCCCTTGGGCGCCCCGATCGCCTTGCGGATGCCGATCTCGCGGGTCCGCTCGGTGACCGTGACCAGCATGATGTTGGTGATGCCGATCCCGCCGACCAGCAGCGAGATGGCCGCGACCGCGCCGAGCAGCACCGTGAACGTCTTGTTGGTGTCCGACTGGGTGCTCAGCAGCGACGCCTGGGTGCTCACCCGGAAGTCCAGCGCGTTGGCGTCGGTGATGCCGTGCGTGCCCATCAGGATCGTGGTGATCTCGTTCTGCGCGGGCGTGGTCGCGCCGGCGGACTTCGCCTCGACCAGGATCTGGCTGATCGGCCCGAAGCCGGTGAAGGCGTTCTGCACGGTCGGCAGCGGCGCGATCACCGTGTCGTCCGGGTCCTGGAAGCCGGTACCGCCCTTGGTGGCCAGCTCGCCGACCACGGTGAACGGGGTGCCGCCGATGACCAGCTTCTTGCCGATCGGGGAGGCGGTGCCGAACAGGTCGGTCGCCGTGGTGGAGCCGATCACGGCCACCTTGCGGGAGTTGAGCACGTCGTCGGCGCTGAAGTAGTCGCCCTTGTCGACCTTGCTGTTGGAGGTCTTGAAGTAGGCCGGGTAGGTGCCCACCACCTGCCCGACGGTGTGCGAGGTGCCGTCGTAGACCGCGGACTGCGAGGTGGTGACCTCGGGCGCGACGGACTCGATGTCGGGGGCGTCGGCGGTGTTCGCGAGGGCGCGGGCGTCGTCCACCGTCAGCGGCTTGGTGCTGGTCGCGCCGGAGCCCGAGGAGCTGAAGCCGCCCCCGGAGGAGACGGTCAGCGAGTTGGTGCCGAGCTTCTCGATGGAGTCCTTGACCGACTGCGAGGAGCCGTTGCCGACGGCGAGCAGGATGATGACAGCGGCCACGCCGATCAGCACGCCGAGCATGGTCAGCGCGGAGCGCACCTTGTTCGCGGCGAGCCCGCCGACGGCGAACCGCAGGATCTCGAACGGGTTCACCGGGCCGCACCCCCGCTCAGGGCGTGCGGGGCGGCGGCGGCGAACCGCGCGGGGTCGCTCAGCGCGGGCGGCGGCCCGTCCACGGGGGCCTGCCGCACGTCCTCCACGATCTGCCCGTCCACCAGCCGGATCACCCGCTTCGCGTGCCGGGCCACCTCGTCCTCGTGGGTGATCAGCACGACGGTGCGGCCGGAGGCGTTGAGCCGGTCGATGATGGCGAGCACATCCTCGGTGCTGTGGCTGTCCAGGTTGCCGGTCGGCTCGTCGGCGAGCAGCATCGCCGGTGCCGTGACCAGGGCGCGGGCCACCGCGACGCGCTGCTGCTGGCCGCCGGACAGCTCGTTGGGGCGGTGGTCGACGCGGTCGGCGAGGCCGACCAGACTGAGCGCGGCGAGCGCCCGGCGGCGCCGCTCGGCGGACTTCACCCCGGCATAGGCGAGGGGGAGTTCGACCTGGGCGAGGGCGGGGGTGCGCGGCACCAGGTTGAACGACTGGAAGACGAAGCCGATCTTGCGGTTGCGGACCAGCGAGAGCTGGTGCTCGTCCAGCCCGCCGACGTCGATGCCGTCCAGCAGGTAGCGGCCGGAACTCGGCACGTCCAGGCAGCCGAGGATGTTCATCAGGGTGGACTTGCCGGAACCGGAGCTGCCCATCACCGCGACCATGTCGCCCTGCTCGACCAGCAGGTCCACGCCGGGGCTGTGCCCGGTGACCGGGTCGGCGGGGCCGCCGAGCGCGCGGACGGCGGCGTCGCCGTGGCCGTACGTCTTCAGCAGCGCGCGCACGTCGATGACCGGGGCCGGACCCCAGGGCCCGCCGCCGCCCGCCCCGTCGGGGTCGGCGGCCGGGCCGGCGTCCTCGTCGCGGCGCGGCCGGCGCAGCCCGGACGCCGCGCCGGCCAGGCCGCCGAGCCGCTTGCCCAGGGCCTGCCTCATCCGCGGCCACCTCCGCCGCCGAAGCCACCGGTGCGGAAGCCGCCGCCGGCGCCGCCCGCGGCGCCCAGCCGGTTCGCGCCGCCGGCTCCGGTCCCGCCGGGGAACGCGCCGCTCGGGAAGCCGCCGTTGCTGGAGGAGGCGACCTGCGGGATCTGCACCTGCTGGCCCTCCTTCAGACCGCTGGTGATCTGGTCGGTCGAGTCGCCCTCGACGCCCACCGTCACCGGGGTGCGGGTGGTGGAGCCGTCGGAGTTGACCACCAGGACCGTGCGGTTGGAGCCGGTGCCGGAGACCGCCGCGGTCGGCACGCTCAGCGCGTTCGTCGCCTGGCCGGTGGTCACCTGGATGCTCGCGCTCAGGCCGGTGCGCAGGTTCGACGTGTCGCTGGTGATGGTCAGGGTCGCCGCGTACTGCACCGCGCTGCCGCTGGAGCCGGAACCGCCGGAGCTGGAGCCGCTGCTGACCGGCAGCGAGCTGATCGACAGCACCTTGGCGTCCAGTACGGTGCCGGACTCGGCGTTGAGCGTGACGGTCGCGGTCTGGCCGGCCTTGATCTTCAGCGAGTCGGCCTCGGAGAAGTCCGCCTTCACCTGCATGCCCGAGGGGTTGGTGAGGACCACGAACCCGGTCGGCGTGGAGCCGGAGGAACCGGACGTCGAAGTGGACGAGCTGCTGGAGCCCGAGGAGCCCGAGGAGCCCGAACCCGACGAGCCGGAGCCGCTGCCGGAGCTGCCGCTGACGGTGTCGCCCTTCGCGCCGTCCACCGAGGCGACGGTGCCGCTCACCGACGCCGTCAGCACGCAGCCGTCCACCGCGCGCTGCGCGGCGTCCACGGCGTTCTGCGCCTGGGTCACCTGCGCCTCGGCGGAGGCGAGTTGCGCGGGGTCGACGGTCGGGGTGGCCGTCGGGGTGACGGACCCGCCGCGGCTGCCGGAGTCCGTACCGGAGTCGGAGGAGGACGTGCTCTCGCCCTCCTCCACCTTCGTCAGGCTCGCCTGGGCCGCGGTCAGCGACGCCTCGTCCTGCTGGAGTGTCTCCTTCGCCGCGGTCGGGTCGACCTTCGCCAGCACCTGGCCCTTCTTCACCGTGTCGCCCGGTTTGACGTCGACCTCGGTGAGGGTGCCGCCGGTGGTGAAGTTCAGCCCCGCGTCGCTCGGGGAGGAGAGCGAGCCGGAGCCGGAGACGGTGGCCGACACCGTGGCCGTGGTCACCGTCGCGGTCCGCGCGCCGGCCGCGTTCGAGGAATTCCCGCTGCCGTCGTCGTGCACCGCCGCGTAGGCACCGCCGGCGCCCGCGAGGACCACCACGCCGAGCACCGAGTTGATCAGGACGGCCCTGCGCCGCCGTGGGAGCACCTTCATGGCGCGCATCTTGGACGCCGACGCCATTGAACCCCTGGGAGAAGCCTGGGAGTTCGCTGGGAACCCGGACGGCCGCCGGGGCCCGGCTGCCGTCCGGGAAACGGACGTGTCGCCCTCCATGGTGCGAAACGGCGGCTCGGGGGCGGCCGACGCGCCGTGGCGCTCCCCGGGAACTCACAGCTCGATCCCCGACAGTCCCCACCTGTATGCGGTTCAGTTCCACTGTCGCCCGCGTGCCACCGCGCCCCGTGCGTGCGCGCGAGCGGCGCCACGCGCGTACGACGGCCGGGCAGTTGGCGGCCATACGGCAACGCGCCGGGACTGTTCGCCGCCGGACCCGGTCCGGCGGCGGGAGGTCGCGGCCTTCTCCGAGGAGACCTGCGGACATGAACTGGACCACCAGCCGGTCATCCCGGGCGCGCACCGCGGTGCGCGCCGGGGCGTTCGTCGCCGTGCTCGCCTCGGGCGCGCTCGTGCTGACCGCGTGCTCCTCCGGCGGTTCGTCGTCCTCCGACGCGAAGGCGTCGGCCTCCGCGGCCGCCTCCAGCAGCGGCGGCACCGGCGCCCAGGACATGAACGCCTACCGGCAGTGCCTGTCGCAGCACGGTGTCGACCTGCCCACGTTCAACCGGCCCTCGGGCGGCGCGCGGCCCAGCGGCCGCCCCTCCGGCTCGGGTCGGCCCAGCGGCCGTCCCAGCGGTGGGTACGGCGGCGGCTTCGGTGGCGGCTTCGGCGGGATCGGCGGGGCCTCGCCCGACGCGGCCACCCAGAAGGCGCTCAAGGCGTGCGCCTCCCTGGCGCCGAAGTTCAACGGCGGCGGGCCGGGCGGCGGCAACGGCGGGGCCGACTCCAGCGCGATCCAGGCGTTCACCAGTTGCCTGAAGGACCACGGCGTCACCCTCCCCACCCCCTCGCCCGGCGCGAGCGCGTCCGCCGGCGGCGGCCGCGGGGGCTTCGGCGCCCTGCGCAACCTCGACACCGCCGACCCCAAGACGGCCAAGGCCTACGCCACCTGCAAGCCGCTCCTCCCCACCCGCCCCACGGCCTCCCCCACCGCCTCCTGACCCCGCCGCACGGGCGCTTCGCCCGGACGGCGGCGGCGCCGCGGAGGCGGTGGCCACCAGACGTGGCCAGGCGTCACCAGGCGAAGGACTCCGGGGCGGGCCCGGGGACGGGAAGCCGCGGACGCGGGGCCGGGCGGACGAACCCGCCGGCCCCGCGGGGCGGACCCGGCTCAGGTGATGTCGCCCCGGTGGACCCACACGAGGGTCGCGGCCGCCGCGGCCGAGACGGCCGCCGCCGCGAGCGCCGGGGCGCGGGTCCGTACGGTCGGGCCGGCGGGGACGACGGCCCCCGCGGGCTCCGCGGCCGGCGCGACGGCGCCCTCCGCACGGTGGGCGCCGGACCCCGCGGCGAGCGCGGCCTCCTGCGGCGTCGCCTCCGAGCCGCCCGGCAGCTTGGACCGTACGCTGCTCGCCGCCTGGGCGGCCCGCGTCCGGGTCCGGTCCTCCGCCGCGCGCAGCCGCTCCGCGGTGTCCCGCGCCTTCGCCTTCGCCCGGGAGGAGACGTCCACCTTGGCGGCGAGTTCCTCGACGGTCTGGCCCAGCGCCTCGCGCGTCTCGGCGATCTGCCGTTCGAGATCGGCGAGGTGGGGGTCGGTACGCGGCGTCATCGTTTCGCCCTCTCCTTCAGGATCACCAGATCCTGGTGAACGCTGTCGACGGTCTCCTCCGGCACCGGCGGCACCGCCCGCTTGACCTGGCCGCGGCCGATCAGCGCCGCGACCCCGGCGACGAGCAGCAGCCCGCCCGCCACGATCAGCGCGGCGGCCCACAGCGGCAGCGGCATCGCGACCGCGGCGATCGCGGCCGTGACCAGCGCGGCGAGCGCGAAGAAGGCCATCAGCCCGGCGGCGCCGAACAGCCCGCCTCCGACCCCGGCCTTCTTGCCCTTCTGCGCCAGCTCGGCCTGGGCGAGCTTCAGCTCCTGTCTGACCAGCTCGGAGAGCTGCTCGGTGCCCTCCTTGACCAGCGTGCCCACGGACCTGGCGGACCCGTTCGCGTGCGTCACGGCCTTCACCTCCGGCTCCAGGGGGTTCTCCTGCCGGGTTGCCCGGATACGCGGGCGGAAACCCCGCGGTGGAAAACCGGAGGGCGGGAATCCGGGGCGGGACCGAGCCCGGAGCCGGGCCCGGATCGCCCCGTGCCCGCGCCCGGACCGCCCTGCGCCCGCGCCCGGACCGCTGCGGCGCGCCCGCCGTACGAGGGCCCGTCCGCCCGTGCCGGCCCCCGCCGGACCGCCGGTGGGGCGCCACGGGGGCTTGTTTTGCGCGGCCGCGGGCGTACGCTCAGACGTGGGGGGCGAATCGGGACAAAACGACGGACCGATCGAGGTGGGCACATGGCGCTGTACGACTCCGAGACGACCCATCGACGGGCCCTCGTGCTGAGCGAGGTCGCCGCGGAGGGCGCGACCGGCCTGTCCCGCGTGCTGCGCCGGGCCTCGGCGGGAGACGAGGACGCGGCCGCGATCACCGTCTCCGCGCTCGTCCGCTCCGTGCGGCCGCTCACCGCGCTCGACACCCACCAGTTCCTGCGCCGCGCGCACATCGCCGAGGGCGATCTGGCCGGCGACCTCACCCCCGGCCAGCGCGTCGCCCTGGTCTCCCTCGTCGACCGCTTCTCCCACCTCCACCCGCCGACGCTGTAGGCCGTGCCCGGTCCGAGGCGTGGTCCCGCCCGGACCGCGGTTCCGCCCGCCGTTCGCCCGCCGCGCGGAAGCGGGGCGGGAGCGCGGCGGGAGCGGGCGGGCCGGGGCCCGCGGGACCACGTGTCGGCCGCTACGCCACGCCCGCGGGACGGTCCGGGCGCGCGTCGGGGCGGCGGTCGGCCGCGCACCGGTCGGCCTCCGCGTGCGCGTGGGCGGCGACCTGGTCCCGGGCCACCGCCAGCGACGCGGCGGCCTGCTCGCGCCGGTCGGCCAGATCCGGCACCAGCTCCGCGAGGGTCCACTCGGCGCTGACGACGTGGACGTGCTCCGCCGCCACCCCCTGCTTCCCGAAGTACGCCCGCAGGTAGGGCGTCTGGAAGTCGTGGCCGGCCAGGGGGGTGCCCGCGCCGTAGCCGCCCCCGCGCGTGGCGACCACCACGACCCGGGTGGCGGCGAGCGGGGACGCGGTGCCGTCCGGGCGGACGAACGTCCCCGGGAAGCTCACCCGGTCGATCCACGCCTTGAGCAGCGCGGACACCGCGTAGTTGTACATCGGCGCGCCGATCAGCACGGTGTCGGCCGCCAGCAGTTCGTCGACCAGCGGCCGGGTCAGCGCCCAGGCGCGCGCCTCGGCCGGGCCCCCGAGCAGAGCGGGCACGCCCGCGGGTGGTGGGAACCCGTGCTGTTCGGCCCGGCGGCCGAGGGCGCAGTAGGCGGTGTCCAGCGGCGGGACCGGGTCGGCCGCGAGGTCGCGGTACCGGTAGGAGCACCGGCGCCCGGCGTCGCGGTGCCGGGCCTGCCAGGTCCGTGCGAACAGCGCGGTCAGCCGCCGGCTGACCGCGTCGCCGGAACCGTCCGCACTTGAGTCGAGGTGGAGCAAGGACGCCATCGCATCTCCCGGTCACTTCCGTCGTGTCACGCTCGTCAGGGGTGGTGACGGAGCGGAGCACGGAAAGGGGACCGGCGGTGACCGGGCACGACGGCAGAGGTCCACGACGAGCGGCGCCCGCCGCGCAGCACGACACACCCCCGCCGCGCGGCGCACCCGCGGAGCCGCCCCGGCCCGCGGCGGGCAGCGGTCCCGTGCGGCCCGGCGCCCCGGCAGCGGGTAGTGGGCTCGCGGGAGCGGCCCCGGGGTTCGGCGCACTTGCGGGGACGGCGGGGACGGCGGGGTCCGCCGGGCTCGGGGGCCGGGCGGCGGGCGACGGCCCTGCGCGGGCGGGCGCGGGCCTCGCGGCGGGTGGCGGGGGCGCCGAGGGCGGTGGGTCAGGGGCGGCCCCGGGGTTCGATGCACCTGCGGCGGGTGGCGAGTCCGTACCGGCGGCGGGTGATGGCCCTGCGCGGGCGGGCGCGGGCCTCGCGGCGGGTGGCGGGGGCGCCGCCGGACCGGAGGACGGGGGAGCCGCGGGGACGGCGGGGGCCGCGGCGGGTGGCGGGCCCGTACAGGCCGCGGACATCGCGGTGCTCGCGGAGCGGTTCGAGGCGCACCGCGCCCTCCTGCACGCGGTCGCCTTCCGGATGCTCGGCTCCGCGGGCGAGGCCGAGGACGCCGTGCAGGAGACGTGGCTGCGCCTGGGCCGTACCGACGTGCGCGAGGTGGCGAACCTGCCCGGCTGGCTGCGCACGGTGCTGTCCAGGATCTGCCTCGACATGCTGCGCTCCCGGGCCGCGCGGCGCGAGGACCTGACCGGCCGGCACGTCTTCGACGAGGTCGAGGCTCCCGCCCAGGCGCCCGGCGCCCGCCCCGAGGACGAGGCCCTGCGCGCGGACGCGGTCGGCCGCGCGCTGCTGGTGGTGCTGGACACCCTGGACCCGGACGAGCGGGTCACGTTCGTGCTGCACGACATGTTCGCGGTGCCCTTCGACCGGATCGCGCCCCTGGTGGACCGCACCCCGGCCACCACGAAGAAGCTGGCCAGCCGCGCGCGCCGCAAGGTGCGCGGCACCCCGGCCGTCCCGGCGGACGAACTCGCCCGCCGGCGCCGGGTGGTCGCCGCGTTCCTGTCGGCCATGCGGGCCGGCGACCTCGACGCGATCCTCGCGGTGCTCGCCCCCGACGTGGTGCGCCGCGCCGACCCGGCGGCGCTGGCGCCCGGCATGGCGGCCGAGGTCCGCGGAGCCCGCCGTGTCGCCGAGGGCACCGCCCTCCTCGCCCGCCGCGCGCGGTACGCCGAGCCGGCCCTCGTCGACGGCCGGGTGGGCATCGTGGTGGCCCCGCGCGGCCGGCTGGCGCTGGCGCTGACCGTGTCCTTCGGCGAGGACGGCCTGATCAGCGGGTACGACGTCATCGCCGACCCGGACCGGCTGCGCCGGCTCGACCTCGCCGTGCTGGACCCGGTGGCCCCGCACGGCACGGCCGGCGGGCCGGCCGCGGGGGCCCTGCCGGGGCCGGGCGGCACCGGCCGGGGCCGCCCGGACTCGTAGGGTCGGGGGCATGGAACAGCGTGTATTGGGCCGGACCGGCCGCGAAGTGTCCGTCGTGGGGCTGGGAACGTGGCAGTTGGGCGCCGACTGGGGGGAAGTGCGCGAGGAGGACGCGGTCGCGGTGCTGGACGCCGCGGTGGAGTCCGGGGTGACCTTCTTCGACACCGCGGACGTCTACGGCGACGGCCGCAGCGAGCGGCTGATCGGCCGCTACCTCAAGGCGCACCCCGAGCTCGACGTGTTCGTCGCCACGAAGATGGGGCGCCGCGCGGACCAGCTCCCGGAGAACTACGACCTCGCCAACTTCCGCGCGTGGAACGACCGTTCGCGCGCGAACCTCGGGGTCGACACACTCGACCTGGTGCAGTTGCACTGCCCGCCGACCGCCGTCTACTCCACCGACGCCGTCTTCGACGCGCTGGACACGCTCGTCGCCGAGCAGCGCGTCGCGCACTACGCGGTCAGCGTGGAGACGTGCGCGGAGGCACTGGCCGCGATCGCCCGGCCGGGTGTGGCGAGCGTGCAGATCATCCTCAACGCGTTCCGGCTCAAGCCGCTGGAGGAGGTGTTGCCGGCGGCGGCCGAGGCGGGGGTCGGCGTCATCGCCCGGGTGCCGCTGGCGTCGGGCCTGCTCAGCGGCAGGTACACCCGCGAGACGGTCTTCGCGGCGAACGACCACCGGACGTACAACCGGCACGGCGAGGCGTTCGACCAGGGCGAGACCTTCTCCGGGGTGGACTACGAGACCGGGCTCGCGGCGGCCGCGGAGTTCGCGGAGCTGGCGCCGGAGGGGGCGACCCCCGCCCAGACCGCGCTGCGCTGGGTCGTCCAGCAGCCCGGGGTGACCTCGGTGATCCCCGGCGCCCGGTCGGTCGAGCAGGCGCGGGCGAACGCGGCCGCCGCCGCGGTCCCGGCCCTCCCGCGGGAAGTGCTGGACGGGGTACGGGAGTTGTACGGGCGGAGGCTGAAGGAGCAGGTCCACGGGCGCTGGTGACCTCACCCGTTCGGGTGGCAGGTGCCGCCGGCTCCGGGGCCACCCGCCCCTCGGGGCTCCCGCGGCGCCTCCCGGTCCCGGGCGCGCCGCGGGCCCCGGGGAGGGGCGCCGCCGGGGCCGGGCGGCCCGCGCCGGTGGGGCCGCCGCCCGGGACGGCGGGCCGGGGCCGCGGGTCCGGTGCCATGTTGTTATGTGGTTCGGCGATTGCCGACACAGCTTCATCGGCCATACTGCTTGCCGTGGAGCAGCAGCGCATAGGTCCGATCACCCCGTCCGTGCCCGCAGCCGGGCTTGACCCGGCGTACGTGCCCGGGCTGACCCCGCCGCGCTCCGACGCGGACGGGGCGGCCGAGGGCGCCGTTCCGGAGCAGGTCGCCGCTCCGGAGGAGGCACCGGCGCCGCCGGAGCCGGAAGCGGTCGAGCCGGCCGCCGAGGAGGCGGTCGAGGACGCCGGCCCGGAGGCCGGGACCGACCCGGAGGCGGCGGACGACACGGACGGCGCGGAGGCGGCGGACGGCGGGGACGAGGACGCGGAGGCCGTCGACGGTCCCTCGTTCGAGGTACAGGACCGCCGCGCCGCGATCGTCGCGGACCGGGTGGGCGTGCGTTTCCGCCTCGACGAGGAGGAAGCGGAGTTCACCTGGGACGAGATCGCCGCGGTCGAGATCGACACCCCGCGGTTCGGCAAGCGCTTCACCGTGACCGTCTACACCCCGGAGCGGCGCTGGTACGAGGCCCAGGTCGAGGCCTCGTCGCGCGGCCGGCTCAAGGAGTGGTCGGCCCAGCTCGACGAGGTCCTGGACACCTACTTCGAGGCCGAGGACGCCGACGGGCCGGCGGAGCCGGACGAGGCCGAGGACGCCGTGTCCGAGGAGGTCGGCGAGGGCGCCGCGGAGACATCCGAGGAGGCCGCCCCGGAGGCGGCCGAGGACGCCGGTGCGAAGGCCGACGCCGGCGCGAAGGCCGACGCCGATGCGAAGGCCGACGCCGACGCGGAGGAGCCCGTGGACGCGGACGACGCGGCACCCGCCAAGAAGTCCTGACACCCGGCGGTCCCGGTGCCCACGGCACCGGGACCCGTCCCGCTCAGGCCCAGCCGTACAACTCGCGGAGCCGGTTGACCACCAGGTTGAACCGTCCCCGGTCCAGCGCGCACGCCTCCCGTCGCATCCCCCGGTCGTGCACCCTCAGCACCCGGTCGAGCACGACCCACGAGTCGCGCCCCTCGCGGTCCCACGGCCCGGCCCCGATCGCGAGCCAGTCACCGCCGTCATGCCGCTTGCTCGTCAGTTGCACGGCGAGCAGCGTCCCGGCCTCCTCGCGCGCCACCACCAGCACCGGCCGGTCCTTGCCCCGGCCGTCCCGCTCCTCGTAGGGGACCCACGTCCACACGATCTCCCCGGGGTCCGGGTCCCCGTCGTGCTCCGGCGCGTACTGCGTGCGGACCGCGCCCACGTCCCCGGGGTCGGCCTCCGTCGTCGCGTACGGCCCCTCGGCCCCCGGGAACTCCGCCTGGCTCTCACTGAACGTCGTCACCCGCCCGACCGTATCCCGCCCGCGGGCGGGCGCGTAACCCGCGGGTCCCGCAGGTCACCGGGCGCGGGTCAGCGGATGATCCGGGCGGCCCGCGCGGCGACCAGCCACTGCGGGAACTCCGCCATGAGCAGGTCGTACAGCTCCGCGTCGTCCCGCTTGCGGGGCTCCCGCCCGGCCGCGAAGAACCCCGCGTTGTCGATGGTGCGGCCCCTCAGCGTGTCGAGGCCCTGGAGGAACCTCAGGCCGCGCGGGCTGCCGAAGCCGACGAACTGCCAGAAGATCGGCAGCGTGCTGCTCTGCTGGAGCAGCCGCTTGGTGTCGCCGCGGTCGAACGGCTCGCCGTCGGTCTGGAAGACCACGAACGCCGGGTCGGTGGCGCCGCACTGCTGGTAGTGGTCGATCACCGCGCGCATCGCGGGGGCGTAGCAGGTGCCGCCCCACGGCACCTTCTTCTGGAGCGCGTCGATCCGGCCGGCGTGGTCGTCGAGCGAGATCCCGGAGACCAGGTTCACCTGGCTGCCGAAGACGACCACCGGCACCACGCCGTCGTCGTCGAGGTTCGCCGACAACCCGAGGACCTGCTCGGCGAGATGCTGCACGGTGCCGCTGCGGTAGTACGACTTCATGCTCGCGGAGTGGTCGAGCACGAGGTAGACCGCGGCGCGCTGCCCGGTGATCCCCTTCTTCCGGAGGGAGATCCCCGCCTTCTTGTAGAGGTCGACGAGCGCGGGCGCGGCCTGCTGGACCTTCTCCAGGCTGATCGCCGGTGCCGCGGAAGGCGCCCCGGAAGGCGCCCCGGCGGGCGGAGCGGCGGGCGCCGGAGCCCCCTGCGGCAAGGCGGCAGGGGGCACGGGGGATGCGGTGGGCGGCGGCGGCACCGGCGGCGCCCAGGCGGGCGGCGGCGGCCCGAACCCCCCGGTGGGGGACGGCGTCGGGGAGGCGGGCGGCGCGAGGACGGTGTCGGGCACCGTCGGCGGCGCGGGCGCGACCGGGGCGGCGGGGGGTACGGCGGGTGCGGCAACGGGCGAGGCCGGCCGCGTCGCGGCGGGGGCGGCCGCGGCGGGCTCGTCGTCCACCGACACCCCGAAGTCCCGGGCCAGTCCGGCCAGTCCGTCGGCGTACCCCTGCCCGACCGCCCGCACCTTCCACGCGCCGGCGCGGCGGTAGAACTCGGCGAGCACCACGACCGTCTCGCCGAGCCGGCACGGCGGCGGCTCGAAGGAGACCACCTGCGCGCCGGAGGTGACGGACAGGCCCAGCCCGCTGCCGCCGTCGAAGACGGTGCCGGGTTCGTCGGCGTCGACACTGACGACGACCGCGACCGTCTGCACGGCGGCCGGCACGCGGGCCAGTTCGACCCCGACGGCCCGCCCCTGCACGCTGACGCCGTCCTGCGCCGGGTGGTTGTAGAAGACGAGGTCGCCGTCGCCGCGCACCGTACGGTCCTCCGTCAGCAGCACCGCAGACACGTCGACGGGCGTGCCGGTCGCGGTCACCTCCGCGCGCGCCGCGTCGCCGTCCAGGGCCGTGTTGCCGCCCGGTGTGAGTGAGATCGCGCCCGCCATGGCCTGCCTCCCCGTACCTCGTGGACCAAGTGTCTCATTCTCGCCGTATCCGGCACCGGACGAACCGGTGCGGCACCGACTGTGTGATGATCGCGCGATGCGGACGACCAAGACGGCGATGACGGCGACAGCGAGAAGTCCGCGCCGCGCGAGGACGGCGGTCGTGACCGCGGCCGCCGCCACGACCGCGCTGGTCGCGCTGCTGGCGGCCGGCTGCGCGACGCGGACCGGCGCCGGCGCGGACGCGCCCCCGGACCCGGGCGACTTCCGGGTGCACGCCGACACCCTCCCCCCGGACGGCTCCGGCGAGACCGGAGCGACCCCGGGCACCCGGCCGACGGGCGGTGCCACCGGTGCCACCGGCGGTACCGCCGTCACCGCCTCGGCGACGCCCACCGGCCCCTGCCCCGCCTCGGGGCTGCGGGCGGCCGCCGGCCCGACCGACGGGGCCATGGGCCTGCGCCAGGTCCAGCTCACCCTGACCGACTGCGGCTCCAGGTCCCTCACGGTCGACGGCTATCCGGCGCTGCGGCTGCTCGACGACGACGGCCGTACGGTGCAGGTCGCCGTGCACCACGGCGACGACATCGTGGACAGCGTCACCGACCCCGGGCCGGCCGCCACCACGCTGCGTCCCGGCGGGCACGTCGTGGCCGTCCTGGCCTGGCGGAACACCTACACCATCTCGAACGAGCCCCCGGCGCTCGCCACCGTGCTGGAGTTCACCGTCGAGGGCGCCGCGCAGCGCGCCCCCCTGACCGTCGACCTCGGCAACACCGGGAAGATCGACGTCACCGCGTGGTACGCCGGCAAGTGACGCGCGGCGCCGCGCCCCTGGACACGACGCGACGGCGGCCCTGACGCGTCGTCAGGGCCGCCGTCGCCTCCGCCTCGCCCGAAGCCGCGCGAAGCCGCCCGCCGCCGGGTGACCGCCGGGCGGGGCCGGGCTACTCGACGTCCACCCAGTCCAGGGTGCGGTCGACCGCCTTCTTCCAACCCTTGTAGCCGGCCGCGCGCTGCTCGTCGGACCACTCCGGCTGCCAGCGCTTCGACTCGTGCCAGTGCTCGCGCAGTTCGTCGGTGTCGCGCCAGAAGCCGACCGCGAGGCCGGCCGCGTACGCGGCGCCGAGCGCGGTGGTCTCGGCGACCACCGGGCGGCTGACCGGCACGCCGAGGATGTCCGCCTGGGTCTGCATGCACAGGTCGTTGGCGGTGACGCCGCCGTCGACCTTGAGCACGTCCAGGTGCACCCCGGAGTCCTGCTCCATCGCCTCGACCACGTCGCGGCTCTGGTAGCACATCGACTCCAGCGTGGCCCGGGCCAGGTGGCCGTCGGTGTGGAAGCGGGCCAGCCCGACGATCGCGCCGCGGGCGTCGGAGCGCCAGTACGGCGCGAACAGTCCGGAGAACGCCGGCACGAAGTAGATGCCGTCGCTGCTGTCCACGGTCCTGGCCAGCCGCTCGCTCTCCGGCGCGCCCTTGATGATGTGGAGCTGGTCGCGCAGCCACTGCACGGCCGAGCCGGTCACCGCGATCGAGCCCTCCAGCGCGTAGACCGCCGGGGCGTCGCCGAACTTGTAGGCGACCGTGGTGAGCAGGCCGTGCTCGCTGCGCACCGCCTCGGTACCGGTGTTGAGCAGCAGGAAGTTGCCGGTGCCGTAGGTGTTCTTGGCCTCGCCCGGGGCGAAGCACACCTGGCCGACGGTGGCCGCCTGCTGGTCGCCGAGCACGCCGCAGATCGGCACCTCGGTCGAGGTCGGCCGGGACGCGCGGGTCTTGCCGTACGCCTCGGGGTGCGAGGACGGGTTGATCTTCGGCAGCATCGAGCGCGGGATGCCGAAGATGCCCAGCAGCTCGTCGTCCCAGTCCAGCGTCTCCAGGTCCATCAGCATGGTGCGGCTGGCGTTGGTGACGTCGGTGGCGTGGATGCCGCCCTTGGGGCCGCCGGTGAGGTTCCACAGCACCCACGAGTCGGTGGTGCCGAAGACCGCGTTGCCCTGCTCGGCGGCCTCGCGCAGCCCGTCGATGTTCTCCAGCATCCACTTGACCTTGCCGCCGGCGAAGTACGTCGCGGGCGGCAGCCCGGCCCGCTGCCGGATCAGGTCGCCGTGGCCGTCGCGCTCCAGCGCCTTGGCGATCGAGTCGGTGCGGGTGTCCTGCCAGACGATCGCGTTGCCGTACGGCCGCCCGGTGCGCGGGTCCCACACCACCGTGGTCTCGCGCTGGTTGGTGATGCCGATGGCGGCCAGGTCGGCCGCGGTGATGCCGGCGTTGCGCACCGCGGTCTGGATGACCACGTTGGTGCGCTCCCAGATCTCGGTCGGGTCGTGCTCCACCCAGCCGGGGCGCGGCAGGTACTGGGTGTGCTCCAGTTGGTGCCGGGCCACCTCGTTGCCGTCGTGGTCGAAGATCATGAACCGGGTGCTGGTGGTCCCCTGGTCCACCGCGCCGACGAAGTCCGCCATGGCTAGCTGCCTCTCCTGGGTCTTCCGCTCCTGGGTCAACGAACGTGCGGGGCAGCCGAGTCGCCTCGGCTGCCCGGGATCACTTCCGCGGGGTGTGCCGCCGCGGGGCTCAGTCCTGCGGGATCGGGGTGCGGCCCTCGGGCTCCGGCGCCGCGCCCGGCAGGAAGCGGCCGACGAAGAGCTTGTAGGCGACGCCGCCGACCAGGCCGCCGATCAGCGGGCCGGCGATCGGCACCCAGAAGTAGAGGTTGCCCCACTGGTCCCGCCAGGCCGATCCGTAGCCGGTGATGTAGCTGGCCAGCCGGGGGCCGAGGTCACGGGCCGGGTTGATGGCGTAGCCGGCGTCCGTACCGAACGCCATGCCGATCGCCACGACCACCAGGCCGATGATGAACGGGCCCATGTTCGCGCCGGGCGGGTTGTTGAGCAGGTCGGTGATGGCCAGGATCAGGATCAGCAGGATCGCGGTGCCGATCACCTGGTCGCGGAACGCGCCCCATTCGTGCACGCCGGCCGCGGGGTTGCCGTTGCCGGGCAGGGTCGAGAAGACCGTCTGCGTCTTGATGGTGTGTCCGGGGTCGGCCCTGGCCAGCACCTCGGTGTAGTTCCAGCGCACCAGCAGCGCGGCGCAGAACGCGCCGAGCGTCTGGGCGACCATGTAGGGCGCGACCTTCTGCCAGGGGAAGCCCTTGAAGGCCGCGAGGGTCAGGGTGACCGCAGGGTTGAGGTGGGCGCCGCTGAGCCGGGCCGCCAGGTAGACGCCGAGCGTCACGCCCAGGCCCCAGGCCCAGGAGATGCTGTCGTGGTCGCCGAGGCCGCCCGGGGGGTCGGTCAGGGCACCGCCGGCGACGACCTGGGCCACTACGCCGACGCCGAAGAGGATGAGGATCAGGGTGCCGGCGAACTCCGCGGAGAGCTCGCCGAGCAGCCCGGAGCCGCGTGGACGTGGCGCCATGTCAGCCTGCTTCCCGCCGGTCGAACCGTGACCGGCTCTCGCTCGTGGTCGCACTCGTGCTTCTGCTTCCTACTCAAGGAAGCACGGGGCAAACAGGGGGGCGCGTGCGGTTGGGCCGTTCGAGGGCGGTTCCGCTCCGGCGCGGGGACCTGGCGCGGGGACCCGCCGCGGATCCGGACGGCGGACCCTACGGGTGGGGCGGGTGCGGCGGGGGCGGCGGGAGGGTGTCCGCGCCGGGCGGGGGTTCGGGCCAGACGAGCAGGACCGGGCAGGGGGCGTGGTCGACGATGAACCGGCTGTGCGGACCGAGGCTGTGCGGGCCGAGACGGCTGCGGTCGCCGTCGCGGGCGAGCACGAGGAGGGCCGCGTCCTGCGCCTCGGCGACGACCTCGCGCTCGACCCGCCCGCTGCGCTGGAGGGTGGCGCAAGGGCGGTCCAGGCGGGCGGCGGCCTCGGCGAGGAGCGCCTCACCGGCGGCGGTGGCCTGCTCCGACAGGGCGATGCCGGGGTCGCGGGCGGGCCGGCCGCGACCGAGCAGGCCGGCGAACGCGCCGTGCGCGGCACCGGCCACCTCGGGCTCCGGCACGTGCACCAGGACGACGTCGGCGCCGTCGGGAGCGTGGGCGCGCACCGCGTCCACGCAGGAGGGCCAGGTGCCCTCGACGATCCAGGCGACGACGGTCGAGCCGCCGCCGGCGCGGTGGGCCAGGCCCGGTTCCGGCGGCGTGTACGGCTCGTGGGGTTCGGGCGGTGCGGGTGCCCCGGGCGGTCGGGGCGGTGCGTGCGGCCCGGGCGGCCCGGGCGGTACGTGCGCTCCGGGTGCCCCGGGCGGCTCGGGTGGCTGGTGCGGTGCGTGCGGCCCTGGGGCTTCGTGCGCGCCGCCGGGACCGTCCGGTCCCCCAGGGCCCGGGGGATGCGGGGGCGGCGGGGGCGTGGGCATGGGATTCACCCTCCGATCACGGTCAGCGAGAGCCACAGTGCCACCACGGCGACCACGAGCGACGCAGGCACGGCGATCGCGCCGAGGCGGGTGAACTCGCCGAGGTCCACCTCGGCTTCGTGCGCCCGCACGATACGCCGCCACAGCAGGGTGGCGAGAGACCCCGCGTAGGTCAGGTTGGGACCGATGTTGACGCCGAGGAGGACGGCGAGCACGGCGCCCGCGCCGTTCGGCGCGGCCAGCGGGAGCAGGACCAGCACCGCGGGGAGGTTGTTGATCAGGTTCGCCAGCACCGCTGCCAGCGCCGCGAGTCCCAGCAGCGCGGGCAGGCCGGTGCCGCCGGGCACCGCGTGGCCGAGCGCCGAACCGAGCCCGTGGTCGACCAGCGCGCGCACCACGATGCCGAGGGCGAGCACGAACGCGAGGAAGGGGACGGCGGCCGACCGCACCAGCGCGCGGGGAGTGGTCCGCCGCCGGAGCAGGGCGCGCACGGCGAGCACCGCCGCGCCGGCGAAGGCCGCCCACGCCGGGTTGACGCCGACCAGCGACGCGGCCACGAAGCCGGCGAGCGTGCAGCCGACCGTGACGAGCGCGAACCGAGGCAGCCGCGGCCGTTCGGCGGTCTCCGGCGCCTTCGCCCCGGCGGCCAGGTCGGTGCCGAAGAACCGCCGCAGCACCACGTACTCCACCCCGATCGCGGCCAGCCACGGCAGCGCCATCAGCGCGGCGAACCGGGTGAAGCTCAGTCCGCTGGCGGCCAGGGCGAGCAGGTTGGTGAGGTTGGAGACCGGGAGCAGCAGGGACGCGGTGTTGGACAGGTGCGTGCAGGCGTAGACGTGCGGCTTCGGGCGGGCGCCCAGCCGCGCGGCGGTCGCGAAGACCACCGGGGTGAGCAGCACGATGGTCGCGTCCAGGCTGAGCACCGCGGTGATCACCGACGCGAGCGCGAAGACCTGCCCGAGCAGGCGGTACGGGCTGCCCCCGGCCGCGCTCGCCATCCAGCCGCCGCACGCGGTGAACAGCCCTTCCTCGTCGCAGAGCTGGGCCAGCACCAGGACCGCGGCGAGGAAGCCGATCACCGGGCCGAGCTGCTGCGCCTCGGCCCGCGCGTCGTGCAGGGGGATCGCCCCGGTGGCGATCACCACGGCGGCGGCCGGCACCGCGACGGCCGCTTCCGGCAGGCCCCAGGGGCGCACCACCGCGCAGCCCAGCACGAGGACGAGCAGGACGGCGCTGAGCGCTTCGGCGGCGGGGCCGCTCATCGGGCGGTGCTCATACGGAGGCGTTCATGGGTGCGGGGCGGCCTTTCTGTCGCCGGGGTGCCGGCGGTCGTCGTGGTCGTACGGGCCCGGGCGGTCCGTACCGGCGGCACGGAGCCGTACCGGCGGCACGGAGCCGTACCGGCGGTGCGCGCCGGTGCGCCCGCCGCACGAGCCGTGCGGATCGTACGGGTCGGGCCGGCGCGCGCCGCCGGGGCCCGGCGGTTCGACTGCCAGTGTGAGGGCTGCCGGCCGCGCGGGCCGGGCACGGCGCCGGCGGGCGCGGCCGCGGACGGCGGGGCCGGTGCGCGGCGAGTGGTGCACGGGTGCCGTGCGCCGGCGGGAAATGGTGCACCGGTGCCGTGGTGCGGCCGCTGTACGGCGCCGTACCGTCGTCAGTGGCCGGCGGTCCGCGCACGGGGGGAGCCGCACGGGGGAGGGGACCGCCGGCCGTTCGCACCGCCTCAGACGCCCGGGGCGGTGCGTGTGCTGCCCGCGGTCTTCTGGGGCGCGGTGCGGGGAGCCTAGTGTGGAGGCCGACGACCCGCCGCGCGGGGCCGTTGTCGTCGGCGGGCTGGGACGGATGGCCGGGGGGCCGGTATCCGGTGCGCCCGGGCGCGGTCGTGCGCGGTTCGCCCACCGCCGACCCCGGGAACCCGCGTGCTCACTCTCCACGACCTCGTCGCCGTTCCCGACCTCGCCCTCACCCTCGTCTCCGGCGACGGCGGCGCCGAGGTCGTGCACGCGCTGGTCCCGGCCGACCCGGACGCGGAGTGGGGCGGCGCACCGCTGGCGCGGGCGCTGGTGGTCGCCGATCCCGGCCGGATCGGCCGACCGCAGCGGCTGGCGCGGATGCTGGCGGAGGGCGGCGCGGCCGGGCTGGTGCTCGCCGGCACGGCCCCTGCGGCCCCGGGCGCGGCCCCGGCCGAGGGTGCGGGTCTGCCGGCCGGTTCGGGTGGGGAGTTGCCCGTGGACCGGCTGCCCGCGGATCCGGGTGCGGGCCTGCCCGCGGTGTCGGGTGCGGAGGTGCGCGCGGGTCATGCCGCCCACCCGCCCGCGGCCGCGGGTGCCGGCCTGCCCGCCGCGCCGGGGGCGGGGCGCCCAAACAGCGGCACGGGCACGGGTCGCTTGTCCGCCGGGCTGGGGGCGGAGGCGGGGACCGGGCTGCCCGCCGGGCCGCGCTGGGACCCGGGGGCCGACCCGCGGGCGCGGCAGCTCGCCGCGGCCGCCGCTGCCGCCGGCGTGCCGCTGCTCGTCGGCGCGCACCCGGTCGCCGCCTGGCGCGAACTGGCCCCGCGCGTCTCGGTGCTGAGCGCCGAGGAGGCACGGCGCGCGCACGCCCGGCTGGCCGGCCTGCTGGACCGGCTGCCGGTGCCGGGCGCCGACGAGCGGGGGACGGTGCGAAGGCTCGCCGGCCACCTCGCCGAGGCGCTCGACGCGCGGGTGCTGGTGCGCGCCGACGCGGAGGTGCTCGCCGCCGTGCCCGAGGGCGCCGCCGGCGGGCTGGCCCCGCTGCTGGACACGCCGCCCGGCACCCACCGGCCCCTGGCGGGAGGCGGGTTCGCGCAGACCGTCATGCTCTCCCCGGCCGGGGACGCCACGCTCCTGCTCGTCACCGCCGCGCCCGCGCCGGACCCGGTGCTGGTCGGGTACACCGCCAAGGCGCTGCGGCTGGCCGTGGCGGGACTGCGCGAGCGGCGGGCCGGCGGCGCGGTCGGCGACGCGCTGCGCGGGGTGCGGCTGTCGGCGTTCCAGCTCTTCATGACCGGGAACTCCGTGGCCGCGCAGCGCGTGGTGGCGGGCATCGACGGCCCCCTGATGGACAGCGACACCGCGCGGGTGTTCATCCTCGACTGCGGCCGCGCGGCCCGCGACACGGTGCTCGCCGAGGCCGAACGCGCCCTCGCCGCACAGGCGCTGGCCATCCGCTGCCCCGCCTACCGGCGGCACCTCATCTTCCTCGCGCCGCACCGCACCGGGGCCCGCGCCGAGGAGGGCCTGCACCGGCTGATGAACACCTTCGCCGACGCCCGGGTGCTGCTCGGCGGCAGCCTCTCCCACCCGCTGGACGCGGTACCCGACGCGTACGGGGAGGCGCTCGACTGCCTGACCCGGGCCGGCCGCGCCCCCGGCCGGATCGCCATGGCCACCCGCAGCACCGGCGTCATCGACGTGCTCGACCCGCCGGCCGCGCTCGCCTGGGCCACCCGCCTGCTGCGGCCGGTGCTGGCGATGCCGCGTGGGGGCCGGCAGATCCTCGAAACCACCGCGATGGCCGTCGAGTTCGAGATGTCCGCGACCGCCCGGGTGATGGGGGTGCACCGCAACACGGTCACCCGGCGGGTCCGGCAGGTCTTCGACGCGGTGGGGCTCGACCAGGACGCCATCCTCGACCGGGTGGTGTTCTCGCTGGCCGCACAGGTCGTGGCGCGCCACGGCACCGGGGACCCCATCGGGCGCGACCCCGGTGCCGTGCCCGACCTGCACGCCCTGCTCGGCGAACCCCCGCTGCGGGCCTGGGCGGAGAAGGCGCTGCGCCCGCTCGCCGCCGACCGCCGCGACCTGCTGCGCACCGTACGGGAGTGGGTGCGGCACGGCTGCCGGTACGAGCCGGCCGCCGCGTCGCTGGGGGTCGCCGCCAAGACGGTGCGCTCGCGCATCCGGGCGGCCGAACCGCTCCTGGAACAGGACCTGATCGACGAGCTGCCCCGGATGCCGGGGGAGAGCGAGCACCGGCTGGCCAGCATCCGGCCGCTGGCGGTCGCGCTCTACGCCACCACCGGGCCCGGCGCCCCCCGTCCGCCGCTGCCCGGCGGGAGGGCCTGAGCCCGGCGCCCCGAGGCGGGTCCGGACCCCGCCGGGTCGGCGTACCCCCTGCCCGGGTGCACCGCCGACAGGCGGGTGGGGCACACTGTGCTCCTTGACAGGGACCGTCGCAGGGGCGGTACCCCGGGGGAAGGCGATCACCATGATCATTTGGGGCACCAGGAGCTACATATACCAGTTGGCGATGATCACGCTGCTGTGCGGGCGGTGCGGCAACCCGTCCGCCCACGCGCTGCGCCGGCGGGTCGTGAAGTTCACGCTGTTCTTCATCCCGCTGTTCCCGATCAGCTCCAAGTACTCCACCCAGTGCACCTTCTGCGGCGCGCAGACGTCGGTGCCGAAGGAGCAGGCCGAGCAGCTCCAGGCGCAGATCGCCGCCTCCCCCCAGCCGGCCCCGCCCGCCGGCAGCCCGGCCCCGCAGCAGGGCGCGAACCCGTACCAGAACTGAACCGCGCGTTCTGAGGCCGGGCGTCCCGTCCGCCTCGCCCCCGACGCCCCGGGCCGCCGCCCTCCAGCGGTGCCCGGGGCATCGGCGTGCCCGGCTCCAGGCGGCCGCCGGCCGGATGTCCGGCGATGTGTCGTCATCGTGTGCAATTTGTTACAGAGTTGTGGAGATCACGTCGTATTCGGCGCCGGACGCCGACATACGCTCAGGGCGGTGCGGGGCGTGGGGACGCCTCTGCCAGGGACGTTCGAGGCAGGGGGGCCATGGTCGCGCGGCGGGACGGCGGGCATCGGCGGCGGAGGCCGCGCGGGTCGGGCTGGCAGGAGCAGGGGCGGAGGGCACTGCGCGCCGCGCGGACGGCCGCCGCCACGCGCCTGCCGAAGCGCGGGGGCGCGCCCGGGGACGGCCCCGCGGTCGACCGCGCTCCCGAGGACGGCCCCACGGTCGACCGTGGCGGCGAGCCCTCCCCCGTCACCGCGTCCGTCACCGGCGACGACCCTGGCGACGGCTCCGACGGCTCCGACGGCTCCGACGGCCCTGTGCCCGCCTCCGGCGCCGCGCCCTGGTGGGCGCCGGCGCGCCGGCTGCGCCCGCGCTACCCGCGGCCGGACCGCGCCGGCTGGCGCCGCTGGCTGCCCTCGCTCCGCCAGGGCCTGCTGCTGTGCACCTGGAGCCTGCTCGCGCTGCTCGCGCTCATCGGCTGGGCCTACGAGACCACCTCGATACCCTCCGACCTGAACGCCTACGCGACGCAGCAGGACAACGTCTACTACTGGGCCGACGGCACCGAGATGGCCCGCGTCGGCCCGGTCGACCGGCAGGCGATGCCGCTGGACCGCATCCCGGTGTCGGTGCGGTCCGCGGTGCTCGCCGCCGAGAACGCGTCGTTCTACTCCGACGCCGGCGTCTCGCCGAAGGGCATCGCCCGGGCCGTGATGAACATGGCCACCGGCGGGCAGCGGCAGGGCGGCTCCACGATCACCCAGCAGTACGTCAAGAACGTCTACCTCGACCAGGACCAGACGATCTCCCGCAAGGTCTCCGAGATCTTCATCGCGGTCAAGCTCGACCGCAAGATGAGCAAGGACCGCATCCTCGACGGCTACCTCAACACGAGCTGGTTCGGCCGCGGCGCCTACGGGGTGCAGCGCGCCGCGAAGGCGTACTACGGCAAGGACGTGTCCCAACTCGACACCAGCCAGTCCGCGTTCCTCGCCGCGCTGCTCAAGGGCGCCGGCCAGTTCGACCCCTCGGTGAGCGCCGCCAACCACCAGCGGGCGGTGGCGCGCTGGAACTGGGTGCTGGACCGGATGGTGGAGACCGGCAAGCTGTCGGCCGCCCGGCGCGCCACCCTCACCACCTTCCCGGAGCCGATCGCGCCGCCGAAGCCGGTCGGGCTGAGCGGGCAGACCGGCTACCTGGTGGACACCGCGCGTGCCTACGTCTCCGCGCACAGCGGCATCTCCGACCAGCAGTTCGACCGGGGCGGCTACCAGATCTACACCACCTTCGAGAAGCCGAAGGTGGACGCGCTGGCGTCGGCGGTCAAGCAGCAGACCGCGAAGCTGCACCCGTCCACCCGCGCCGCCGACCGCGACGTGCGGGTGGGCGCCGCCTCGGTCGCCACCGACGGGCGCATCCTGGCGCTCTACGGCGGCCCCGACTACATCAAGCAGGGCTTCGACGACGCCGACATCTCGATCGTCCCGGCGGGCACCGCCTACGCGCCCTACGTCTACGCCGCGGCCCTGCGCGACGGCGTGGTCAGTGCCAGGGACGCGCCGCGGGTCTTTGTCGGCCCGCAGTCGCCCTACGACGGCGACGACGACGTGCCGATCCAGACACCCGAGGGCCCGTACTGGAGCCGGGACGGGAAGGTCGTCAAGACCGCCAACGCCGGCGACCGCTCCTACGGCACGATCCCGCTCGCCCAGGCCGTCGCGGACGGGGTGAACGGGCCGATCATGCAGGTGGGGATGGACGTCGGGCTCAACCGGGTGCGGCAGGCGTCGATCGACGCCGGGCTGCTGCCGGACAGCGGGTTCGCCGAGCAGGTGCCGAGCTTCTCGCTGGGCACCTCCACGCCCAGCCCGATCCGGATGGCCGCCGGGTACACCACCTTCGCGGCCGGCGGCACCCGCACCGACCCGTACTCGGTGCTGCGCGTCACCCGGGACGGATCGGCGGTGGCGCTCCAGAAGCCCGCCGTCACGCACCCGTTCACCCCGAAGGTGGCCGGGGAGGTGGACGACGCGCTGCGCGAGGCCGTCAGCAACGGTGCCGCGCACGCCGTGGCGAAGGCCGGACCGGGGCTGGCCGGGCTGCCGGGCACCGCGCCGGACAACACCTCGGCGTCGTTCGTCGGATACGACGCGGACATGGCCACCGCGGTCACGCTCTTCCGGATCGACCCGAAGACCCAGCAGTTGGAGCCGCTGACCGGGATCGGCGGGCGGTCCGCGAAGAAGCCGGGCAGCGACTACCCGACGGCCGTGTGGACCCACTACGCCGAGGCGGTCCGGCCGCCGGGCGGCACCGCGGCGGCCTCCGCCCGCTGAGCCGCGCGGCCGACACCGACGCCGACACCGACACCGACACCGACGCCGACCGGCCGCGGGCAGGGCCGCGGCCGGCCGGGCGCGGGGGCTACTTCTTCAGGAAGGTCGACCAGTCCGGCGACTCGCCCGGGTCCAGGTTGCGCAGCTTCGCCAGCACCGCCGGGTCCTGCATGTCCAGCCAGTCGCACAACTGCTTGAAGGACACGCACTCCACGCCCTTGCGGGGGCAGACGTCCTTCACCACGTCGGAGACGGCCTGCATGTAGATGCCGCCGTTCCAGTCCTCGAAGTGGTTGCCGATGAACAGCGGCGCCCGGCTGCCGTTGTAGACCCGCTGGAAGCCCTCCAGGTACCCGTCCCGCGCCTGCTTCTCCCACTCGGGGTACTTCGCCGGGTCGCCCTCGGTGACGTCGCCGCCGGACTGGTTGTAGAGGAAGTTGAAGTCCATGGTCAGGCCCTGGAAGTCCTTGCCCGGGTAGGGCACCAGCTCCAGCGGGAAGTTCCAGATGCCGTCCTCCTTCTGCGGCCAGAGCTGGAAGTCGCCGGGCGAGCTGGCGTCGTACCGCCAGCCGAGCTGCTTCTCGGCCGGCAGCAGGTTCTTCTGGCCCTCCAGGCACGGCGCGCGGCCGCCGACCAGCTCCTGGGCGTAGTCGAAGGGCAGCGGAGGGATGTCGGTGAAGCCGGTGTTGGTCTTCCAGTTCTGCACGAAGGAGTAGGCCTGGCTGGTCTCGCTCAGCCACTCCTTGGTGCTCCAGTCCGCGCCCGCGCCCTTGTCGGGCAGGCAGAAGTGCCCGTTGAAGTGGGTGCCGATCTCGTCGCCGTCCTCCCAGGCCAGCCGGAGCTGCTCCAGGGTCCACCGGATGTGCTGGTCGGTGGGGTAGTCGATCGCGGAGGCGCCCGGCGAGTGCTGCGGCGGGTGGTAGAGGGTGCTCTTGTCCTTGGGCAGCAGGTAGATGCCGCTGAGGAAGAAGGTCATGTTGGCGTGGTACTTCTCCGCCAGGGTGCGGAAGCGGGAGAAGTCGTGGTCGTCGCCCTCCAGCGCGCCGTCCCAGGAGAAGACCACGAACTGCGGCGGCTCCTCGCCCGGCTTGAGCTTGTGGAAGGTCGGCTGGTTCGGCTGCGGACCGGTGTACGACGTGGAGCCGTCGCCGATCACCTTCGTCTTGCCGTCCCACGTCGGGGTGGTCGAGGCGGTCGGCGCGTGCCGCACCGGAGCCTGCGGCGCGGTGCCGCCGGCGGCCTTGGCGTGTGCCGAGCCGCCGCCCCCGGTGCCGACCGCGACCAGGGTCACGGCCACCGCCGCCGCCACCGCCGCGGTGGCCAACCCGACCGCTGTTCTCCGCCTGAGCTTCACCATCGCTGCGCGTTCCCCCCACACGGTGTGCCTCGAACGGACACACCGCCCCCCATTATTCAGACGATCCGATCAAACACGCGGGCGGGCCCCGGTGGAGGAGAAATCCTCCACCGGGGCCCGCCCTTACCGGACCGTCCTGACGGCGAACCGTCAGAAGTGGTACGACGTGAGGTACTTCGCGTTCGGCGAGCCGACACCGGTGGCGTCGTCGTAGCCGCGCACCGCGTTCAGCGAGGTGTCCTGGCCGAAGCCGATCAGCCGGACCAGCAGGTTGCCGTTGACCACGCCCGCGTCGTAGACGCTGCTCAGCGGGGTGCTGCTGTGCTGGGCCTGCTTGTCGACCACGTCGGTGGTCACGTGCGAGCGGGCGTAGATCGCCGGGTTGGCGAAGCCGATCGCGTGGTGGCCGGCCTGGATCGCGTCGGCCTGCACCGCCGCGAACTCCGGCGAGGAGACGCTGGTGCCGCCGTAGCCGCCCTCGCTGTAGGCCGCGCCGTCGGAGATGCCGACGAGCACCGAGGTGTAGAGGTCGCCGACCATCGAGATGTCCGGGGTGACCCGCTTGGCCTGCGCGGTCTTCTGGCCGGTCATCAGGGTGTGCGAGAGCGTGTCCGGGACGACGCCGCGCTGGTAGCCGGGCTGCGCGAAGTCCTCGCTGGTGCCGCCGCCACCGCCGAAGTAGAACGGCGCCGCGGCCGGGACCGGGCTCCAGCTCTTGCCGTCGGCCGACAGCGTCGAGCGGGTGGTGCCCATGTCGGTCTCGAAGCCGTACTTGCCGTTCTTGTCGGCCAGGGCCAGCGCGGTGCCGCCGACCGAGGTCACCCACGGGTCGGAGTCCGGCCAGTTGGCCTGGGCGCGCGAGGTGTCGGTCTGGCAGTTCGCGCCGGTGGCCGCCGCCAGCGGGCTGCTGTCACCGCAGTCGCCGGCCGAGAAGCCGATGCCGATGCCCTCGATCGCGGCCTCCTGGAAGACCTGCTCGTACGCCGCGATCTCCGACGCGGTCACGTCCGCGTCGTCCGTGGTGTGCATGATCTCGCCCCACGAGTTGGAGACGACATCGGCGAGGTGGTTGTCCACGATCTTGCTGATCGCGGCCAGCAGGTCGTCGTCGGTGCAGGAGTTCGCCCCCACGTAGACCACGTTGGCGTCGGGCGCGAGGCCGTGCGCCATCTCGACGTCGAGCGCCTCCTCGGGCGCCCAGCCGTCGGCGCCGCCGCACAGGTCCTCGTTCGTCCACTGCGAGGAGTCGACGTACTCGGTGTACTGGCCCTTCTTGAACGCCTTGTCACCGTGGTTGGTGGCGTACTGGTTCGCGTCCGCCGCCATGGTGGAGCTGCCGTACGCGTCCACGATGGCGATGGTGGCGCCCTTGCCGGTCAGCCCGGTGGAGGTGATGCCGTACGCCTTGCGGATCTGCGAGGGGTACAGCGAGCACTGGTCGAACGCCACGTCCTTCTTGGTGAAGCCCGCGGGCGCGCCCTTGGCGGTCTTCTGGCCCCAGTACGCGGAGCAGGTGGCGGTGGTGGGCAGGGAGGTCTTGTCCTTGTCCGCCGTCGCGCCCTTGGAGGTCGCGGTGGTGTCCGTGACGACCTTGTGCGAGTCCGGGCGCACCACGTTGCTGCCGGCCGACGACAGGCCGTCGACACCGAGGATCGCGCTGGAGACGGAGGCCGGCACCTTCAGGTCCTGGGCCGGCGCGTGGCGCAGTTGGCCGGACACCTTGTACTGGTGCTCGCCGGTGCCGAACGCCTTGGTGATCGCGGCGTTGGTGCCCTTGACGGTGATCGCGTGCGCGGTGGTGCTCAGCACCTTCAGGCCCGAGTCCTCGGCCCACTTCTGCACGGCGCTGATCTGCGCCTTGGTGGCACCGAACCGGGCCTGGTACTGCGCGGCGGTGAGGAACTTGCCGTAACTGGCGTTGCTCGGGTCCGAGACGGCCGTCGCGTACGCGGTGAGCCCGGCCGGGTCCTGGCCGGCGAGGTACACCGTGCCGGTGATCTCGGTGGCGGACGACAGCGAGCCGGCGTCCGCGGACGCGGTGGCCCACGCCGGGTGCGAGCCTGAGATGGTCTTGGCGGTGGCCGACGGCGTGGACGCCTGCGAGGGCCCGGCCATCAGCAGCGATCCGGAGAGCAGGGCCAGCGAGGCGGCCGCTACGACTCCGGCGCGGCCTCTGCCGCTACGGGGTGCGTGTATGTGGGTGATGACGACTCCAACGTGATGGTCCGTGAGCAGGGAACGACGGGCACGGGCCCTGTACCGCACGCTCGTTCACGACCCGCACCCGCGCTGTAGTGTGCACGCCACGTGAGCGTTGTGGGAATAGCGTATGGGCGCTCAGCGGTGTCGCTTTACCGAAAACCGACGATCGCCCGGAGCCCAAATCCGGTCGGAAGAGGGCGTTTCCCCCATCCCCCGTCCGCGCCGCCCTCCGCTTCACGCCACTCCCGCACCTCGACCCATCCTTTTCGGCCGCGGCTCCGAATCACCCGTGACAGAGCCGGCGGGGACGCCGGCAGGGGAGCGGGCGAGGCGCGCGGACAGCGCGGGATCGGGGCGACGAGGTGCGGCGGCGTATCGCGGTGGTGGGTTCGGGGGTGGCCGGCCTGACCGCGGCCCACGTGTTGCGGCAGGCGTGCGAGGTCTCGCTCTACGAGGCGGACGACCGCCTCGGCGGCCACGCGCACACCCACGACGTGGCCGACCCCGGCGGCCGGGCGCTGCGGATCGACACCGGCTTCATCGTGCACAACGACCGCACCTACCCGACCCTGCTGCGGCTGCTGCGCGAACTGGGCGTGGCCACCCAGGAATCCGAGATGAGCCTGTCCGTGCGCTGCGACGGCTGCGGCCTGCAGTACGCGGGCGCCCGCGGCCCCGGCGGCCTGTTCGCCCGCCCGGACAGCGCGCTGCGCGGCCGCTACCTGAGCCTGCTCGCCGGGGTGCCGTCCTTCCACCGGGCGGCCCGCGCCGCGCTCGACTCGGGGCGGGCCGAGCACCTGACGCTGGGCCGGTTCGTGGTCGAGCAGGGCTTCTCGCCGTACTTCACCGCGCACTTCGTGGTGCCGCTGGTCTCCTCCGTGTGGTCCTGCGCCCCCGACCAGGCGATGCGCTACCCGGCGGCGTACCTCTTCCGCTTCCTGCGCCACCACGGGCTGCTGTCGGTGAGCGGGTCCCCGCGGTGGAGGACGGTCACCGGCGGCTCGGCGGAGTACGTCCGGCGGATCGGCAAGCAGCTCACCACGGTGCACACCGGCACCCCGGTCCGCGCGGTGCGCCGCTTCCCCGACCGCGCCGAGGTCACCACCGCCGACGGCACCACCCGGGAGTACGACGCGGTGGTGCTGGCCACCCACCCCGACCAGGCGCTCGCCGTCCTCGCCGACGCGACCGCCACCGAGGCGCGGGTGCTCGGCGCGTTCGACTACTCCCGCAACGAGACGCTGCTGCACACCGACGCCTCGCTGCTGCCAACGGCCCGCCGGGCCCGCGCCTCGTGGAACTACCTGATGCCCTCCTGCACGGCCCCCGCGCGGAAGGTGCGGGTCAGCTACCACATGAACCGGCTGCAACGGCTGGACGCCGCGGCGGACTACCTGGTCACGCTCAACGCGTCCGAGGCGGTGGACCCGGACCGCGTGCTGGCCCGCATGGTCTACGAACACCCCCTGTACACGCCCGAGTCGGTGGCCGCCCAGCAGCGCCTGCCCGAACTGAACACGTCCGTCACGGCGTACGCGGGCGCCTACCACGGGTGGGGGTTCCACGAGGACGGCTGCCGCTCCGGCGTGGCGGCCGCCGCCGCGCTCGGGGTGCGCTGGTGACCCGCCCCCGGCCGCCCGCCCGGCCCGCCGCCGCGACGGACCCCGCGCCGGACGCCCGCGGGAGCGCACCGGCCGGACCGGCCGGCCTGTACCGCTGCGTGACCACCCACGTCCGCACCCGGCCGATCCGCCGCGTCTTCCGGCACCGCACCTACCTGTGGCTGGTCGACCTCGACCACCTGCCGGTGCCGCCCCGGCCGCTGCGTCCGCTCGCCCGGTTCGCCGCGCGCGACCACTTCGCGGGCACCGCGCCCACCCTGCGCGCCGGCCTGGAGCGCTACCTCGACGCGCAGGGCGTCCGCCTCGACGGCGGCCGGGTGCTGATGCTCGCGCACGCCCGCGTGCTCGGCCACGTCTTCAACCCGCTGACCGTCTACTGGTGCCACCGACCCGACGGCACGCCGCTGTGCACCGTCGCCGAGGTGCACAACACCTACGGCGAGCGGCACTGCTACCTGCTGCGCCCCGACGAGCGGGGCCGGGCCGAGGTGCCCAAGGAGTTCTACGTCTCGCCGTTCTTCCCGGTCGACGGCCGCTACCGGATGCGCCTGCCGGTGCCCGGCGCGCGGCTCGACCTGGCCGTGCACCTGGAGCGGGCGGGCGGCCGGCCGTTCACCGCGACGGTGCGCGGCACCCGCCGCCCGGCCGGCAGCCGGGAACTGCTGGCCGCCGCGCTCCGGCACCCCTGGTCCACGCTCGCCGTCTCCGCGGCGATCCGGTGGCAGGGCGTCCGCCTCCACCTGCGCGGCCTGCCCGTGCTCCCCCGCCCGCACCACCGGACCCAGGAGGGCCTGAAGTGAGCAGACTCGTCTCCGACCGCACCGCAGCCGCGCCGGCGCCCGGCGGGCCCGCCGCGGCGCCGCGGGCCGGCGTGGACCCGGTCACGTGGCCGGACGCGGCCCGGGTGCCGCGCAGTTCGCCGCCGCGCACCGCGGTGGGCCGGCTGCTGGTCGGCCGCGCCCTCGCCCGGCTGCCACTGCGGGTGCGCACGCCGGACGGTTCCGGCAGCGGCGACCAGGGGCCGGTGCTGCGGCTGCACGATCCGGCGGCGTTCCACCGCCGGATCGCGGTCGACGGCCTGATCGGCTTCGGCGAGTCCTACATGGCCGGCGAGTGGGACGCGGACGACCTGGTCGAGGTGCTCACGGTACTGGCCGCGAACGCCACCGCGCTGGTCCCGCCCGCCCTGCAGCGGCTGCGCCGCGCCTGGGCGCACGCCACCCCGGCGGCGCAGCGCAACACCCCCGACGGCGCCCGGGACAACATCCGCCGGCACTACGACCTGTCGAACGAGCTGTTCGCGCTCTTCCTCGACGACACGATGACCTACTCCGCCGCCCTGTTCCGCGGCTTCCCCGCCGACCAGGACGTCCTCGCCTCCGCCCAGCACCGCAAGATCGACCGGCTGCTCGACCTGGCCGGCGTCGAAGAGGGCACCCGGCTGCTGGAGATCGGCACCGGCTGGGGAGAGCTGGCGCTGCGGGCGGCCGGGCGCGGCGCGCGGGTGCGCACCGTGACGCTCTCCCGCGAGCAGCGCGACCTGGCCGAGGCGCGGATCGCCGCCGCGGGCCTGGCCGGCTCGGTCGAGGTCGAACTGTGCGACTACCGCCAGGTGCGGGGAAGCTTCGACGCCGTGGTCAGCGTGGAGATGATCGAGGCGGTCGGCGCGGAGTTCTGGCCGGAGTACTTCGCCACCCTCGCCCGCGTCCTGGCCCCCGGCGGCCGGATCGCCCTCCAGTCCATCACCATGGCGCACGACCGGATGCTCGCCACGAACGGCACCTACACCTGGATCGGCAAGTACGTCTTCCCCGGCGGCCTGATCCCCTCCTCCGAGGCGATCGAACGGGAGGCCGCCGCGCACGGCCTGCGGATATCCGACGACGCCGGCTTCGGCCCGCACTACGCGGAGACGCTGCGGCTGTGGCGGGAGCGGTTCACCGCCGCGGCCGGGGCGGGGCAGGTCGCCGCGGCCGGCTTCGACGCGACCTTCCGCCGGATGTGGGAGTTCTACCTCGCCTACTCCGAGGCCGGGTTCCGCTCCGGCTACCTGGACGTGCGGCAGATGGTCCTGGCTCGCCCGTCGACCGCCGAGGGCGGCGGAGCGTCGTCGGGCGGCGGGGTCCCGGGGGGCGACGTGCCCCCGCCGGGCGGCCGGGGCACGGATCACGGACACGAGGACGGAGAGCGACGATGACCGCGGTGGCGGAACGGCTCGGGCGACTGCTCGAGGGGTACTTCGGCGGACGGCCGCCGGTGCGGCTGCGCGCCTGGGACGGCAGCGAGACCGGCCCGGCGGACGCGCCCGTGGTCGTGGTGGGCAGCCGCCGCGCGCTGCGCCGCCTGCTGTGGCAGCCCAGCGGCCTGGGCCTGGCCGAGGCGTACATCGCGGGGGAGTTGGACATCGAGGGCGACCTGCCGGACGGGCTCGGCCGGGTGGCCCGGGCGCTGCGGGAGCGAGGCGACGCGCCGGGCCGACCCGGGCCGCGGGAACTCGCCGCGGCCGCCGCCACCGCGCTGCGGCTCGGCGCGCTCGGCCCGCGCCCGGCCCCGCCGGGCGTCCGGCGGGCGGCGCCGCGCGGCGAGAAGCACAGCACCGGCCGGGACCGCGCCGCCATCAGCCACCACTACGACCTGTCCAACGCCTGGTACGCCGAACTGCTGGACCCGTCGATGGCGTACTCCTGCGGCTACTGGACCGAGTCACCGGGCACACCGCGGGACGAGCCCACGACCGCGACCGCGGGCGCGGGCGCCGATCCCGGCACGGGCGCCGATCCCGGCACGGGCGCCGGCACCGGCGCCGGCTCCGACGGCGCCGGGACGGGCTACGGCCTGGCCGAGGCGCAGCGCGACAAGCTCGAACTCGTCTGCCGCAAGCTCGCGCTGGCCCCGGGCGCGCGGCTGCTGGACATGGGCTGCGGCTGGGGCAGCCTCGCCCTGTACGCGGCCCGGGAGTTCAAGGCCCGGGTCACCGCCGTCACCCTCTCCCGCGAGCAGCGCGACTTCGTGGCCGCCCGGGTCGAGGAGGAGGGCCTCGGCGGCCTGGTCGAGGTGCGGCTGAGCCACTACCGCGACCTCGCCGCCGACGCGGGCGGCTACGACGCGGTCAGCGCGATCGAGATGGGCGAGCACGTCGGCGAGGAGCACTACCCGGACTTCGCCGCCCGGCTGCACGCGCTGCTGCGGCCGCGGGGCCGGCTGCTGATGCAGCAGATGTCCCGCGGCGCCGACGCGCCCGGCGGCGGCGCGTTCATCGAGACGTACATCGTCCCCGACATGCACATGCGCCCGGTCGGGCGGACCGTGGACCTGTTGGAGGGCGCGGGACTGGAGGTGCGGTCCGTGGAAGCGATGCGCGAGCACTACGTCCGGACGATCGCCGCCTGGTACCGCACGCTGGAGGAGCGCCGCCCGGCGTTCGCCGCGCTGGCGGGCGACGCCGCGGTGCGGGTCTGGCGGCTGTACCTGGCCGGCTCGATGCTGGCGTTCGCCGAGCGGCGGATGGGCGTGGACCAGATCCTCGCGGTGCGCCCGGAGGAGGCGGGCGACTCCGGTCTGCCGGCCACCCCGCGCGACTGGTACGCCCCGGTGCGGCCGTGAACGGCTTCTGCTGGACCGCGTTCGCCCAGGGCCTGGGCTGGTCGGCGCTGGCCGCCTTCGGCGTCATGGCGGCCACCTTCGCGGTCGCGCTGGCCAAGGGCGTGCACCGGGTGGTCGACGTCGCCTGGGGCGTGGCCTTCACCGCGGTCGCCGTCGCGTCGTACGGGGCATCGGCCGGGCACGGCGACGACGGCCGGCGGCTGCTGGTCACCGTGGCCACCGCCGTGTGGGGGCTGCGGCTGGCCGCGCACATCGCCCGCCGCGGCCGCGGCCACGGCGAGGATCCGCGCTACGACCGGATGCTCGCCAAGGCGCCCGGCGGCCGCGCCGCGTACGCGCTGCGCACCGTCTACCTGGTGCAGGGCGCGCTGGTGTGGGTGGTCTCGCTGCCGGTGCAGGCGGCGCAGTACGTCACCGGGCCGCTCGGCGGCTGGGCGGCGGCCGGCGGCGTGCTGTGGGCGGCCGGACTGGCCTTCGAGGCGGTCGGCGACCACCAGCTCGCCCGCTTCAAGGCCGACCCCGCGCACCGCGGCCTGATCATGGACCGCGGCCTGTGGTCCTGGACCCGCCACCCCAACTACTTCGGCGACTGCCTGGTGTGGTGGGGCCTGTACGCGATGGCGTGCGCGAGCTGGCCGTCGGCCGCGGTGTCGGCGCCGTCCCCGCTGCTGATGACCGCCCTGCTGGTCTTCGGCAGCGGGAAGCGGCTGCTGGAGCGGCAGATGGCCGACCGGCCGGGCTATGCCGAGTACGCCGCCCGCACCAGCGGCTTCCTGCCGCTCCCGCCCCGCCGGACCGGTCCCTAGGGGCCTGTCCGGCGGATCCTGCCGGGCTCGCGGCGCCCGGCACCGCACCTCCCTGCGTTGTCGAACCACCCACGGACGACCCGGTACGCGGATGCTTCTCCGCCTTGCGATGCACGGCACCGGACCCCGCGAGCTCGACCGGCACGATCCGCCGGACAGGCCCCTAGGTGTTGTCGGCGAGGTTGCGCAGGCCGCTGACCGGGCCGTTGAAGTAGTCCTGGTCGCCGGGGAAGGTGCCGGAGTCGGCGTGCTGCCAGAAGCTGTAGAAGGGCCAGCCGGCCGGCAGCGTGCCGACGCTGGAGGCGTAGCGCGCCACGAACAGCGGGTCGTTGGCGGCGAAGACCGGGGTGTTGCCGGTGCAGCGGGTCCACCAGTCGGTGGTGGAGTAGATGGTCGCCCAGCGGGTGGTCTTCGCGTGCACCTCGTCGATAAACGCCTTGATCCAGCTGACCATCGCGCTCTTGCCCAGGCCGTAGCAGGCGTCGCCGGAGGGGTACTCGATGTCCAGGGCGGGCGGCAGTGTCTGGCCGTCCTTGGACCAGCCGCCGCCGTGCGAGACGAAGTAGTCCGCCTGCGCCTTGCCGCCGGAGCTGTCCGGGCGGGCGAAGTGGTAGGCGCCGCGGATGAAGCCCGCGTAGTAGGAGTCGGTGTAGTTCGCGTCGAACTTCGGGTCCTTGTAGGTGGTGCCCTCGGTCGCCTTGATGTACGCGAATCGGGCGCCCTTGCTGTACTGCGCGGGCCAGTCGATGGTGCCCTGCCAGTTGCTCACGTCGAAGCCGGGGGTGCGGGCGACGGCCGTGGTCCCGGTGGTGGCGGGGGCGGTGCCCGCGCGGCCCTCGTGGGCGGCGATCGACGACCCCATCCAGTCCTTCTCGGGGTGGAGCAGCGCGCCGCGCACGTGCGGCGCGCCGCCGATCGCGTCGGCCGGTCCCGCCGGCGCGGCCAGCACCCCCGCGAGGGCGACCGCCGTGCATCCGATCGCCAGTGCCGATCTCCGTACGCCCGTACGCCCCCGCGCGCCCTGTCCGGCGTCCCGCATGACTGCCTCCATGGGTGTGGCTTTGCTTACCTGATGCCCCATATGACCCATTGGACCAGAGGTGTGCGGGGCTCCGGCGATGGACGCGCGAGGCATCACGGTCACTCCGAGGCCGCCGTCCGGGGGAGCGGCGCCGGGCAGTTCGGCGCCGCGCGGACGGAAAAGTCCACGTCAGCGGGGGTGATGCCGGCCGTCTCCGGCTGCGGGCATACCTCCGTACGGGCATATGTGCATACGGTCGTACATCCGGCTCATGTGGACATCCGGACGCGACGGAAGAGGACGCGGGCGGGAGCAGCGCGGGAGGCGGCGGGCGGGGAGGCGACGGGTGGGCGCGGCGGGGTGACGTCCGGTCAGGCCGGCGGGCGGCCCATCACGTGGCCGAAGGCGTCGGGGTCCGTGTCGTAGCCGCGCAGCAGCGGGTGGAAGGCCCACGCGCCGGAGTCGCCCCGGGTGAACTCCGCGAAGGTCGCGGCCGTGGTCGCGCCCAGGCCGTCCAGGTCGCCCTCGGCGAGCACCGTCCAGCCGGTGACGATCTGGTAGCCGGGGGCGGCCACGGCGCCGAACTCCAGCCGCCCGAAACTCTGCTGGATCATCGCGCCGACCACGACCCTGCGGTAGTCGGTGCTCAGCCGGTCCAGTTCCAGCGTCATCACCTCGTCGAAGCCGAGGCCCTTGCCGTTCTGGCTGTCCCGGTTGAGCCACATGGTGCCGTCGGGCGCCCTGCTGTCGAAGTGCACGAGATAGGCCGGATCACCCTGCTCCGCGCCGGCCCGGAAGGTCCCCGCGATCAGGTCCAGGTCACTCGGCGGCGCCCCCAGCGGGCTCGGGTCCCACTTCAGCCGCACCTCGACCCGTTCGATCCCCTTGTTGAGGCCGGTCATCACATGCCTCCCACCCCGACGCACCGTCGTTGACCACCGTGCTCACCCGATTAACCCCCGCCCGCCGCGGCCTGTCCACCGCCCCCGTCGCCTTCCGGCCACCCCGTGGCCGGAAGGACCGGAAAGGACCGGGGACCGGAAGGGGCCCCGGGCCCGGGCTCAGCGGGTCCGGGATCAGAGGGAGAACAGGCGGGCGGCGTTGTCGTGGCAGACGGCGCGGAGCCAGTCGGTGCCCAGGTCGGCGGTGCGCAGGGCCTCCAGACCGGCGGCGTAGGGGTGCGGGATGTTGGGGAAGTCGGTGCCGAGCAGGACCTTGTCCTGGAGGGCGGCGAGGCGCGGGAGGGCCGCGCGCGGGAAGGGCGCGTCGGCCTCGGCGAAGGGGGTGAAGGCCATGGTGGTGTCGAGCATGACGCCCGGGTGGCGTTCGGCGAGGCCGAGGAAGTCCTCGTACTCGGGCATGCCGAGGTGGGCGACGACCAGGCGCAGCGCGGGGTGGCGGGCCAGGAGCGCGGCGATCGGGGCGGGGCCGGTGTGGGCGCCGGGCACCGGTCCGGAACCGCAGTGCGTCACCACCGGCACCCCCTCCTCGGCGAGCAGCCGCCAGACCGGCTCCAGGTCCGGGTCGTTGGGGTCGAAGCCGCCGACCTGGACGTGGCACTTGAAGACCCGGGTGCCCTGGGCGAGGGCGCGCCGCACGTCGGCGAGGGCGCCGGGCTCGGCGAAGAAGGTGGCCGTGTGCAGGCAGTCCGGGGTGCGGGCGGCGAAGTCCGCGGCCCAGTCGTTGAGCCAGCGGGCCATGCCGGCCTTGTGCGGGTAGAGCATGGACGTGAAGGCCCGCACCCCGAAGCCGCGCAGCAGCTCGACCCGGCGCCGCTCCTCCCACCGGTAGGTGATCGGCCAGGGCCGCCCGACCAGCGGCCCGGCGGCGTCGAAGTACGCCCACACCTTGGCCAGCACCCGCTGCGGCATGAAGTGGGTGTGGACGTCCACGAGGTGGTCGAGCCCGAGCGAGCGCCGGAACTCCGCGACCTCGCGCCGCTCGGCGGCGGCGTGCTCGGCGTCGGCCCGGTCCGCGTCGGTGTGCTCGGGGCCGGCCCGGTCCGCGTCGGCCCGCGCCGCCCCTTCCGCCTTGGCCCGTCCGGCCTCCGCCGGGACGGCCGCCGGCCCGCCCGTGCCCGGCCCGCCCGCGTCCGACCCGGCGCCGCCCACCCTGCCACCGTCCTTCTTCCGTCCGCGTTCCTCCGCCCCCGACCGGGCCATGGTGCCACGGCCGTCCGGGGGCCGGCGCGGGGCGTCACGCCGTCCCGGTCGCCTCCAGCGACGCGGCCTCCGCCTCGGCCAGTTCGATCTCGGCCGCCACGTCGATGGTGCGGGCGAGCCACCAGTACAGCAGCCCGGACACCGGCAGGCCGATGAACAGCGAGATGTCCGCGCCGTTCAGCGCCTTGGCCGCGGGCCCGGTGAAGAGGGTGCCGACCGAGAAGAACGGCACCATCGCGCCGAAGCCGACCAGGTAGGAGATGATCCCGCGCCACCCCCACCGGCCGTAGACGCCGTGCGGCTTGAAGATCTCCGCGATGGCGTAGTGGCCGCGGCGCACCACGTAGTAGTCCATCAGGTTCACCGCGGTCCACGGGATGAACAGGTAGAGCACCAGCAGCAGGAAGTTGTTGAAGTTCGTCAGGAAGTCGGACGTCGCGGCGAGCGCCCCGGCCAGCGACAGCGCCGCGGTGAGCACGAGCGTCAGCAGCCGCGCGCCGATGGTCGGGCGGATCTTGCGGACCGAGTCGAACGCGCTGATCAGCGTCAGCGAACCGCCGTACATGTTCAGCGCCGTGACCGAGACCAGGCCGAGCGCCGAGAAGACCAGCACCACCGCGCCGAAGCCGTCGAAGACCTTGTCGCCGGCCGCGTCGATCGACGCGATGGTGTCGAAGTCCTTGCCCGCCCACGCGGCGAGCAGGCACCCGAGCACCATCAGCCACGCGCCGCCGAGCGCCGAGCCGAAGTACGTCCAGTAGAAGGTCCTGCGCACGGTGACGTCCGGCGGCAGGTAGCGGGAGTAGTCCGACACGTAGATCGCCCAGCTGATCTGGTAGCCGGCCACCACCCCGAACTGCGCCAGGAACGGCGTCCAGCGGAAGCCGCCGAGGTCGAAGGACCCGGCCGGGTAGTGCAGCGTCACCAGCACCCCGACGGTGAAGACGCCGAAGACGGCCAGGAACACGTAGGTGAGGACCTGCTCGGCGCGGTGGATGACGTCGTACCCGACGAACGCGACCACCAGCGCGAGCACCGTCACGCCCGCCACCCACCACTTCACCCCGCCGTGCGCGGTGTGGCTCATCGCCTGGCCGGCCAGGATCGTGTTGAAGACGTTGAACCCGGCGTACTGCACGTACGCGAACAGCCACACCAGCAGCGCGCCGACGTAGCCGAACTGCGGCCGGGACTGGATCATCTGCGGCAGCCCGAGCTGCGGCCCCTGCGCGGAGTGGAACGCCATGAAGAACGTGCCCAGCGCGGTGCCCAGCACGATGGATATCAGCGACCAGATCAGGTTCCCGCCGCCGGTGATGCTGATCAGGCCGACGGCGAGGGTGGCGATCTGCGCGTTCGACATGAACCACAGCGGGCCCAGGTGCCAGAGTCTGCCGTGCCGCTCGCGCAGGGGGACGTAGTCGATCGATCGGACTTCCAGACCCGGTACACGGGGTTGCTCGGTGGTCGTCACGCCGCCTCCTGGGGGTTCACCGGCCGTACCCCTCCCTCGTCGTCGGGGCGGGCGTCGCTGGGCTGGTGACCCTCTTTCCGCGGCGGGAACCGCGGAAACCGGAAGATCCCCGGGAGGGTTCGGGAGCGGCGTCAGGCGTGGCCGAGCGGGTCGGTCTCGGCGGCGGTCGCGCCGTCGGCGGTGGTGGACTCGCTCAGCTCCCGGTGCTGCTCGTCGGAGGCGAGCAGGGCGCGGCCGGCGGCGGTGGCGTAGCGGAAGGCGTCGGCGCCGACGAGCAGCCGCAGCGGCGGGTCGGGCAGGGCCACGACGTCGAGGACGAGGCGGGCGACCTTGACCGGGTCGCTCGCGTTGGTGACCGAGCCGGAGCCGTGCCGGGCCGCCGAGACGCCCACGGTGGGTTCGTACTCCGGCCGCACCGGGTCGATCCGCATCGAGGAGCCGGCCCAGTCCGTGGACATGCCGCCGGGTTCCAGCACCGTGACCTTGATGCCGAGCGGGGCGACCTCGGCCGCGAGCACCGAGGAGAAGCCGCCGACCGCCCACTTCGCGGCCTGGTACGCCGACAGGCCCGGGGTGGCCAGCCGGCCGCCCACGGAGGAGACCTGCACGACGTGGCCCGAGCCCTGCTCGCGCAGCACTGGCAGCGCCGCCTGGGTGAGCCGGACCACGCCCAGCAGGTTGGTGTCGATCTGCGCGCGGAAGTCGTCGAAGGCGACGTCCTCCACGGCGCCGACGTTGGCGTACCCGGCGTTGTTGACCAGCACGTCGAGCCGGCCGAAGCGGTCGACCGCGGTGCGCACCGCGGCCCGGGCCTGGTCGTCGTCGGTTACGTCCAGGGGGACGACGGCGAGCCGGTCGCCGTAGCGCGCGGCGAGGTCGTCCAGGGACTTCGGCGAGCGGACGCCGGCCACCACGCGGTGCCCGGCCTCGGCGGCGGCCACCACGATCTCCCGGCCCAGCCCGCGGGAGGCCCCGCTGACCAGGAAGACGGCGGAGGCCGGGGCGGCCGCGGCCCCGCCGGCGGCGGACCCGGGGGCGGAAGAGGGTGCGGACGAGGACGGTGCGGGTGAGGAGGGTGCGGGTGAGGACGGGGACGTCATGGCGGGGCTCCGGTCGGGAGAAATTACTGACTAACCGGTTGATTAGTAATTCCATGAGACTCCTCGCCCGGCCCTTTGTCAACTATCCGGTTAGTCGATAAGCTGGGTGCCATGACCAGGGATGCGGAGGCGACCCGCCGCCGGCTGCTGCGCGCGGCGACCGAGGAGTTCGCCGCGTACGGCATCGCGGGAGCCCGGGTGGACCGGATCGCCGCCGCGGCGCAGAGCAACAAGGCGCAGATCTACCACTACTTCGGCAGCAAGGACGGCCTGTTCGACGCCGTCTTCGACGCCATGTGCCGCGAGACCGTGGACGCGGTGCCGATCGACCCGGCGGACCTGCCCGGGTACGCCGGCCGGCTCTTCGACTCCTACGAGGAGCGGCCCTGGGTGCAGCGCCTCGCGACCTGGTACCGGCTGGAGCGGGCCGGCAGCGGGACGCTGATCGCGGTGGTGACCGAGAGCAACGCGGCGAAGATCGACGCGGTCGCCGGGGCGCAGCGCGACGGCCTGCTGCCCACCCGGTTCAGCGCGGAGGAACTGCTCGGGCTGGTGCTGCACCTGTCGGGCTTCTGGAGTGCCAACACCCCGGAGTTCGACGCGCGGCTGGCCGGACAGGGGGCGGTGCGGCGGCGGAAGGTGGTCACGGACGCGGTGGCGGCGCTGATCGCGGGGTGAGGGGCGAGGGCGGCCGCGAGCGGACCGGCCGCCGCCGGCGCGCGTGCCGCCTGCCACGGGCTCACCAATTGCCCTTTTCGGAGCGGAAGTTGGGAACCGGCCAAGGTCGTACTCGCGGGTAGACTTCCGGCCCGCCGTGCCTACGATGGCCGCATGACACTCAAGGCAGCCCGGCACTGCAACGCCGCGCTCAACCCGCTGCACTCGCTGATCTACTTCGCGCCCGAGGCCGAGCGGGAGTACACCGCGATCGGCCTGGAGCCCGGCGGCATGGGGTACTTCGCCAGCCGGTCCGCGGCCATGGGCGCCGTGGGCGCGGGCACGGTGGCGGCCACCTTCTACAACTTCAACCCCGCGCTGATCGCCCGGTTCATCCCCCGTGCGTGGGAGGCCGCGCAGCCGTCGGCCGTGCTGGACGCGCGGTTGCGGGCGGTGGAGGGCGCGCTGCGCCGGGTACTGGGCGAGGACGCCGCCGACGACCCCGAGGTCGCCGAGGCCGCCGCGCTGGCGGCCACCGCCACCGAGGCGTGCGCCGCCCCCGGCCGCCCGATGTACGCCGCCCACGCCGACCTCGACGCGCCGAAGGCGCCGCAGCTCGCGCTCTGGCACGCCGCCGCGCTGCTGCGCGAGCACCGCGGCGACGGCCACATCACCGCGCTGGCCGGTGCCGGGCTCGACGGCCTGGAGGCGCTGATCACCCACACCGCGACCGGTGCGGCCTTCACCCCGGACTTCGCCCGCGCCACCCGCGGCTGGAGCCAGGAGGAGTGGGACGCCGGCTGCGAGCGGCTGCGCGAGCGCGGCCTGCTCGACGCGGACGGCGCCCTCACCCCGGCGGGCACCGAACTGCGCCGCGAGATAGAGGACACCACCGACCGGCTGGCCGTGGACCCCTACCGCCACCTCGGCGAGGCCGGCACCGCCCGCCTCACCGAGATCGCCGCCCGCCTGACCCGTAAGGCCGCGGAGAACGGCGCGTTCCCGGCGGGCCTCTCGGCGGCGCCGAAGTAGCCCCGGACAGGTCCTGGCGGTCCCCGTGCCCGCGGGGCCGGGCATCCGAGCGCGTCCGGCCCCTCCGGCGGCCGGCGCGGCCGTACGCCCCGGCCCGTTCGCACCCGGCGTCGAGCGTCCGGCGTCCCGTGTCCGTCCGGCGTCCGGTGCCCGCGCGCGGCCTGGCGTCCGGCGGCCGCGGGCGGTACGCCCCGGCCCGGTGGCGGGAGGTGCGGGCGGGGCCGCTGCGGTGCGGGAGGCGCGAGGGCGCGGTCCGGCACGGGATCTTCGGCCGAACGGGGCGCGCCGCGGGGCCGGGTGGAGCAGAATCACGGCGCATGGCCATCGACTACCGCAAACGTCCCCGGATCGACTACCGCAAGGCGGTGGCCGGCCCCGGCGGCGGGCGCCGGGCCGACCCCGCCGCCTCGGACGCCGCCGCTTCGGGCCCCGCAGGTCCGGGCCCCGCACTTCCGGGTGGCGCAGGTCCGGGCGGCGTTCCGGGCGCCGCGGGCGCCCGGGGCTCCGGCGGGGCGATCAGCCTGGAGAAGGTGGCCGCCCGGGCGCCCGGCCTGGTGGACCTGTACAAGAAGGCCGCGGTCTCGCTGGCCAAGAACCGCGTGGGCGGCCGGCGCGCCGCCGTCTACCTGGTCCTGGACCGCTCCGGCAGCATGCGGCCGTACTACCGCGACGGCTCCGTCCAGCACCTCGCGGAGCAGACCCTCGCGCTGGCGGCGAACCTCGACGACGACGGCGTGGTCCCGGTGGTCTTCTTCTCCACCGGGATCGACGGCACCGCCGAGATCGGCCTCGACTCCTACCGCGACCGGATCGGCGCGCTGCACGACGCGATGGGGCACATGGGGCGCACCAACTACCACCTCGCCATGCGGGCGGTGATCGAGCACTACCAGGCGTCCGGGGCGACCGACCCGGCCTTCGTCGTGTTCCAGACCGACGGGTCGCCGACGTCGCGGCCGGAGGCGGAGCGGCTGCTGTGCAAGGCCGCGGAACTCCCGCTGTTCTGGCAGTTCGTGGGGTTCGGCGACGACGAGTTCCGCTTCCTGCGCAAGCTCGACGACCTCCCGGTGCCCGGCCGCCGCCTCGTCGACAACGCCGGCTTCTTCCCGGCCGGCCCGGCGCCGAGGGAGATCTCCGACGGCGACCTCTACGACCGCCTCCTGGCGGAGTTCCCCTCCTGGCTCGCCGCGGCCGGCGCCGCCGGCATCCTCCCGGACTGACCGGGCCGACCCGGCAGACCGGGCCGACCGGGCCGACCCTGACCGGTGTCGGGGTCGGGGTCGGGCTCAGCCCTTCACGGAACCGGAGTTGGCCCCGCGCACGAAGTGGCGCTGGAAGACGAAGAACAGCACGGCGACCGGGACGGTGGCGAGCAGGGCCGCGGTGAGCTTGAGCGGGTACTGCGTGCCCGCGCTGAGGCTGCCGGAGACGAAGCGGGCCAGGCCGGTGGTCAGGGTCTCGTACTGGGGGGACTGGGTGGCCACCAGGAAGTGGGTGAACTCGTTCCAGGACGACTGGAACGACAGGATCGTCAGCGTGATCAGCGCCGGGCGGGCCATCGGCAGCACCACCGACCAGAAGGTGCGGAAGACCCCGGCGCCGTCCATCCGCGCGGCCTCCTCCACCTCCTTCGGCACCGACAGGAAGAACTGCCGCATGATGAACACCCCGGCCGCGTCCACCAGCAGCGGGACGACCATGCCGGCGTACGTGTCGAACATGCCGAGCTGGTTGAGCACCAGGAACTTGGGGATGAGCAGCACCACGCCGGGCACCGACAGCACCGTCAGCAGGCCGTTGAAGAGCAGGTTCCGGCCGCGGAAGTCCAGCCGGGCCAGGGCGTAGCCGGCGAGCGAGTCGAAGAACACCCGGCCGCCGGTGATCAGGACGGTGACCAGCACCGAGTTGCCCAGCCAGCGCGTGAACGGGATCGACTCGCCCCCGCCGCCCCCGAACAGCCGCCGGTAGGACGCCAGCGTGAACGGGTTCGGCAGCAGCGACAGCGGGTGCGCGGCCGCGTCGGGGTCGGTCTTGAACGACGTGACGAGCTGGATCACGAACGGCAGGACGTACACCACGCCCAGCAGCGTGGCCGCGCTCAGCACCAGCACGGTGCTCACCGGTCGGCGCTGCCGGCGGCCGGGGTTCCTGTGGATGACGCTCATCGGTTCCTCCCGAGGAGTCGGCGGCCGCGGCCGGGGTGCTCGCCGCGCTCCCGCAGCAGCACCCGCTGCACCAGCGTCATCAGCATGATGATCGCCAGCAGGACGAACGCGATCGCGGCGGCGTGGCCGTAGTCGCTGTCCTGGAAGCCGGAGGTGTACGACAGGTAGGCGGGGGTGAGGGTGGTGTTGCCGGGGGCGCCCTGGCTCATCACGTAGACCGCGTCGAAGACCTGCCAGGTGCCGATGAGCCCGAGGGTGAGCACCAGGAAGATCACCGGGCGCAGCGCGGGCAGGGTGACGTGGCGCAGCGACTGCCAGCGGCCGGCGCCGTCCACCCGGGCCTGCTCCTCCAGTTCGGCGGGCACGTCCTGGAGCGCGGCGAGGAACATCAGCATGAAGGTGCCCGACGTGGTCCAGATCGCCAGCACGATGATCGTGCACATCGCGATGGACGGCCCGGCCAGCCAGTCCCACCAGGACAGCCCGAGCACGCCGTGCGCGGCCAGCGCGTGCACCGGCCGGTCCGGGTCGACCAGGCCGACCGCCCCCAGCACCGACCAGACCAGGCCGTGCGCGTCGGTGAACCACTTCGGCCCGGTGATGCCCACCCACTTCAGCAGCGCGTTGACGGCGCCGCTGCCCTGGAACAGGAAGAGGAAGACGGTGGAGATCGCGATGGAGCTGGTGACGGACGGGAAGAAGAACGCGGTGCGCAGCGGCCCCTTGCGCTTCAGCCGGCGGCTGTTGACCGCCAGCGCCAGGCCCAGCGCGAGCACGGTCTGGAGCGGCACCACCAGCAGCACGTAGTAGAGGTTGTTGCGCAGCGAGATCATGAAGAGCTGGTGGGTCAGGCCGCCGCTGCTGCCGAACAGGTCGGTGTAGTTGCGCACCCCGACGAAGTCGGCCGCGGAGCTGAACGGGTCGGACTGGCCGTCCCAGTTCAGCAGGCTGACCCACAGCGCCATCAGGATCGGGAGCAGCAGGAACAGGCCGAGCACGATCACCATCGGGCTGACGAACAGCCAGCCCCAGCGGCCGTGGTGGCGGCTGGCGAGGCTGCCCCGCGGCCTCCCCGTCCTCCCGGACCGCCCGAACCCCCCGGACCGCCCCGACCCCCCGCTCCTCCCGCCCGGACGGGTCCGCCCGGGCGCCCCGGTCGCCTCCTCCGCCCCGCCGGGGCCGTCCGGCCGCGCGGTTCCGCCCGCGCCGCCGGCACCGCCCGGTCCGGCCGTCCCCGTCCGGCGGACCGCGGGCAGTGCGACGGCCGCCGCGCCGCCCTGCTGCTCCTTGCGCATGTTCCTTCCCTTTCGCCTGCCCGCTGGTCGGGTGCCGCCGGTCGTCCGGACCGCCCGCTGCCGTCGCGTCTCACACGCGTCTCAAAGGCGTCTCGTGTGTGCCTCGTGCGCGCGTCCCGTGCGCGCGCCTCGCGCCGTCGTGCCGGCCGCCACCGGCCGGCGCCACGTCACCCGCCGGACTTCAGCGCCGCCGTGCCGTTCTTCTGCAAGCTCGCGAGGATCGTCTTCGGGTCGGCGGTGGCCAGCCCGCTCAGATCGGTGTCGAACTGCGTCAGCACCTTCGAGAAGCCCGGGACCGTCACCGGCCCCTGCCCGTAGGACGCGCCGTCGGCGAACGCCTTGTTCGCGGGGTACTTCGCGCTGTACGAGGCGAGCGCGCTGGTGCGGGAGGGCAGCACGCCGTAGGCGCCGGCGAACGACAGCTCCTGCGGCACCGAGGTGAACGCCTTCACCAGCGAGACGGCCGCGGCGTGGTGGGCGCTCTTGTTGGCGATGCCCCAGCAGGTGCTGAACGACAGGGTGCCCTTGCCCGCCGGTCCCTCCGGCAGCGGCAGCACCTTGTAGCCGACCTTGGGGTAGTCCGCGCTCATCGCGCCGGTCAGCCAGTTGCCCTCGATGGTCATCGCGGCCTTCTGGGTGCCCAGCGCCTCACCGCCCCATCCGGTGTCCACCTGCTTGGGGAACTTCAGCACACCCTCCTTCAGCAGCTTCTTGACGTAGGTGAGCGCCTGGACGTTCGCGGCGCTGTCGGCGGTCACCGCGGTCTGGCCGGGGTCGGTGATCCAGCCGCCGGCCTGCTTCATGAAGACGCCCAGCTCGTTGTAGGAGGCGTCGACCACCAGCCCGGTCCTCCCGGAGGTGGTGAGCTTCTTCGCGACCGTCTCCAACTGCGGCCAGGTGGTGGGGTAGTCGGCGGCGGTCAGCCCGGCCTTCTTCCACAGGTCCGTGTTGACCGCCAGCGCCAGCGTGGACGTGTCCTTGGGCGCGCAGACGAACTTGCCGTCGTAGGAGAAGGACTTGCGCAGCGAGTCGGAGAAGTCGTCCTGGTAGGAGAGCTGGTCGCCGTACGCGTACAGCGAGTTGCCCTTCGCGTAGTTGGCGAAGGTGCTGGAGCCGACGTAGAAGACGTCCGGCGGCTTGCCGCCCGCCAGGGCCTGCCCGAGCTGCTGGTCGAGGTTCTGCGCCGGGGTGACCGTGACGGTGTTGCCGGTCTGCTTCGCCCAGGCGGCGGCCGCCGCCTTCACCGCGTCGGTCTCGGCGTCGCCGGACGAGCCGATCATCACGGTGAGGTGCTGCTTGCCTCCGCTGTCCTGCTTGCTGCTGGAGTCGCTGCCGAAGTTCGACGAGCAACCGGCCAGCAGGAGGGCGCCGCACAAGGCGGCGGGGGCGGCTCTGCGTACGTTCATCATCTCTCCGAGGCTGTACGGGTGGCGGGGTGCGGGTGCGGGTGCGGGTGCGGGTCCGTGTGCCGGTGCCGGTACGGGCCCGCGTGCCGGTGGGGGTGGGGGCCCGGGTGCGGACGGCCGGTGCGGGTCATTCCGGCCGCGGGCGGGGGTCGGTGTGCGCCGTCCCGGCTCCGTCCGGGCGCCGCGGCGCGGAACTCTCCCGCACCACCAGTTCCGGCGGGAGCAGGAGCCGTTGCGGATCGGCCCGCGGGTGCGCGATCCGGTGGACCAGCAGCCGGGTACAGGCGCGGCCCACCTCCTCCAGCGGCTGGTGCAGGCTGCTCAGGCTCGGCGAGAGCAGCGCGGCGGCCGGCGAGTCGTCGAAGCCGACCACGGCCACGTCGGTGCCCGGGGTGCGCCCGCGCTCGCGCAGCGCCCGGTAGACGCCCAGCGCCAGGGTGTCGCTGACGGCCACCACGGCGGTGACGGCGTTGGCGCCGTCCAGCAGCGGGGCCACCGCCTGCTGGGCCGCCTGCGCGTCGTCCTCGGCGGCCTGCCGCAGGCCGCGCACCGGCAGGCCGTGCCGCTCCATGGCCTCGCGCCAGCCGCGCGCCCGGTCGTCGCCGGACCCGGAACCGCGCGGCCAGCCGAGCAGCCCGATCCGGCGGTGGCCGGCGGCGACCAGGTGGTCCACCGCCTCGGCGGTGCCGTGCGCGCCGTCGACGTCGACCCAGTCGCCGACGTCGCGGGCGGACCAGGAGCGGCCGAACGCCACGAACGGGATCTCCCGCTTGGCCAGCCACGCCGGCCGCCGGTCGCCCCGGTGGGTGTTGCTGAGCACGAAGGCGTCCACCGAGTGGTCGCGCAGCAGTTGGTCGTACCGCTCCTGCTCGTCGTCGGCGCCGACCGGCGCGGCGAAGAGCAGCACCCGGTAGCCGGCCGAGTCCGCGGAGTCGGACAGCGCGTGCAGGAAGCGGTCGAGCACCGAGGTGGAGATGCTCGGCGGGGTCGGCGCGACGCCGTAGCCGATCAGCCGGCTGGAGCGGGTGCGCAGCGAGCGGGCGGCCTGGCTCGGGCGGTAGTCCAGGTCCGCGATCGCCCGGCGGACCCGCTCCAGGGTCTCGCCGGCGAGCAGGTCGGGGGAGTTCAGCGCATTGGAGACGGTCTGCGCCGACACCCCGGCCCGCTGCGCCACCATGGCCAGCGTCACCGCCTTGCCCCCATTGCCACCTGCGGCTTTGCCACGCGCCACCAACGGCCTCCCTCGTCGTCCGGGTTCCCGCGGCACCGCGTTGTCGACGCGGCGCTGCGTTTGATGGAACGATAAAATCCCCTTCAGGTGCTGGTTGGCAAGGGGTATGGTGCTATTTGATCGATCCAAGCGGGGGTCACCCCCTCGATCCACCGTCGTCCCGACGAGAGGCACCGCACCGTGAACATGGCTGTCCAGGGGCGCTCCGGCGCCGAACCCCCGTCACCCGCGGGCGCAGCGGAAGGGCTCCAGCCGTTCCTGCACGACGCCTGTACGACCGTGTACGCGCCGAGCCTGGTGCTCTCCCGTCGCAGCGGTGACCTGGCGGGCGGGGCGGACGGCTTCTTCCACGGCGACCGGCGTGCGCTGTCCCGCCTGGAGGTGCGCTTCGAGGCCGGCGGCGGCCCGGTGCTGCTGGCGCCGGTCGGGCACACCCTGCGGGCGGCCGACGAGACCGCCTACCGCGCGGTGCTGCGCGGTGTGGGCGAGACCACCGCCGACCCGGCCGTCACCCTCCACCGGGTGCGGCGCTTGACGCCCGGCCGGCTGCGGGAGACGCTGCGGATCACGAACTCCGGTGCCCGCCACGTCTCGCTGACCATGGTGGTGGCCGCGGGCACCGACCTGGCGCGGATGGACGATGTCAAGAGCGGCCGCTTCCCGCGGCGGCGGCCCGCGGCGGCGGGAGGCGCCGAACCCCACGGCTCCGACCGCCCCCACGGCTCCGACGACCCCCGCGGCTCCGACGACCCCCGCGACCCCGGTGGCCGCGGCGCTTCCGGCCCTTCCGGCGGCACCGGCGCACCTGACAGCGCCGAGGCCGCCGTGGACGCCGCGCACGCCGCGGCCACCGGCCTGTCCTGGCGGGACGAGGACGGGTTGTCGGTGCTGCTGGTCCCGATCACGGCGGCCCCCGACGCGACCGCCCCCGACGCGACCGCCCCCGACGCGGGGGCCCCGGACCCGGACGGCGCCGCCTTCGAGGCCGGCCCGTGCACCCGTGCCGGCACCCCGGCCGTGCGGCCCGAGGACGGCGAGCTGCGCTACGGCGTCGACCTCGCCCCCGGCGCCTCCTGGCAGGCCGTGCTCGAATGCACCGTGCACGACCCGCGGCCCGCGCCCTTCCCGGCGCCCGCCCCCGGCACCGTGGACTGGCCCCGGCCCCGGGTCACCTCGGCCGACCAGCGGCTGGACCGGCTGGTGGCCCGCTCGGTCGGCGACCTGGAACGGCTGCTGCTGACCGACCCCGACCACCCCGGCGACACCTTCCTGGCCGCCGGCGCCCCCTGGTTCCTCACCCTCTTCGGGCGGGACTCGCTGTGGGCGGCCCGCATGCTGCTCCCGCTCGGCACCGACCTGGCCGCGGGCACCCTGCGCACCCTGGCCCGCCGCCAGGGCACCCGCACCGACCCGCGCACCGAGGAGCAGCCGGGCAAGATCCTGCACGAGGTGCGCCGCGAGCCGCTGCGGCTGGCCGACTCCCGCGCGCTGCCCGCCGTGTACTACGGCACCGTGGACGCCACCCCGCTGTGGATCACGCTGCTGCACGACGCCTGGCGCTGGGGCCTGCCCGACGACCAGGTCGCCGACCTGCTGCCCCACGCGGAGGCCGGGCTGGAGTGGCTGGCCCGCCACGGCGACGCCGACGGGGACGGCCTGCTGGAGTACGTGGACAGCACCGGCAGCGGCCTGGCCAACCAGGGCTGGAAGGACTCCGGCGACTCCATCCGCTGGCGCGACGGCCGGCTCGCCGCGCCGCCCATCGCCCTGTGCGAGGTCCAGGCGTACGCGTACGAGGCCGCCGTCGCCGGCGCCGTCCTGCTGCGCGCCTTCGACCGGCCCGGCGCGGACCGCTGGGAGGAGTGGGCCGGCACGGTCCGGCGCCGTTTCCGGGAGAGCTTCTGGGTCGAGGACGCGCTCGGCCGCTACCCCGCGGTCGCGCTCGACGCGGACAAGCGCCCGGTCGACTCCGCCACCTCCGCCTTCGGGCACCTGCTCGGCACCGGGCTGCTGGACCACGAGGAGAGCGCGCTGCTCGCCGACCGGCTGGCCGGCCCCGACCTCGACTGCGGCTTCGGGCTGCGCACCCTCAGCCGCCGCAACTCCGGGTTCAACCCGCTCGGCTACCACGTCGGTTCGGTGTGGCCGCACGACACGGCGATAGCGGTGCACGGCCTGGTCCGGGCCGGCTTCCCGGCCCAGGCGGTGCCGCTCGCCAGGGGCCTGGTCGCCGCCTCGGCCGGCTTCGAGTCCCGGCTGCCGGAGCTGTACGGCGGCCACGGCAGCTCCTACGACGAGGGTCCGGCCCCCTACCCCGCCGCCTGCCGCCCCCAGGCGTGGTCGGCCGCGGCGGGCGTGCTGCTGGTGCAGGCCGCCCTCGGGCTCTCCGCCGACGTGCCCGCCGGCCGGCTGCGGGTGGACCCCGCCGCCGACGCCTTCGGACCGCTGCACGTCACCGGCCTGCGGGTGGCGGGCGGCCCGCTGTCCGTACGGCTCGACGCCGCCGGCCGGGTGGAGGTCCACGCCCCCGACGGGCTCGCCCTGGACGGCGTCCTGCCGCGGCCCGCCGGGGCCTGACGTCCGGCGCCCGCCGCCCCGCCCCACCCCGACCACCGCCTCACGCAGGAGGACCGCCCCGTGCCCGAGACCGACCTGCCGCTCGACGAACTGCGCCGCTACCTGCCGGACCGCCAGGAGCCCCCGGACTTCGACGCGTTCTGGGCCGCCACGCTCGCCGAGGCCCGCACCCACGACCGCCCGGCCGAGTTCACCCCCCACGACGCCCGGCTCACCGAGGTGCGCGTCTACGACGTGCGCTTCCCCGGCTACGCCGGCGACCCGGTGGCCGGCTGGCTGCTGGTGCCCACCGCCGCCCGCACACCCCGCCCCTGCGTCGTCGGCTACCTCGGCTACGGCGGCGGGCGCGGCTTCCCGTACGAGTGGCTGACCTGGCCGGCCGCCGGCTACGTCCACCTGCTGATGGACACCCGCGGGCAGGGCGGCTCGCTCCAGCCCGGCGCCACCGGCGACCCGCACGGCAGCGCAGGCTCCTCCTCGCCCGGCATGGTCACCCGCGGCATCCAGCGCCCGGAGGACTACTACTACCGCCGGGTGTTCACCGACGCGGTCCGCGCCGTGGACGCCGCGCGCGCCCATCCGGCCGTCGACCGGGAACGGGTCGTGGTGGCCGGCGGCAGCCAGGGCGGCGGCATCGCGCTGGCCGCCGCCGCGCTGGCCGACGGGGTCCGCGCCGCGGTCATCGACCAACCCTCGCTCTGCCACTACCGGCGGGCCCTGTCCGTGGTGGAGGGCAACGCCTACCGCGAGATCTGGACCTACCTGCGCACCCATCGCGACCAGGTGGAGCAGGTCTTCGACACCCTCTCCTACTTCGACGGCGTCAACTTCGCTGCCCGGGCCACCGCGCCCGCCCTCTTCGCGGTCGGCCTGATGGACGACATCTGCCCGCCCTCCACGGTCTTCGCCGCCCACAACCACTACGCGGGGCCGAAGGACATCCAGGTCTGGCCGTACAACCGCCACGAGGGCGGCGGACAGCACCAGGTGGTCCACCAGTTGGACTTCCTGCGGTCCGTGCTCGGCGAGGTGGGCTGACCGGGCCGGGCGGGGCCGGGGCGGGGCCGGGTGGATCAGCGGGCGGGGTTCCGGTCCGCCCGGGCGGACAGCCCCACGGAACGCGGGTTCCGGTCCGCCCGCTACGGCGTGCCCGGCCCCGTCACGGCCGGGCGCGGCCGGGCGCGGCGCCGGGCGTGCCACAGGCAGGAGGCCACCACGACCACCGGCCACGCCGCCTGCACCGAGGTCACGACGCGTTCGGCGACGCCCGCCGCTCCGTCCATCTCCACCTCGACCAGAAACCAGGCCGCCCCGGCCCACATCAGCGCGCTCACCGCCACCGACGGCACCGGCCGCAGCCCCCACGGCGCGCGCCGGCCGCGGCGGGTGGCGAGCACCGGCCACACGGCCAGGAGGGTGAAGCCGACACCGACCACGGCGCCGTGCGACAGGGAGCCCCCGCTGCGCGGCGCGGGGAAGACCGTCAGCAGGATCGCCGCCACCCCGCCGCCCGCCAGGCACAGCCGGCCGGCCGGCTTGGCCGCGTGCAGGCCCCACGCGGTGGCCACGTAGCTGCTCCCGACGGCGACGAGCGTGGCGGTCAGCACCAGGTAGCCGCGGTGGTTACCGGCCGCCAGCACGCTGATCGTCTGCGTCACCGGGTTGTACCCCGGCTCCTCCAGCAGGGTCGCCGTCGTGAAGCCCACGACCAACAGAACAGGGGCGCAGCTCGACGAGATCAGCGCCCACCAGGCCACAAGTCGCATCACTCCATCATAAAACCGTCATTTCCCCCGCGCGCTGCGACCGGTCCGGTCCCGCCGCCGTACCGGCCGCCCCGGGCCCGCCGTGCCCGCGCCTTCCCCCGTATACGGCCGGGCGCTCCGGCGCGGGTGAGAAGGGGCGCATGCGCGGTCTTTCCGGGACATCCTGCGGCGACCGCCGTGACGATCTCGAAGAGCTTCTGGTGGAGCGTCAGTCGGCCGCATATTCTCCGGGTGCCGTCGGCGGCGAGCAGAGGCCGCCGCGTTCGTCACGGGAGACTGCATGGGCGTCCACGAGCACGAGGTCGATCGGCGCACGCTGTTCAGAGCCGGCCTGGGAGGGGCGGTGGCCGCGGTCGTCGGCACCGAACTCGCCTTCCCCGGTGCCGCGCACGCCGCGGGCACGGACCCCGGGACGGCCTCGGCCGCGTTCCCCTGGATCATCGACTGCGACACCTGGGGCGCCCGCCCGCCGTCGAGCCCGATCCAGATCACCGGCAACACCACCAACAAGATCATCCTGCACCACATGGCGTTCCCGAACGTGACCGACTACTCGCGCGACCACGCGATGCAACTGGCCCGGGACTGCCAGGACCTGCACATGGACACCAACGGCTGGGCCGACACCGGCCAGCACTTCACCGTCAGCCGCGGCGGGTACGTGCTGGAGGGCCGGCACCAGAGCCTGTCGACGCTGGAGACCGGCGAGCACCAGGTGATCGCCGCGCACTGCCCGGGCGAGAACGGCAACGCGATCGGCATCGAGAACGAGGGCACGTACATCACCGAGACCCCGCCGCAGGCGCTGCTGGACTCGCTGGTCGAGCTGTGCGCGGCGGTCTGCCGGCAGTTCGGCCTGAACGCCTGGGACATCTTCGGCCACTGGGACTTCACCACGACGGACTGCCCGGGCATCGCCTTCTACGCGCAGTTCCCGACGGTCCGCCGCCGCGTGCTCGCGGCGCTGCGCACGCCGCACGCGCAGATCCCCGCCCGCCGCTGGCCCGACATCTGGCGGTTCGTCGACAGCCCGGTGGTGGAGGTCGCGCAGTACCTCCTCGACGCCGCGGGCTACGCGCTGGCCACCGACGGCGTCTTCGGCCTGGACATGAACGACGCGGTCGCCGACTTCCAGACCACGCACGGCATCCCGGTGACGGCGGACTGCACCTTCGACAGCGCCACCTGGGAGGCGCTCACCCCCCGCCTCGACCGCCACTCCACCGGACTGCCGGTCAGCGCCCTTCAGTTGATGCTCAGCCGCAAGGGGTACGGCGACGTGACGGTCAGCGGCGCCTTTGACCACGCCACCGCGAAGGCCGTGCAGGGCATGCAGCGCCTGCACGGCCTGGTGCCGGACGGCACGGTGGACCTGGGCACCTGGTGCGCCGTCGTCGGCGGTTCGGTGCGCGAGGCGTTCGGCCGCCACTGAGCCGCGCCGGGGCGGCCGTCACCGGACCGGGGCGGCCGTCACCGGGCGGGTTCGGCCGGCGCGGGACGGAAGAGGCCGCCGCGGGCGCTGCCCGCGGCGGTCCGGGCGCCCACGGTCAGCCAGGCGGCGGCGAGGAAGGCGTAGAGCGCGACGGCCGCGTCCTTCAGGGGCGTCGAGCCGAGGTGGACGGCCAGCGCGCCGGTGCCGGTGACGCAGGTGCCGACCGGGAAGGTGAAGCTCCACCAGGTCAGCGAGAAGGGCAGGCCGCCGCGCAGGGTGCGCAGCGTGATGCTCACCGCCAGCGCCAGCCACATCATGGCGAAGCCCCAGGTGGGCACGCCGTACAGGAAGCCGAACGCCCGGGCCGCGCCGGCGTAGGGGTGCGGCAGGGCGAGCGGGGCGACGTCGCCGAGCAGGTTGGCGGCGGTGACGGACTGGCCGAGCGGGCCGAGCACGATCCACAGGGTGGGGACCATGGCGGCCGGGCCGATCGCGTGGTGCACCAGCCGCGCCCAGACCTGGGTGATGATCACCACGCTCGCGAACAGGCTGATGCCGAACATCGCGTAGCAGCCCAGCAGCAGCGTCAACCGGCCCTGGCCGGGCGCCACATGGGGGACGAGCGCGGCACCGGTGGCGGCCGAGACCATGGGCGGCACCACCGGCATCAGCCAGCCGCCGAACGCGGCGTCGGCGGCCGCCCCGGCGCCGGTCATCACCCGGTACGGAATCCACACCGCGGTGACCAGCCCGAGCGCGGTGCCCGCGCTCCACAGCACGACGTCCACCACCAGGGCCGGACGGGCCCCGATCCAGTCCTGGCCGAGCGAGAGCGTGCCCGCGCCCACGGTGAGCAGCGCCATCGCCGGGGCGCCCCAGAAGTAGGCCGCCACCGGGTGGTGCGCGTGCGCCCTGGCCTGCGCCCGGTGCCGGGTCCAGTGCACCGCCCAGGCCGCGCTGAGCGCGGTCAGCAGGAACGCGGCGAGCGCCCAGACGGCGGTGGCGGCCGTCCGCAGGCCCGGCGCGTGCACGGGCAGGGTCGCCGCCGCGTTCGCGGTGATGCCGGTGCCCATGACCGAGGCGTACCAGTTGGGGCCGAGGTGCCGGAACACGTCGGCGGGGCGGTCGAGTTCGCGCAGCAGTCCCCAGGGCGGGCGGCGCGCCGGCCGGGGGCCGCCGGATCGCGGCGGTGCGGTGAGCGGCGAGGTGGTCATGCCCCCAGCCTCGGGCGGGTCCGACGGCGCGGGTAGGGAGCAGTCCGGCATGACGTCATAGACTCGGCTTATGCCCCTGACCAGCCGGGTGCGCGACCTGGGCCCGTTCGACCTGCTGCTGTCCGCGGCGCGCCTGGGCAGCCTCGGCGCCGCGGCGCGCGAGCACGGCATCAGCCAGCCCGCGGCCAGCTCCCGGATCAGGTACCTGGAGCGGCGGACCGGCGTCACCCTGCTGGAGCGCTCGCCGCAGGGCTCCCGGCTGACCGCGCCGGGCTCCCTGGTCGCGGACTGGGCGCGCACCGCGCTCGACGCGGCCGCCGCCCTGGAGGCCGGGCTGACCTCGCTGCACCGCACCGCGGAGGCGCGGCTGACGGTGGCCGCGAGCATGACCATCGCCGAGTACCTGCTGCCGCACTGGCTGGTCCGCTTCCACCAGGAGGTCGAGGGCACCGCGGTGGCCCTGACCACGGGGAACTCCGACGAGGTCGCCGCGGCCGTGCTGTCCGGGGCCGCCGCGATCGGGTTCGTGGAGGGCCCGGCGGTGCCGCGCGGTATCACCGCGCACCCGGTGGGGCGGGACGAGCTGAAGGTGATCGTGCATCCCGGGCATCCGTGGGCGCGCCGCCGGCCGCCGGCCGCCGTCACCCCGGACGAGCTGGCCGCGACCTCGCTGGTCAGCCGAGAGCACGGCTCGGGGACCCGGCTCTACCTGGAGCGCGCGCTGCGGGCCGGGACCGACCGCCCGCTCGCCGCGCCGGTCATCGAGGTCTCCTCCACCACCGCGATCAAGACCGCGGTGGCCGAGGGGGTGGCGCCGGCGGTGCTCAGCTCGCTCGCGGTCGAGCGCGACCTGGCGGCCGGCGCCGTGGTCGCGGTGCCGGTGGACGGGCTGGACCTGACCCGCACGCTGCGGGTGGTGCGCCGCACCGGCCAGGACTTCTCGGGCGCGGCCCGCGAACTCGCCGCCATCGCCCGCCGCCGGGCCCCCGCGCGCCCGCCCGCCTGACCCGGTTCCGCGCGCCTGACCCGCGGCCGCCCCCCGTGGGCGCGTCAGGCCGTCCACACCCCGCGCTCCGTGTCCGGGTCCTGGGTGAGGATCGCCCGCTGGAGCCGCTGCGCGGGCCCGGCCGGCTCCAGGCCCAGCTCGCTGACCAGGTTGTGGCGCAGCCGGTGGAAGACCTCCAGTGCCTGGCCACGGCGGCCGTTGAGGAACAGCGCCCGCATGTACTGCGTGTGGAGGTTCTCGTGCAGCGGGTGCTCGACGGTGAGGCCGGCCAGGCTGGCGAGCACGTCGCGGTACCTGCCCAGCCGGAGCTGGGCGTCCACCCAGTACTCGTGCAGCACCAGCCGCGACTCCTCCAGGCGGTAGCGGTCGGCCTCCAGCAGCCGGCCCACCGGGACGCCGGCCAGCGCCGGGCCGCGCCACAGCCGCAGCGCGTCGCCGAGCTGGCGGATGCCGGTGTCGTCGTCGCCGGCGTCCAGTGAGCGGCGCCCCGCCGCCGCCAGCGCGTCGTACCGCTCGATGTCCAGCTCCGCGGTGCCGGCGACGAAGCGGTAGCCGCCGGACTCGGTGCGCAGGATCTCCCGCGCGACCTCCGTGCCGGACAGGCCGGTGGCCGACGCGAAGACCTTGCGGAGGCTGAGGATGTAGGTCTGGACGGTGGTGAGGCAGCTGTTCGGCGGGTTGCCGTCCCAGAGTTCCGCCATCAGGGACGTCACCGGCACGAGCCGCCCCGAGCGGATGGCCAGCATCGACAGGACCTTGCGCAGTTTCGGCGCGCTCGGCGTCACGGAGACACCGTCCAGACGCACAAAGAGCGGACCGAGCATGCCGATCTTCATTTGCTACCCCCAGCTTGCCTATCAGGGCGGTGTGTCCATCAAGACCACGGGATAGCGTAACAAACCGGCAAAAGTCGCTTTCTTCTCCAAAGGGTCAAATGCCACGCGTTCCCGGCGGAAAGGAGGGCGGGCCGCCCCTTTTCGGGCCGATCGGGGACCCGCGGCCGGGTGCGCGGTTGTCCTGATCTCTTCGACAGAAGATCCGAACGACGGCGCCGCCCGCCCCGCGCTCGCGGACCTCCGCTCGGTGCCGCCCGGCGGGCCGCGCCCCGACGCGCGCCGGGAGGGCCCCCGGCGGGCGGGGACCGCCGCACCCGGGCCGGCCCGATGCGCGCTTCCCGGACAACTCGCGCCTCTTTGAGCGCTCTTCGAGGAAACGTTGAACAGGGCGCCCGGTGCGGGGGTCCGCACCGGGCGCCCGGCCCGGGGTGGCGGCCGCGCTCGGCCGCCGGCGCGCTACTTCAGGCCCGTGGTCGCGACGCCCTGGACGATCTGGCGCTGGAACACCAGGAACACCGCGATCAGCGGGAGGAAGCCGAGCACGGAGGACGCCATCACCTCGGCGTACTGGATGTTGCTCGGGTTGACCAGCGACGCCAGACCCACCGGCACCGTCTGGGACTTGGTCTGGCTGAGCACCAGCAGCGGCCACAGGAAGGCGTTCCAGGAGCTGATGAAGGTGAGGATGGCGACCGTGGCGACCGCCGGGCGGGAGATCGGCAGGCAGACCGACCGGTAGACGCGCCACCAGCTCGCCCCGTCCAGCCGCGCGGCCTCGATCAGCGGGGTCGGGATGCCCCGGAAGAAGGAGTGGAAGACGAAGACCGAGACCGGGGCGGCGACCGACGGCAGCACCAGCGCCCAGTAGGTGCCCAGCAGGTGGAGCGAGCGGTACTCGATGAACTGCGGCAGCACCAGCCCCTCGGTGGGCAGCATCAGCCCGGCGACGACCAGCGCCATCACCGCGTTGCGCCCGGGGAAGCGCAGCAGCGCCAGCGCGAAGCCGGCCATCGAGCACAGCGTCACGGTGAAGAGCACCGCGAGCGTCGCGATCACCAGGCTGTTGAGGTACCAGTAGCCGAGCGGGTAGTTGTCCCACGCGTAGGAGTACGCGTGGAAGGACCAGCCGCCCGCGAAGGGCGAGGTGGGCTTCGCGGTGATCGACCCGTCCGACCGGAGCGATGTGATCAGCGCCCACACCAGCGGCACCAGCCAGATCAGCGCGAACAGCGTCACGCACACCGCGCACAGCCGGTTGAAGAGCTTCGCGCCGTTGGAACGGTCCGCGACCGCCGCGGGCGTCGGGGTGCGGCGCCGCCGCACGGGGGCGAGGGTGGTCATGAGGTCCTCCGTTCGGCCCGCGGCGCCGGCCGCTGGTCGGCCCGTTCGGCGGCGGCCGTCCGGTAGTGGCGCAGCGCGTACCAGGCGGCCGAGATCGCGACGATGATGACGAAATAGACCATGGTGGCGGCGGCGCCGTAACCACCGCGGTACGAGGTGAACCCGGTGTCGTAGATGTACTCGATGACCGGGCGGGTGGACTGGTTCGGGCCGCCGCCCAGCAGCAGGTAGATCTGGTCGAACACCTTGAGCGAGGCCAGGATCTGGAGGATGAGCACCAGGCTGGTGGTGCGGCTGAGCAGCGGCACGGTCAGGAAGCGGATCTGCTGCCACGGGCTCGCGCCGTCGATGGCGGCGGCCTCGTAGACCTCGGTGGGGACGTCCTGGATGCCGGCGGTGTACAGGACGAAGTTGAAGCCGAAGGTCCACCACAGGGTCATCAGCACCACGGCCGTCCAGCCGCCCGAGGTGCTGCCGATGAAGTCCGGCGAGGTGAGGCCGACCGCGCTGAAGAGCTTGGGGACCAGCCCGACCTGCGGGGTGTACATCCACAGGAAGACCAGCACGACCACCGACGACGGCACCACGTACGGCGCGAAGAACGCCAGCCGGTAGAAGACGGTGCCGCGCCGGACCCGGGAGGCGAGGACGGCGAACGCGAGGGCGAGCACCACCAGCGGCGGGGTGGTCAGCAGGGTGAACAGCACCGAGTGCCACATCGCCGACCAGAAGAGCGAGTCCTGCACCACCGTCCGGTAGTTGGACAGGCCCACCCAGCCGCCCAGCCCGCTCTTGACCGTGGTGGTGTTGAAGAAGCTCACCACGACGCCGACCGCGAGCGGGCCGATCATGAACAGCAGGTAGACGATCAGGAAGGGCGAGCTGAGCAGCAGCCCGGCCCGGCGTTCGGAGCGCGGGGCGCGCTCCCGGTCGGTGCGCAGGGTGATACGGCCGGCCGGGCGTCCGGCGGGCCGCTCAGAGGCGATGGTCGTCATGGTGGCGGCCTCCTAACCGATCTTCACCGGCGGTCGGGCGGTGGTGTAGCGCTTCAGGTCGGCCCGCAGGCGGGCGGCGCCGTCCTTGGGGCCGAGCCGCCCCGCGATGACCTCGATGATCGTGGAGCCCACCGTGGTCTGGAAGTCCGAGCCGGCGCCGGTGTACCAGGCGACCGGGTCGTAGACCGCGTTGAACGCGGCCTGTACGTAGTTGCGTTGCGGGGACTGGTCGAGGAACGCCTTGCTGCGCTGGGTGGACAGCCAGGCCGGCACGTGGCCGCCGTGCGCCCAGATCGCGCTGTTGTCCAGCAGGCTCCTGACGAACAGCGCCGCGTGCGCGGTACGGGCCGAGGAGCGCTTGCCGTTGCGCGGGATCACCAGCGAGTGGGAGTCGGCGTAGGCGACCGGCTTCGGGCCGAGCAGCGCGGGGAAGGGCACCACGTTGAAGTGCAGGCCCTTGACGTCGCGGTAGGACGGGATCTGCCACTCGCCGTCGAAGAGGAAGCCCGCCTTGCCGGTGGAGAACAGCGCGTTCACCCCGGAGCCGGTCAGGCTCCTGGGCATCAGGCCGTCCTTGGTCAGGCTCTGCATGAAGGCGAACGTGGACTGCGCCGCGTCGTCGTCCACCGCGACCCGGGTGCCCTCGTGGGTGACGACCGGGCCGGCGATGCCGGAGTAGACCATGCTGAAGTAGCGCCAGCAGGTGGACGGGTCCGCGGTGATCGACATGACCGCGCCGTACTGCGCGCCCGCGTCCTTCATCGCCCGGAGCGCGTCGGTGAACTCCGCCGCGTTCCTCATCGGCTTCAGGCCGTCCCCGGCCGCGTCGAGCAGGCCGGCCTTCCGCGCCAGGTCGGTGTTGTAGAAGAGGACGAAGGGGTGGGTGTCCAGCGGGACCGCGTAGACCGTGCCGCCCACGGTGGCCTTCTGCCAGGCCGCGGGGGTGAACTTGTCCGAGGTGATGCCCAGTTCGGGGAGCCCGGTGTCCTCCACCGGCTCCAGCAGCCCGGACGCCGCCAGCAGCGGCAGCCGGGACAGGTGCGAGATGCCGACGTCGGGCGGGGTGCCGCTGGCCGTGGCCAGCGCCAGCTTCGTGTAGTACGGGTTCCCCCACCCCAGGATGGTCGCCTCGACCGACAGGCCCGGGTGGGCCTTGCGGAACGCGTCCTCCATCAGCACCATGTTGGCGCCGTCGCCGCCGGTGAACAGGTTCCAGAAGATGACGTCGGCGGTGTCCGGCTGCGTGCCGGCCAGCCCCGTGGCCAGCGGGGAGGAGCACGCCGCGAGCCCCGCGGACATGGCCAGCCCTCCACCGAGCGCCAGGAACCGGCGGCGCCCCAACGCTCCGCTCATGGGCGTATTCACCTCGTTAATTCGATGTGAACTCGATGCCGCAGACCCTCGCATACGTTTTGCATCGATGCAATAGGCCGGTGGCAAGTCCGTCGCGCCATGACGGCGTGCCCGGGCGCGCACCCCGCGGGGCACCCGGTGAAGGAGCCGCCGGCCGGGCTCCGCCCCAGGCCGGCGGGAGGACGGCGCTACCGCGCGGCGGGCGCGCGCCGCGAGGACTCGCGCACCACGAGCCGGAACGGCGTCGCCTCCGAGGCGCCCGACCACGCGGCCGCGCCCTCCTCGCCGGCGTCGTCGTCCGAGCCGCTGCCGTCCGAACCGTTCTTCCCGTCGGCGGGGCCCGGGTCGGCGCCGTTCGCACGGCCGCCGGCGCGGATCTGCGCGTCGAGCAGGTTCAGCGAGCGCTCCGCGATCACGTCCAGGTCGGGCGCGATCGACGTGAGCGGGGGGTGGGTGTAGGCGCACTCCGGGATGTCGTCCACCCCCACCACCGCGACCTCCTCGGGCACCCGCACGCCCGAGGCGTCCAGCGCCCGCAGCGCGCCCACGGCGAGCGCGTCGTTGAAGGCGAAGATCGCGTCGGGCAGCGGCCCGCTGCCCTCCAGCAGCCGCAGCGTGGTGGTGTAGCCGTGCTCCCTGGTCCAGTCGTCCACCGGCTCGACCAGCCAGTTCACCCGCCGCACGCCGGCCGCGGACAGCGCCTGCCGGTAGCCCTCGGCGCGCTGGCGGCCGTTCTCGCTGCCGTTCCGGCCGAGCGCGACGATCCGCTGGCAGCCCTGCGCGAGCAGGTGCTCCACCGCGGTGCGGGCGGCGGCCACGTTGTCGATGCCGACCCGCGGCAGGTGGTCGCCGACGGTGTGCTCGCCCAGCATGACCAGCGGGAAGTCCGGGCCGGTGGGCGGCACGTCCGCGGCCGGCAGGGTGAGCGCGCTGAACAGCACGCCGTCGGCGACGTTCGTCAGGCCGCCCGCCAGGATGCGCCGCTCGACCTCGCGGTCGCCGCCGGTGGACTCCACGAGCACGGTGGTCCCGCGCCGGGCCGCCGCCTGGATCACCGCCTGTGCGAGGGCGGCAAAGTACGGCTCCACCACGAACGGCACGGCCAGCGCGACGAACCCGGTGCGGCCCGAGCGCAGCCCGCGCGCGAGGTAGTCCATCTTGTAGCCCAGCTCGTCCAGCGAGCGCTGCACCCGGGTCCGCGTCGCCTCGCTGACGTGCGTGTAACCGCTGACCACGTTGGACACGGTCCGCACCGACACCCCCGCGTGCTCGGCGACGTCGCGCATCCTCACTCTGGCCACCGGGGTTCCCCTCTGGTCGGGACGGGCCGGGCCTGCTCGGTGCCGTGCTCTTGCATCGATGCAAATTATCGCCCAAGCTGGACGCCGACATTGATCAGCCGATTTTACGACGCCCGGTGGTCGGGCAGGCAGAAGGAGGAGCCGTGAGGGCGAGCGAGCAGGACGGGACCTACCCGCGGCCGATGCTCTGCCGCGAGCAGTGGGCCAGCCTGGACGGCGCGTGGGACTTCGGCTACGACGACGCGGCCGCCGGCGAGCGCGAGGTCTGGTTCGCGGTCGGCGGCCCGGACGGCGGCGGCGCGGCGGCCGACCCGTTCGACCGGCGGATCACCGTGCCGTTCCCGCCGGAGTCGCCCGCCTCCGGCGTCGGCGAGACCGGGCGGCACCCGGTCGTCTGGTACCGGCGCCGCGTCCCGCACGCGGTCCTCGTGCCCGACGGCGCGGCCGACGACCCGGCCGACGGCGGCGCGCGGCGGGCGCTGATCCACTTCGGCGCCGTGGACCACCGCGCGCGGGTCTGGCTGGACGGCACGCTGGTGGCCGAACACGTCGGCGGCCAGGCGCCGTTCACCGCCGACGTGACCGACGCGCTGCGCCCCGGCGCCGCCGAGCACGTGCTGGTCGTCCGCGCCGAGGACGACCCGGCCGAACTCGCGCAGCCGCGCGGCAAGCAGGACTGGCAGGACCGGCCGCACGCGGTCTGGTACGAGCGGACCACCGGCATCTGGCAGAGCGTGTGGACCGAGTCGGTGCCCGCGCGGCACGTCGCCGACCTGGCGTGGACCACCGACCCCGCCCGCGGCGTGACCGCCGAGATCACGCTCGCCCGGCCGGCGGCCGGACCGCTCGCGGTGGACGTCGTGATCAGCCGCGGCGACCAGGTCCTCGCGCGGACCTCCGCGGCGCTCGACGGCCGCCGGGCCCGGATCGACGTGGCGATCCCCGCGCTGCGCAACGGCATCGACCGCGAGGAGCTGCTGTGGCGCCCCGAGCGGCCGGTGCTGCTGGACGCCCGGGTCACCGTGCGCGAGCCCGGCGGCTCCGGTGCCGAGGTCGACCGGGTCGACTCGTACGTGGGCGTGCGCTCGGCCGGCGTCGGGCGCGGCGCCTTCCTCCTGAACGGCCAGCCCTACTTCGTGCGGTCGGTGCTCAACCAGGGCTACCGCCCGCACACCCTGCTGGCGAACGCCGGCACCGCGGAACTGCGCCGCGAGGTCGAGCTGACCAAGGCGATGGGCTTCAACGCCACCCGCGTCCACCAGAAGGCGGAGGACCCGCGGTTCCTGTTCTGGGCCGACCGGCTCGGCCTGCTGGTGTGGGGCGAGACCGCCGCGACCTACGACTTCTGCGGCGAGGCGGTCGAGTCGCTGACCCGGGAGTGGCTGGACCTGGTGCGCCGCGACCGCAGCCACCCGAGCGTGGTCACCTGGGTGCCGATCAACGAGAGCTGGGGCATCTCCGACATCGTCCGCGAGCCCGCGCAGGCCCACTTCTCGGTCGCGCTGGCCCACCTCACCCGCGCGCTCGACCCGACCCGGCCGGTCGTCTCCAACGAGGGCTGGGAGCACACCGACAGCGACATCCTCGGCGTGCACGACTACACCGCCGACCCGGCCGTGCTGACCGCGCGCTACGGCGACGCGGCCGGCTTCGACGCCCTGCTCGCCGGTCCGGGCCCCTCCGGCCGCGCGCTCTCGATCACCGCCCGGCAGGCGGAGCGGTTCGCCGCCGGGGACGCCCCGCTGATGGTCACCGAGTTCGGCGGGCTGTCGCTGGGAGCCGACGAGGGCGACTTCGCGTACACCTACACCAGTTCGGACACCCAGTACGCGGCGCTGCTGCGGGAGATGTTCGGCGCGCTGCGCGACAGCCCGCTGGTCGCGGGCTTCTGCTACACGCAGTTCATGGACACCGCGCAGGAGACGAACGGCCTGCTCTTCGCCGACGGCAGCCCCAAGCTTCCGCTGGAGTCGATCAGCGAGATCGTCACCGGGAAGAAGGAGGCGGGCGCCGCGACCACCGCCGACGAGTGACGCGGCGGCGGTCGCGCCGGTGGTCGCGCCGGCCCGCGGGGCGGTCGGCCGGGGGTTCCGACGTGAGGGCGGGCGCCGCCCGGTCCGGGTGCGCCCCGGCCGGGCGGCGCCAGCCCTCACGGGTGGTGCCCGCGCGGGTCGGGTGGTCGGGTCGGCTCCTCGGGTCGGCCTGCGCGGGTCAGGTCCGCGCCGGCACCGTGTAGAAGGGGACATCCTGGTACGCGGCCAGGTTCGGGTCGTCCGCGGAGACCCGGCCGGGGGCGGCCGGGCACAGCAGCCGCACCCCCTGGGCGCGCTCCTGGCCGGCGACCCACTGGGCCTGGCTGATCATCCCGGCCCCGATCCCGGCGATCACCAGCCCCGCGGGTATCCCGGTCGTGTAGGCGAGGAGCAGGCCGACGCCGATCGTGACGACGACCGTCGAGGTCATCGGGCGGGTGACGCGTTCGAACGTCTCCTCCGGCGCGGTCACCACGGACTCCGCGGGCGCGGGCACCGCCGCCTCCAGCCGGGCCCGGTACCAGGCGCGCCGCGGCCCCGCGGACCACACGCAGGGCAGGACGAACAACAGCGCCCCGATCACCGCCACCGCGGTGCCGCTCAGCCCCTTGGTGTGCCCGAGCAGCACGGGCAGCGCCCCCGCCGCGCCGCACAGCACCGCGAGCGAGCCCGTGGCCCGTGCCGACCCGACGACGCCGACCAGATCAGGTGTGCTGCTCACGCGTGCTCTCCTCCGCCCGGGTGTTCGCATCGGTTACCCGATGGATCGTAACGGGCCGCACGCCGGGCTCCGTCCCGCCCGGCGTCCGGCCGGGGGCCGCCCGGTCCGGACGGGGCGCGGGGCGGTTCGGGCGGGGCGGTTCGGGCGGCGGGCGCGAGTGGCGCGGTGGCGTACCCGGCGGAGGTGCGGGTCGGCGGCACGGCGGCGTACCCGACGGCGGGCAGGGATCTCGCGGCAGATCGGGGACGGACTCCGAACAGTTCGGTGTCCGATGTATCGTCGGCCGTATGACGACGCGTACGCAGATCCGACCGGCGGCGGGCGGCCGCGCGCGCTGGCCGGCGCTGCTGCTGCACGAGCGGGCGCGGCCGGACGCGGTGCGGGACCGCCCGTACGCCTGGCGGCTGGCCGTCGCGACCGTGTGCTTCGGGGCGTTCATGGGCCAGCTCGACGCGAGCATCGTGACGCTCACGTACGGCGGGCTGCGCCGGGGCTTCGACGCGTCGCCGGCCGCGGTGGAGTGGGTGTCGCTCGCCTACCTGCTGGTGCTGATCGCCCTGCTGGTGCCGGCCGGGCGGCTGTCGGACGCGTTCGGGCGCAAGCTGCTCTACCTCTACGGGTTCGCGGTGTTCACGGCGGCGTCCGCGGTGTGCGGGCTGGCGCCCTCGCTGCTGGTGCTGGTGCTCTTCCGCGGGGTGCAGGCGGTGGGCGCCGCACTGATGCAGGCGAACAGCGTGGCGCTGGTGACCACGAGCGCGCCGCGCGGGCGGATGCGGGCCGCGCTCGGCGTGCAGGCGGCGGCGCAGGCGCTCGGCCTGGCGCTGGGGCCGACGGTCGGCGGCGTGCTGGTCTCGACGCTCGGCTGGCGGTGGGTGTTCGGGGTGAACGTCCCGATCGGCGTGCTCGCGCTGGTCGCCGGGCACTACCTGCTGCCGCGCACCAGGGAGCGGCGCGCGACCGGCGGCTTCGACCGGCCCGGGCTGGTGCTGCTCGCGGCCGCGACGGGCAGCGGCCTGCTGGCGCTCTCGGCCGCCTCCGGCCTGCCGGTGCCGGGGTGGGCGGTGGCGGCGCTGTTCGCGGTGGCCGTCGCGGCCGGCTGGGGGTTCGTCACCCGGCAGCACCGCGCGCGCACCCCGCTGCTGGACCTTGCGCTGGTCCGGGAGCGTACGGTCCGGCTCGGGCTGCTCGGCGCGCTCAGCGGGTACCTGGTGCTGTTCGGTCCGCTGGTGCTGGTGCCGGTCGTGCTGACCGCGTCGGGGGTGTCCGAACTGGCCGCCGGGCTGGTGCTCACCGCGCTGCCGGCCGGGTTCGCGGTGGCCGCGACGGGGGCGGACCGGGTCCTGCCGCGCGGGCTGTCCGACCGGGGGCGCTGCGTGCTGGGCGGGGGCGTGCTCACCGCGGCGACGGCCGCGCTGCTGGTGGTGCCGCTGACAAAGGGCCCGCTGGCCGTGCTGCTCGCCGTGGTCGGCCTGGGCCTGGGCACCTTCACGCCGGCCAACAACGCGATGGTGATGGCGGCGATACCGCGCCGGTCCTCCGGGACCGGGGGCGGACTGGTGAACATGGCGCGCGGACTCGGTACCGCGCTCGGCGTCGCCCTGGTCACCCTCGCGCTGCACCTCGGCGAGCGCCACGGCGCGGCCGGGGCCCCGCCCGGCGGCACGGTGCCGGCGCGCTGGGCGGTCGCGGTGCTGGTGGCGGCGTCCGCCGTGGCGGCGGTGGCGGCATGGTCCGGCCCGCGCGGGGCCCACGCCCGAGCGCACCCGGCCGGTACCGGCACCGCGGGCGGGGCGGGCGGTTCCTCCCGGGTGGGCTGAGACTCCGTCCAGGGGGCGCCCGGCGCCGTAGTCTTGGGCCATGTCGTCGCAGCCGTCCCCCGAACTCGCCGCGTCCGCCGACGCTTCCGACGCGTCGGACGCCCGCAGGCTGACCGAGGCCGTCACCCGCCTGCGGCGCGCGCTGCGCGCGTCGATCAGGACCGACTACCCCTGGGAGACCCTGCCGATGGCGCAGGTCGAGCTCCTCCAGGTGCTCGCCGAGTGCTCTCCGGCCCGGATCAGCGAGCTGGCCACCCGGCAGCGGCTGGCGAACAGCACGGTGAGCGGTCTGATCAGCCAGATGATCACGTCGGGGCTCGTCACCCGCGACGTCGACCCGGGCGAACGCCGCGCCGCCGCCGTCGCCCTCACCGACGTCGGCCGCGAGCAGCTCGCCGCCTGGACCCGAGCGCACGAGCGGCGGCTCGACGCGGCCCTCGCGGCCCTTGACGACCCCGACCGCGCCGCCGTCCGCGCCGCCCTCCCCGCCCTCTTCCGCCTGGTCGACCACCTCACCCCGGAATAGCCCCGCCCCGGGGGCGGGGCGGTGGGTGCGCGCCCCTGGGGGCGCGGGGAACTGCGTGCTCAGCTCCTGCTGGCGGGTGGTCCGGCGATCTGGTCTCCGCCCCCTTCCTGCACGCCCCGGTCGAGATGCCGCGCGAGGCGATCCTCCGGTCGGCCGCGGGCGCGGTCGCGCCGGGCGGGGTGCTCCTGGTCGTCGGGCACGCGGGCCGGCGCCTCAGCGCGGTGACAGCCGGTACAGCGCGGCCGCGCCCGCGTCGAGCGTGACGTCGAGGTCCGACGGACGGCTCGCCCGCGGGTAGGTCGCGCTGGACGGGTCGAAGCGGGAGACCGTCCGCACCGCCGACCGGTCCAGGCCGATCCGCACCGTCGCGGACTTCCCGGGCTCCCGGTTCACGACCAGGAGGTGGCGGGTGCCGTCGTCGTCGGCGGCCCGGAAGAGGCCGAGGATCGCGGCGTCGCCGGTGACCGCGGTGATCTGGTCGCCCGGGGTGAAGGGTGTGGTGCCGGTCGGCAGCGGGTCGTCGTTGGCGTGCTGGACGGATTCGGAGACGAGGGGCTTGAGTTGGCGGCCGACGGGTTGCAGCCAGCCGGTGTTGAGGGTGGTGGCGGCGTCGTAGAGGGGGGTGCGCCTGCCGTCGGTGGTGATGAGGGCCTGGGTGTAGCCCTCGCCGCGGGCGGGGTCGGGGGTCCAGTAGGTGAAGTACTGGATGCCCTTGCAGCCGTACGCCAGGCTCACGTTGACCTGCCAGGCCAACTGCGAGGCGGACGGGGTGACGTGCCCGTCGAAACCGGTGGACTGGATGTACGTCCATGCCGGCACCCCGGCATCCAGCGCGGCCGCGCGCACGATCGCCCAGGTCTCGAAGTAGTCCGTGTCGAGGCCGCCGGTCAGGAACGGGTACCGGTCGAAGGAGATCAGCGCGGGCCGGACCGTGTCGAGGTAGCTGCGCACGAAGCGGGTGTAGCGCGCGCCGTTGCCGCGGTTGATGTTGGCGTACGGCAGCAGGCCGGGGGTGGCGGAGCGCACGATGCCGGTGAGCGCGCCGAGGTCGGCGAAGCGGTCGGTGCCGGGTTCGTCGTAGAGGCTGAGCCCGGCGAACGACGCGTGGCGCGCGTACGTCCCGGAGGCGGACCGTATCCAGTCGGTGGCGTCGGCGGTGGTGATCGAGGCCGGCACGCTGCGGTCGTCGGTGACGGTCATGTGCTGCGCGACCACGCTGACCCGCGGGTCGCCGGCCACCAGGACCTTCAGGCCGACCCGGTCGGCCAGGTCCAGCGCCTGGTTCGCGCTGGCCTCGTCGAGCTGGTAGTTGCCGGTGATCAGGAAGGTGAAGCCGGCGTCGGTGATCTCCTGGTAGCGGGCGAGCGTGGTCTCGTACGGGTGCGGCGGCCAGTACAGGCCGACGGGGAAGTCCGGGCCGCCGGTGAGCGGCAGGTCGGCGCTCGACGCGGCCGCCCGCGCCGGGTCGGAGCCGCCGGTCGCCGCGACCACCCGGCCGACCGTGGCCGCGCCCGCCGCGAGCACCCCGGCCCCCATGCCGGCCGCCTGCAACAGCGCGCGCCGGTTCATCCCCCGCGACGCGCCGGGCGCCGAGGGCGCCGGGATCCTCCGCTCCGACACGGTCCGCTCCCTCCGGAGCCCGCGTCGGGGCCCGATCCGTACCTTCCTGGTCTCCAGGCAAAGTACGACAGTCGGTGCGGTTCTCCCTATAGCCGGGCGAAACTCCCCGCCCTCGCGCGGTGCGCGCCCGGCGCCGCCCGCGCCGGGCAAGTGCCGCGCCGCGCCCGGCGATCCGGGGGCCGGCCGCGGCCCGCCGCCGGGGGCGCGGCGTGACCGATCCCACAGCACCGCGCCCCGGCGGGCGCCCCGGCCGCCGGCCGGTCGCCCAGGGCGAGGGGAGCCGGCGGGGCGGCCCGGTCGTGACGGCCGGGGCACTCCGCTCGGTCGTCGACGCCGGGGCGCTCCACGCCCGCCACGATGTGCCGCGGGAGCGGCAGGAGGACCACCGGCAGCGGCGGGATCGACACCGCCGAGGCGGCGGACGGCTCGTGGAGGTCCACCACCTGGGAGGTGGTCAGGGTGGACAGCGCGACCTGGACGGTCCCCGTCGACCGGTCCTGGCCGATCACCAGCGGCCCACGGCTACGCGCCCGGCCCCGGCCACGGCCCCAGCCGCGGGCGGAGCCACCTCTCCGCGCGGACGGGATGCCGGGAAGGCGCGGGTGGCGGCCCTACCGTTGGGGCATGACGCCTTCCGACGCGGGGCAGCGCACCGTCCGGCCGTGGTACGCGCTGGCCGCCGCGGTGTTCGCGGTGGGCATGGCGGGGACCACGCTTCCGACCCCGCTGTACGGCCTGTACCGCGAGCAGCTCGGCTTCTCCGAGTTCATGGTGACGGTGGTCTTCGCCGTCTACGCCTGCGGGGTGATCGCCGCGCTGCTGGTCGCCGGCGACTTCTCCGACCTGCTGGGCCGCCGGCCGATCCTGCTGACCGGGATCGGCTTCTCCGCGCTGAGCGCGGTGTGCTTTGTCGTCGAGGGCGGGCTGCCGCTGCTGTTCGCCGGGCGGCTGCTGTCCGGCTTCGCGGCCGGGCTGTTCAGCGGCGCCGGCACCGCCGCGGTCACCGAACTTGCCGCGCCCTCCCAGCGCGGGCGGGCGTCGTTCGCCGCGACGGCCGCGAACATGGGCGGGCTCGGCTGCGGGCCGATGCTCGCCGGGCTGCTCGCGCAGTACGCCCCCGCGCCGCTGCGGCTGCCCTACCTGGTGCACCTCGGCCTGCTCGCCTGCTGCGGCGCGGTGGTGTGGGCGATGCCGGAGACGGTGCGCCGCCGCGACCCGCGGCCGCGCCTGCGCCCGCAGGGCATGGCGGTGCCGGCCCCGGTCCGGGGCGTCTTCGCGCCCGCCGCGCTCGCCGCCTTCGCCGGGTTCTCGGTGATGGGGCTGTTCACCGCGGTGGCGCCGTCCTTCGCCTCGGAGTACCTGGGCGTGGACGACCTCGCGGTGTCCGGGGCGGTGGTGCTGTCGGTCTTCCTCGCCTCGACGGTCGGGCAGTCGCTGATCGGCCGGGTCGGCGTCGTCCGCGCGCTGCCGCTGGGCAGCCTGGTGCTGATGGCGGGTCTGGTCCTCATCGGCTGGTCGCTGCTGGCCGAGTCGCTGGGGCTGCTCGTCGCGGGCGCGGTGGTCAGCGGCGTCGGGCAGGGCCTGGCGTTCCGCGCCGCGGTGGCCACGGTGAGCCGGGTCGCGCCCGACGAGCAGCGCGGCGCGACGATCTCCGCGCTGTTCGTGGCCGCCTACGTCGGCATCGCGCTGCCGGTGGTCGGCATCGGCGCGGTGGCCGTGGGGGTGGGGCTGCGCAGCGCGGGCCTGGTCTTCGTGGCCTGCGTGATCGTGGTGTCGGGCGCGGTCGCGGCGTATCTGCTGCGCCGGCCGCTGCCCGCGACGTGACCTGAGGCCGCGTCCCGACCCGGGGCCGGCGTCCTGACCGGGGCCGGCGGTCGGGGTCGGGCCGCGTGACGGTGAAGCCGGCGGTGCGGGCGCCAGTGCGGGTGTCCGGTGCTGCGGCCTGTCGGCGGTGCGGGCGGTGCGGGCGGTGCGGGCGGCCGGGCCCGGAGGCCGGAACCGCCCGCACCGCGCGGTCAGTCGGAGTGCTTCGGCCCGAAGAACTCGACCTCGGCGATGGCCACCTGCTTCTTCGCGTCGGCGCCGTAGGACGAGCGCACGGTGAAGCGGACCGAGGTGACCTTGTCGGCGCGGAAGGAGACGGTCTGCCCGCCGCTGCCCTGGTCCAGGGTGATGTGGCGGACGTCGGTGTGGCCGTCGGACGTGGTGACGGTGACGTCGAGCTGGTGCGGCTCCGCCGACTTGGACAGGTCGGTGGGCTGGGTCGACTCGCCCGGGGTGATGACGAGGTTCAGCAGGTGCACCGGCTGCTGGAAGTCCGCCTGGAGCCACTGGCCGGCACCGGACTCCGAGAGCCCCGGCCCCCACCACGTGTTGTTGAACTCGTCGAACGCCAGCTTCGCGTCGTGGCCCTTGAACGACCGCGAGGCGTGCACCGAGTCGGGGACGACCGGGGCCCGCTTGGCGAAGTGGTCCTTCGTCGCCCGCACCCCGTCGGGGATGTGCATCCCGCCGATCACCACCAGTACCGCGGCACCCGCGGCGACCAGCCAGGTCACCACCCGGCCCAGGTTGCGGCGCAGCCGCGGCCGTTCGCCGGCCCACGGCGCCTCCCGCCGGCGGAAGAAGTCCAGCAGCCGCCGCCACCAGGGGCGCCGTGCCGTCTCGTCGTAGGGCCGCCCCGACATGGGCATCGCGCAGCGGCGGCAGAAGTGCCGGTCGGGACGGTTGCCGGTCTGGCACCAGGGGCAGCCCGCCGGGCCGTTGTCGTCGGGCATCGCGCCGGGCGTGCGGACCAGCGGCCGGGACGCCACCGGACGGCCGGGCATCACCGCGCCCACGGACGGCGCGGCCGGCTGGCGCTGCTGGGGGTCGGCCACCGGGACGAGCAGGGCGCGGGCCCGCTCCTCGGCCGACGGCGACACCTGCTGCGGGTCCTGCGGCGGCTGCGGCTGCGGGGCGTACTGCGGGTCCTGCGCGTACGGGTCGTGCGCGTACGGGTCCTGGGCGTACGCCGGGGCCGCCGCCTGCGCGGGCTGCGGCGGCGAGGCATGCTGCGGGTCCTGGGCGTGCTGCGGCCGCAGCGACGGGAACTGCGGGGCCGCGGTGGACGGCTGCTCCAGGGTGTCCTCCATGGGGTCGGTGCCCGGGACCGCGCCCGGGACCGCGCCCGGCAACGGACCCGCGCCCACCGCGCCGGGCGCCGGCGCCGGACCACCGGCGGCGCCGTGCCACTCGGCCGCAGGCGCCTGGCCCTGCCGCGGCACCTCCGGCACCCACGTCTCCTGGACGGCGCCCGTCCCGCCGAGGGGCCCCGCGGACTTGTCGCCGGGGTTCCCCAGCACCTCCTGGCCGGAGCCGGGGGCCCGTCCGCCGGTGCCCTCGCCGGCCCGCGGCGGCATCGGCCCCGAGCCGCCCGCGCCCGTACGGCCCGCGCCCGGCCCCGGGCCCGATCCCGCACCCGGCGGGGTGCGCGGCACGCCGCCGTCGTCACCGGGGGCGGCCGGCGGGCCGCCGGCGCCCGGCGCGCCCGCCACCGGCGGCAGCGGGCCCGCGCCCGCGCCCGCCGGCGCCGGCAGCTCGGCCGCGCGGCGCACGGCGGACACCGGCGCGGCGGGCCGGTCCGCCCAGCCGAGCACCGCGCCGCACCCGTCGCAGAACGACTGGTCGGGGCCCGCCTGCGTGCCGCACTCGGCGCAGGTCCGCGCCCGGGGCGGCTCGGCGTCATTGCTACGTCCGGTCACCTTCGGAGGTCCTTTCAACCGCGGTCACCTGGACCGTGTAGGGCATGTGGGCGGGGCGGGCGGCCGCCACCAGGCGGTCCAGCCGCACCTGGTCGGCCGGGCCGGGGTCGGGCAGCCGCACCGCGACGTGCAGGTGCGGGCGGCGATCGCCGGGCACCGGGCCGAGCGGCCGGGCGTCCCAGGCCGCGGCGCCGGACTCGCGGATCTCCGGCTCCACGCCGAACGCGAGCCGCACCACCTCGGCCAGGCCCCGCCGGGTGCCGCGGATGCGGTGCAGGTGCGCGGCGGCGGCCACGGCCCGGCGCAGCGCGGCGGTGTCCTCGACGCCGTCGGTCTCCGCGCCCACCCAGTCGCCGAGCCAGCGGGTGAAGTCCGCGGGCGCCAGGGCCGGCGCGAAGTACGCCTCCAGGCAGTCCAGCACGTTGTGGATCGGCGCGAGCACCTCGTCGAGCCCGGCGACGAAGCGCTGCGCGAGGTCGTCGTCGGCGAAGACGGCGGGCAGCATCGCGCCGAGCGGCGCCGACGAGCCGAGGCCGTCGATCGAGCCGCGCCGGCCCGGCACCACCCGGCCCAGGTCCGCCGTCGCCGTCACTCCTGGCCCCCGATCACGCGCACCCGGTGGTCGAAGGAGAAGACCAGGGACGGGGGTTCGAGGTCGATCCGCTCGGTCGGGTCGCCGCGCTTGCCGGTGAGCGGGTCGGCCGGGTGCAGCAGCACCTCGTCGACCAGCTCCACGCCCGGTACGCGCTGGAGCACCGCGAAGACCTCGCCGGCCTGCACCGGCCGGCCGAAGGCCCAACCGGTGCCCTGCGCGCCGCCGGTGAGCGGGTCCAGGTGCCGGTAGAGGGCGTCGTGCGCACGCTGCCGGACCATCTCGGTGTCGGTGCCGCGGAAGGCGTGCAGCGTGGCCACCACCGTGACGCCCTGGTAGTAGGGCGGGCCGACCGCGAGCCGGGTGCCGATCAGCCGCCGGTCGTCGAGGTAGTCGGTGATCCGCTCCAGCAGCGCGTCGTCCGGGACCAGTTGCTCGAACCGCAGCCGCCCGCCGAGGTCGGTGACGGCCTGCGGCACCACCAGCACCCGCACCGCGTGGGCGCCGTGCTCGTCCGGGTCGGCGGCCAGGCAGGTGATCCGGGCGGTCTCCGGCGCGGCACGGCGGGCGAGTTCCTCGTAGTCCCGCAGCGTCACCGCCCGGTCCTGGGCGCGCAGCGTGATCGGGGCGCGGGCCTTGGCCTCCTCGACGGTCTCGCCGTCCACCCCGCCCTTGGCCGCCTCGCGGTTGACCACCTCGGCGACGTACGGCACCGAGTTGCGCAGCACCTGGATGGCGCCGCGCGCGACGTTCCCGGCCCGGCCGCCGCCGGTGCGGTAGCGGCGGACCCGGATCGCGGCGCCCATCGGCGGCACCGCGCCGTACTGCCGCAGGCTGCCGTCGGGTTCGCGGACGGCCGGGCCGAAGGCGATCTCGCCGGTGGCCGCGTCAAGCGTGACGTGCCGGTCGCGCGGGCCGGAGGCGGCGAAGTGGCCGACCACGTCCCAGTCGGTCCAGCCGTTGTCGCCGGTGACCTGGAGCAGCATCGCGGGCACGTCGCCGACCACCGGGAAGTGGGCCAGCCGCAGCCGCTGGCCGGGCAGCCCGGTCGACTCGCCGAGCATCTCGTCGCGCACCGTCTCGGCGTGCACCACGCCGGTGGTGCCGCCGATGGTGAACGCCTCGACCGACCGGACGGTGGGCGAGGTGGTGTAGAACGGCTGGCCGGCCAGCGGCTCGGTGACCCGGCAGCGCAGCCAGCCCGCCTCGCGCCGCCCGGACCGGGACGGCGTGTGGCCGCCCGGGACGTGCAGCACCACCTCGCCGGGCCGGTTGAGGCCGCCGGTGCCGTCCCGGTCCACCTCGCACGCGGCCCAGCCGTCCGCCGTCCACGCCTCCCACACCAGCGGGGGCTGCCGCGGGTCCACGCCGACGCCGTCCACCCGGCTGTCCAGGGTGAGCGCGACCGCGCAGTTCGGCACCGCCGCGCTCAGCCCCAGCAGCATGCAGTCGCCGGGCCGCGGCGACTCGCTGAAGCACAGCAGGTCGCCGCCCTCGGCCAGGTCCGAGCTGCGGTCCACGGCGCCCTTCTCGCCGTGCTGCATCACCAGGTACTCCAACTCACACGGCACCACGGTGAGTTCGGTCTCGGTGGCGAACACCACCGCTTCCTCGTTCTCGGTGCGGGAGGTGGCGACCTCGGTGCCGGAGGGCAGCCGGACCGGGTCGCCCACCGGTGCGGACAGCCAGAACGTCACGTCGGTGCGGGCGGCCGTCGGCGGGAAGAGCGTGATCCCGATCAGGTCGAGGAAGGCCAGGTGGTTCTTCTCCGGCACCCGGTTGAGCCGGTAGACCACCTGGTCGGCCATGTGGGCGACCGTCTCCACCAGGGTGATCCCGGGGTCGGAGACGTTGTGGTCGGTCCACTCGGGCGCGCGCTGCTGGATGTAGCGCTTGGCGTCGTCGACGAACTGCTGGAAGCGGCGGTCGTCGAGGTTGGGTGAGGGCAGGGCCATCAGCGGTCGCTTTCGGTGGCCGGCCGGGTGTCCGCGGACGCCCCCGGGGGGAGGGCGTGGGAACCGGGGAGGCCGGGGGAGGAACTGGAGGAGGCGGGCAGGTCGGGGTTCTCGTGCGAGGGGATGACGTAGAACGGGAAGACCAGGCTGCGCGGGTTGTTGGTGCCGCGCACCGAGTAGCGCACGTCGATGTAGAGCACGCCCTGGGTGTCACCCGCGGTGACCTCGACGTCCTCCACCTCGATCCGCGGCTCCCAGCGGTCCAGGCTGGCGTAGACCTCGTGCTGGATGCGGCCGGCGGTCGCCTCGTTGACGGGCGCGAAGACCATCTCGTGGATGGCGCAGCCGAACTCCGGCCGCATCGGCCGCTCGCCCGGCGCGGTGGCGAGCACCAGGCGCATCGCCTCCTCGATCTCGGCCTGGCCGCTGACCATGGCGATGCCGCCGCCCGGGCCGATCCGCAGCGGGAACGCCCAGCCGGTGCCGACGAATTGCTCTGCCATCAGACCACCGGCATCCCGTTGGCGGTGACCACACCGAGCAGCATGACGTTGGTGCCGTCCACCGTGACGTCCAGCGGCGAGCTGAGCATGAGCGCCCCCTCGCCGGAGATCGTGGTGACACCCACGGCGTTCAGCTCCAGTGCGGCCAGCGCGTTGATCGCGAACGCGCCCAGCGAGCGGGCGCTGATGGTGCTCGCCTCGATGTCGAGCACGCCGCCGCTCTTCAGCGACATCCGGCCGCCCGCCTTCAGCGACAGGTTCCCGCCCGCCTCGACCGACACCGACCGGGTGCCCTTGATGCTGACCGCGCCCTTGCTGTCCACGGTGATCTCGGTGCCGGTCCGGTCCAGGTTGATCACCAGCCGGTTGTCCCCGGAGCTGAGCCGCACCCCGCGCTTGCCGCCGACCCGCTGGTCGAGCAGGTCCAGCCGGTTGCCGCTGCGGTCGGCGAGCGTGTGCCGCACCGCCCGGCCGCTGGTCGCGTCGTAGGGCGGCACGTCCACCGTGCCGGGCCGGTCCTTGCCGTTGTAGAGCCCGCCGATGACGAACGGGTGGTCCAGCGCGCCGCGGTCGAAGGCCACCAGCACCTCGTCGCCGACGTCCGGGCCGATCAGCCCGCCCCCGCCGGTCCCGCCGAACTGCACGGTCCGGGTCCAGTCGCTGACGTAGGTGTCGTCCAGCCACGGGAAGCGCAGCTTGACCCGGCCCTGCTTGAGCGGGTCCTTGATGTCGGTGACCAGGGCGTTGGCGACGCCCGGCAGCCGGGAGGCACCCGCCGGGCCGCCGCCGGACCCGCCGGAGGCGAGGCCGTACAGCGACCGCCACTGCCGGCCGCTGACGGTCAGCCAGGTCTCGTAGTGCCGGCCCGCGCCGAAGGTGTGGCGGGCGGCGGTGACCGTGTACTTGCCCTCGAAGGGCGCGCCCACGTCGGCGAGGGCGACCGGGACGCCGGGCCGCAGCTTCGGGTTCCCGTGCACCGTCACCTCCAGCTCGGCGAACGAGCCGGTGACGTCGGCGGCCAGCGAGTCGGCGGCGTTGGTCACCTCGCCCTGCTTGTCGTACGGGATGTCCGTCTCGACCCGCGTCGCCGTCCCGAACGCGGCGACCGCCGCGGCCGGGCTGGTGCCGATCTGGATCCCCGGGTTGTCCGCGGCCGTGGACCGCCCGACCAGGTCCCGCTTCGTCGTCACGTCCCAGCCGCGCGCCTCGACCTTCGCCACCTGGTCCGCGGAGGTGACCGCGGCCCGGCAGCGCAGGATGTCCACGCCCGCCTCCAGGACGTACGGGCTCTTGTCGCTGGGGGTGCTCACCGGGGGCGCGCCCGAGGCCGGGTCCGGCTTCTCGAACTGGAAGGTCCCCTTGGGGCTCAGGGACATCACCATCTCGTTCTCGTCCGCGAGCCGGTTCAGGAAGTCCCAGTCGGTGACGTTGGCCTGGGTGATGAACTCGTAGAGCGTCCTGGTCGACTCGATCTTCCCGATCGGGACCTTGTCCTGGCCGGCCAGCTTGCGGGCGATGTCCGAGGCGGTCATGTTGCGGTAGGCCACCACCCGGCGCTGGCGCAGCATCCGGTGGCCGAGGTCGTAGCCGCGGATCACGCTGAACGTGCCGGTCCCGTCGTAGTCCGTCTCCAGACCGGTGATCTCGCCGGTGAGCAGCGGCGACTGGGCCCCCTGGCCGTCGGCGACCGGGGCCAGCACCACGTCCGCGCCGATCTTGGCGCCGGCCTGGCCGAGCACCTTCCGCTTCGGGTCGCGGAAGGTGAGCTGGAACGCGCCGGGCACGCCGCTGCCGAAGTCCACCCACCCGCCGACCAGCAGCGTGGCGAGGGTCGGGGTCAGCGGCGCGCCGCCGATCGTGACGTGCAGGACGTTGGAGTAGCCGATCTTGGTCATCGCAGGCCGACCTCCTCGGCGGCCGGCAGGATGAGTTCGGTGCCCGGCACCAGCCGCGACGGGTCGTCGATGCCGTTGCTCTCGGCGATCGTCCGCCACACGGTGGCGTCGCCGTACTCCCGCCAGGCCAGGTGCTGGAGCGAGTCGCCGGACACCACCCGGTGCACCCGGCGGGCGGTGAGCGCGCCCGACGTCGGGTTCTGGCCGAGGGTGTTGCTCGGGATCTCGTTGAGCTGCACCCGGCAGGTGGCGCGGATCGGCACGCCGGTGGTGCCGAAGAGGGTGTAGGTCGCGTCCACCGCGCTGACGTAGGCGGTGAAGCGCGCGGTGGAGAACGAGCCCCACTGGAAGACCACCCACGGCGTCGAGGGCTGCTTCGCCTCGATGCTCGCCTGGGTCACCTCGCAGCAGGAGAAGAGCGCCTCGACGTTCTTGCGCACGTCGTTGCTGCTCGGGTCGTCGGAGCGGTCGAGGAAGACCTCCACCGACAGCTCCCGCGGCTCGGGCCCCATGAACTCCGGCACCGAGCCGTCGCGCACGGCGGCGGTCGGCGTGGTCTTCCACTGCGCGCGCCGGCTGAGCGACAGCTCCGAGGGGTTGAAGTCGAAGTCGAAGGTCTTGATCAGCCCGCCGGGCGTGGTGCTGTAGCCGATCGGCGGCTGGTGGATGGCGAGGGAGGCCCGTACCAGGCTCTTGCCCGCGCCGCCGCTGCTGCCCGCCATCTACGCCGCCCCCGCATCCGTGAAGCCGTGGTGCGCGATCTCCAGCACCTCGTTGGCCACCGAGGGGCTGTTCGGGTCGAGCGACGGTCCGCGCCAGCTCACCGGCAGCACGTCGATCAGCCCCCAGCGCGCGACGACCGAGCCGTCCGCGCGCAGCGCCGCGATCTGCGCGGTGGGCCGGGTCACTCCGGTGGTGATCGAGGTGATCCAGGCCGCCACCTTCGAGGTGTCGGGCGTCAGCGGCCGGGTGAGCGTGATGTTCGAGAACGTCACGCGCGACGGCAGGCTCCACACGAAGCCGTTGTTGCCGCCCTCCTGGTGCTGGTGGATCTCGACGGAGGAGCCCAGCCCCTCGCAGCCGTTGAACACGCCCAGGCTCTCGCCGTCGATGGTCAGGTTGAAGAAGATGGTGGAGCCGGGGTCAAGGTCGCTGGCCATCGATCACTGCCTTCCTGCGGACGAGTCGGGTGGGTCCGGGGCCGGGCCCGGGTGGCGTGTGCGGTGCCGCGGCGCGGGCCGGCCGCCGGGCGGCGCGGTCAGCGGCGGGAGTCACGCAACCTGCCGATCCGCTCCCGGTCCAGCCGCAACTCCGTGCGCAGCAGCCTGGTCAGCGGGCCGATCAGCCGGTGCGTCAACTCGTCGACCTGGCCGTCGGAAAGGGTACGGGCGTCGAATCCCCCGCCGTCCGCGCCCTGCGCCCCGCCGTTCCCCCGGCTCCCGCCGGGCGGAGCGGTACGCGTGTCGAACTCGCTGTACGGCGGCGGGGGTTCGGACGTCGGCGCGGTGCGGGAACCGCCGCTCCTGCCGCTGTCCCGGCCGACCGTGACGGCGGAGACCCGGGCCTCGGCGGTGCGCTGCGGGGTGACGAACTTCGCCAGCGAGGTCGCCGACGGCGTCGCGGGCGCGCGCTGCACCGGCAACTCCCCGGCGGGCGCGGGCGGTACGGGCGCGAGCGGCGCCGTGGCCTGGGCGGCCTGCGCGGCCTGGAGCACCTGGATGGCCTGCGCCGCCTGGACGTCGGTCGCCGCCGTGGCCGTGGCGGGCCCGGGGACCGCGCGCTGCACGGGCGGCCGGGCGCCGGGAGCGGGGTGCGCGGACCCCGGCGCGGCGGCGGCCGGACGCGTCAACGGCACTGCGGCCACGGCGCGTTGCACCGGCGTCCGGGGTGCGGGTCCCGGGCGTGCGGGCCCGAGCGGCACGGCCGCCGCCGCGCGGGGCGCGGACGCGCGCGGGGCCGCGGGCGCCGGGGCGGGCGTCGGGACCGCCGTCGGAACGGCTCGCGCCGCGGCGGGGAACGCCTCGGCGACGCCGGTGAACGGCAGCGTGTCGGCGCCGTGCCGCACCGGGCCGGTAGCGGTCGGGCGCGCCTCCGCCAGCGGCGCGGGAGCCGGGGCACGGAGCGCCGTGGCCGACGGCGTGCGCTGGACCGTGGGGAGGGCACCCGCCGTACCGGCCGCCGGAGCGGGTGGTGTGCCGGGGGCGCCGAGCGGCGGGGCGGGCGCCTGCGGTGGGGCGGGCGGCGCCGCGGCGCCGCGGCGCTGCACCGACGGGCCCGGTCCGAGCGGCTGGGCCCCCGCGGCGGGCGGCTCGGGAGCGGCGGGCGGCTGCTGCCCGGTGGCGCGCAGCGGAGCCGCCACCGGAGCGGCCGGCCGCTGGGGGCCGGCCGGCACCACGGGCCGCAGCGTGGTGCGCACCGGTCGCGCGGACGCCAGCGGGCGGGCGGCCGGTGCGCGGGAGACGGTCGGCGCGGCCGGGGCGCCGCCGACCGGGGTGCCGTCGGTCCGGGCGAGGGGCGAACCGCCGTCGCCCGCAGGGCCGTTCGGGGCGGAGGGCGCGGCGGCGAGGCGCTGCACGGGTGCCACTGCCGGGGCGGGACCGGCGGGCGCGGACGCGCGCTGGACCGGGGTGGCCGCCACCGGGCCCGGCCCGGACCCGCCGGTCGCCGGCGCGGCGCCGGGCGGGCGGACCTGCGCGGGAGCCGCGGGGGAGGTCGAGGAGGGGGCCGAGGCGGAGGCCGGCGACGGCAGGAGCGGCGGTACGGGGGCGGCCGGGCCGCCAGGAGCGGGCGCACCTGCCGGGCGGGCGCTTCCGGGGGACGTCGCGGTGGGCCGGACCGCGGAGCCGGCCGCGGACCGCTGGACCTGGCGTCCGGTGAGCGGCACCGCGCCGGGCGGCGGTCCGGCCACCGGGGCGCCCAGCAGCGGCCGTTGGCGCGGTGCGGAAGCGCTCGGGGCCCGGCCCGGGGCGGCCGGCGAGCCGGCGGGCTCCGCGGACCCGGTGCGTCCGGCGGTCGGTCGTCCGGCGGTCGGTGCGGGTGCGGGTGCGGCGGCCGCGCGCTGGACGGGAGCCGCGGCGGCCGGGCTCGGGGCGCCGGTCGACGGAACACCGCTGCCTGCGACCGGAGGTACGGCACCCGCGGTCCGGCGCTGCACGGCAGCGGGACCGGCGGTGCGGTCGGCGGTGGCCGGAGCGGGCCCCTGTGGCGGGGAGACCGGGAGCGCGGTCGGCGTGCCCGGCTCGGAGGGCAGGGCGGCGGCAAGGCCGGTCGCGGGGGCCGCCGGAGCCGTGGTGGCGCGCCGCACCGCCGAGGAGACGACCGGTGCCGCGCCGGGCGCGGCCCGGCCGGGGGAGGAGGGTGCGCCGAGGCCGGTCACCGGTCGCGCGGTGCTCCGCTGGACCGGCCCGGGAGCGCCGGGAGCACCGGGATTCCCGGCGGAGGCGGGGGCGACGGGCGTCGAGCCGCCCGCCGACGACGTGGTGGGCGTGCTCGGGCCGGGCGACGCGGGAGCGCCGGTTCCGGGCGCCGGTACCGCCGATGTCGAGGCGCTGCGCTGGACCACGGGAGGAGCCGCCGGAAGAGCCGCCGGGGGGACCGCGGGAGCGGCCGCCGGCGGAACGGCCGCGGGGACGGTGCGCCCCGGCCCGGACACGCGCGGGGGCACGGCCGTTGACGGTCGTACGGAGGACGCGGAGGACCCGGAGGACGCGGTGGTCCCGGCGCCCTGCGTGGAGGCGGGGGGCGCCGCCGAGGCCGAGGCGCTGCGCTGGACGGCCGGGGAAGATGCGGGGCCCGTGCCGGTCGCCACCGGGGGCGTCGCGGAGCCGCCCTGACGGGTGGGACCGCTGGCGCCCGCCGGGTTCCGCGGGGCGGGCGCCGGGCCCGCAGCCGGTGGGGCCGCAGCCGTCCGCCGCTGGACCTCGGGCGCCGACCGCGGGGCGCCGCTCCCCTGGAGGGGCGCGCCGAGACCCGTCCGGCGGCCACCGGCTCCGGACCCGGGGCCCTGGGAGGGAGCCGCCTTCCGCTGTACCGGCGCCACCGGGAGGGAAGCGGGCGCGGGCGCGGACGTGCCGGTCGCGGGTGTCGGGGCGGGCACCGCGGGTGCCGGGGCGCCGCCGTCCGGCGTGCTCCGGGCCGGGGCCGTGTCCGGGGTACCCCCACCCGCCGCGCGCCGCTGGACCGGCGCGGGCGCGGGCCCGGAGGGAGTGCCTCCGCCCGGTCCGCCGGACCCGCCTGGACCACCGGACCCGCCGGGCGCGCCCGGCCCGTCGCCGTCCTGCCCCCCGCCCGTGCCACCGCCGCCGTGCCGGTGGTCCCCGGTGCGGGGCGCCGCCGACGTGGCCGGCGGCGCCGGCGGGGCGGGCGCCTTCGCCACCGCCGGGAGCGCGCGCCGCGCCACCGGCGGGACCGGCGCCCTGGTCAGCGTGGTGGGAGCGGAGGGCGGCGAGGTCAGCGGCACCACGCGCGGCCCGGCGGCCCGGGCCGCGGACACCGCGCGCTGCACCGCCGGACCGTCCGCCGCCTGCGCGGCGGCCTCGCCCGTGCCATGGTCGCCGACCACGGCGACCGGCAGGGAGACCGGCGGCTGGCCGGTGCCGGACACGGCGGCCGGTGCCGGGGTGAGCACGTCGCGGATCAGCCCGGTCGGCGCGTCGTCGAGCACGACGTGCGCCAACGCGCCCGTGAACGACGGGTTCTGCCACGCCGAGAGGGTGCCGCCGAAGTTCGCGGCCGCGACCGTGTGCCCGGACGGCCGCGCGCTGGCGCGCTGGATCGGCGGCAGCACGGACCAGCCGGGCGGGCCGCCCGGAGCCGCGGCCGCGCCCGGCGGCGGACCGCCGGCGGCCGTACCGGCACCGTGTACGGGGCCCGGGGCGGCGCCCGGCGTGGCGCCGGTCACCGCCCCGGCCGCCGCGGCGCCGCCCGGCCGGGCGGCGCCTTCCTGCGTACCTCCGCGTGCGCGGGCCCGTCCGGCCCACCGGTCAAGGATTCCCATGGCCGTAACCCCGCCCTCTCACCGCTCGGCCGTGGCACGCGTGACGAGCGAGGCGATCTGCTCGGCGTACCGGCGGCGGTCACGGTGTTCGAGGTCCAGGATGTCCTCCAGGCTCCAGTGGAAGTGGTAGGCGATGTACGCGATCTCCTCGTGCACCCGGTCGGTCGCGTACGTCACGATTCCCCCAGGCGGCTCCCGCCGAGCTCGACCTCGAACGGCTGCTCGCAGTGCGGACAGGTCACGCCGGCCCGGGTGTGGCCCTCGGCGTTGATCTGGCGGTAGAAGTCCTGGAGGAAGGCGAGGTCGGAGGCGAACATGTTCTCCACCACGCCGTCGTGCATGTGCGGCACCGTACCGAGCCGGGTGATCACCCGGCCCAGCAGGACCACCGACAGGTAGGCCGGGTTCTCCTGCACCCGCAGGTCCCGCAGCGGGATCAGCTCGTCCCTGGCGGTGGCCAGGCGCATCACCCCCTCGCGGTGCACGGTGCCCGCCTCGTCCACGTAGCCGCGCGGCAGCTCGAACGCGAACTCGGTGCGCAACTGGCGCCGTACGGGCGCGCCGTCGCCGGCCGGCGCGGACAGGGCGGGCGCCGCCTGCGCCGGCGGCGCCGCGGCGGCCACCGGGGCCGCCGAGGCGCCGTCGGGCAGCGGTCCCGACCTGGGAGCCGTTCCTCGGCGCATTACTCCATGATCATTTCTTCGTAGGTGATCGTCACGGTCTCGGTCAGCGCCGACGCCTCACCGGCCTTGACGGTGCTCGCCGAGACCTTGCTGCACCACGCCTGGCGCAGGTGGTACCGCTTCACCGGGTTGTTCATGTAGTCCATCACCAGGATGCTGGCGTTCTTGCGGGCGGAGCCCATGTCGCCGCGGACCGAGGCGTTGATCCAGTCGTTGAACGCGGTGGACTGCGTCATGCCGCGCACGACGGTCGCCTCACCCGCCTTCTTCACGCCCGGCATCTTCTTGGTGACCGGCTGGCCGTTCGCCGACACCTGCTGGTACTCGATGACGTCCTGCGTCATGTCCAGGCCGTTGACCTCCTGGAGGTACTCGACCATCACCCCGTCGATCTGGAGGCCGAAGTTGTGTGAGGTGAGCGCATCACCTGGCTGGAGACTCATCGCCGCTGTTCCTTCGCTTCGCGCTGCTGGTACGTCGTGCCCTGCTGGTCCTGCTGCTGTCCGCGGTGCTCACGCGACCGGCGGGTCACTCCTCCAGCTCGCCCGCGCCGCTGGAGAACTGGGCGAGCCGGAAGATCACGAACTCGGCCGGCTTCACCGGGGAGACGCCGATCTCGCAGATCACCCGGCCGAGGTCCACCGACTCCGGCGGGTTGGTCTCGGCGTCGCACTTCACGTAGTAGGCGTCGTCCGGCTGCCCGCCGAACAGGGCGCCGCCGCGCCACTCGGTGACCAGGAAGGCGGAGATGTTGCGCCGGATCCGGGCCCACAGCGCCTGGTCGTTGGGCTCGAACACCACCCACTGGGTGCCGTTGAGGATCGACTCCTCCAGGTAGTTGAAGTACCGGCGGATGTTCAGGTAGCGCCAGGCCGGGTCCGAGGACAGGGTGCGCGCTCCCCAGACCCGGATGCCGCGGCCGGGGAAGGAGCGGATGCAGTTGATGCCCAGCGGGTTGAGCAGGTCCTGCTCGCCGCGGGTGATCTGGAGCTCCAGGTCGACCGCGCCGCGCACCACCTCGTTGGCGGGCGCCTTGTGCACGCCGCGCTCGGAGTCGTTGCGGGCCCAGATGCCGGCCACGTGGCCGCTCGGCGGGATCAGCCGGGTCTGGCCGCCCGCCGGGTCGAAGACCTTGATCCACGGGTAGTACAGCGCCGCGTACTTGGAGTCGTAGTTGGACGTCTCCTGGCGCCAGACCCGGATCTCCCGCGCGTTCAGCCCGGGCGGCGGGTCGATGATCGCCAGCCGGTCGCCCATCAGCTCGCAGTGCGCGATCAGGCCGAGCTGGACCGCCTTGACCGACTCCAGGTCGATCGCGCCGCGCTGGTAGGCCGCCATCAGGTCGGGGACGGCGACCATCGAGATCTCGTCCACCGCCTCCAGACCGCCGAAGCCGGTGCGGTCGGCGCTGTCGCCGAGGTACTCGCTGACGCTCGTCGTCTCGGTGCCGCCGGAGCCCGCCGGACCCGAGGTGGCGGGCGGGGTCGGGGCGGCGAGCGCCACCGTCTGGTTCTCCGGGCGGACCAGCTGCCCGGCGGAGGCGGCCTCCTTGACGGTGATGAGCTTGGAGCGCTCCTTCACCTGGGTGACCACGTAGGTGCGGCCGCCGCGCTTGGCCGACACGTCGAAGGACTCGACGGTCTTGTCGCCGTCCTTGACCAGCAGCCGGAACCGCTCGGCGGGCCCTTCGCCCTCGGCGTCCGTGACCTCCACGCTGAGCGCGCCGGCCTCGCCGGGCGCGAGCGCGGCCACCTTGAAGGTGCCGAGGGTCGCCTCCTCGCCGGCGGTCAGCGCGGCCGGGCCTGCACCGCCGGCACCGACGGCCGCGGGCTGCTTGGCGCCGGCGTCCGCCGCGGAGCCGGCCACCCCGCCGGGCTCGCCGCCCACCCGGACGACGTAGGCGGCGGAACCGCCGTTGTTGAAGAAGCCGTAGACCGAGTGCGCGAGGAAGTAGCCGTCGGTGAACTCACCGAAGGACGCGACGTACTGCGTCCAGTTGGTCACCAGGGTCGGCTCGTTGAGCGGACCGGTGGGCGCCAGGCCGACGAAGGCGGCAACCGATGTGCCCACCCCCTCGATCGGGCGGGAACCGCTGGCCACTTCCTCCACGTAGACGCCCGGCGACAGATACGACGGCATGCGCTGTTCTCCTCGGGGGTACGAGAAAAGGGGTCGACTCTCACCCTCGCGCGCCCGGGCGGCGATCGAAACGTCCTGCGGTGCCTTTCCGGGGGCACTTGTGCTGCCCCGAAGGGCAGCGCGCCCGCGCCGACGGCGCCGTGTCGCCATGCCGGCACGGCGTGTTGCGCCCGACTCGTCGGGCTATGTCCCCTGATGGGGGGACCGGTGCCGGCGTCCGGCGGCACCCGGAGCGCCCCCGCGGGCGGTCGGCCCGGCCGCGGGGACCCACGGCGCGCGTGGTGCGCATGAGGTCTGCCCCCGGGTCTGCCCCCGAGGACCTTGCCGCGCGCGGGATGTCCGCCGTAGTCAGGGGTGGTCATCCACGGAGAGGGTGGTCATGCACGCGCACGAACAGGTCAACGAGGCCGCCGCCGCCAGGCGTCCGCGGTCGTCCGCCCTGCCCCGCCCGGCGGTCGCCGGACCGCCGCCCGCCCGCGGGATGACCGCCGCCGGCGTCCTCGCCCTGCAGCGCACCGCGGGCAACTCCGCCCTGACCCGCGCGCTCGACGAGGAGGCGCGGCACACGCACGGCGCCGGCTGCGGGCACGGCCCGTCCGTCCAGCGCTCGCAGGTGCACGACGTGCTGAGCGGCTCCGGCCGGGCACTCGCCGCCCCGCTGCGCGCGGAGATGGAGGCGCGGCTCGGCGCCGACTTCGGCGACGTCCGCGTCCACGACGACAGCGCCGCCCGGCGTTCGGCCGCGTCGCTGGGAGCGCGCGCCTACACCTCGGGCAACCACGTGGTGGTGGGCGAGGGCGGCGCCGACAAGCACACGCTCGCCCACGAGCTCACCCACGTCATCCAGCAGCGCTCCGGCCCGGTCGCCGGCACGGCCACCGCCGACGGGCTGCGGGTCAGCGACCCGGGCGACGCCTTCGAGCGGGCCGCGGAGAGCAACGCCCAGCGGGCGATGTCCGGCCCGGTGCCGGTGCAGACCGCGCCGGAGCGCGACGGGACCGGACGGGGCGGCCCGGAGGCGGGCCAGCAGGCTTCACCCGCACCGGAGTTGGCCGGCACCCCGGCCATCCAGCGGGTCACGGTGCCGTCCAGCAGGCCGTCGGGCAGCGGGATCACGGCGACGCAGAGCGGCGGCCGCACCACGTCGATCGAGATGCTGAACAGCGGCAGCCTGGCCGGCTCCCCGCCCTCGCAGGACCCGCCCGGCTTCGACTACATCCGCGCGCTGCGGCTGACGAACTTCTGGATCCGCTTCCACCTGATCAACAACATCGCGGGCGGCCCCGGCACCGCGGCGAACCTCGTGCCGGCCTCCAAGCGGGACAACGCCAACTACGAGCACTCGATCGAGGCGCTGCTCAAGGCCACGGTCTCCCAGGTGCGGCGGACCAACCGCACGCTCCAGCCCGGGCAGCAGAAGGACTACGTCTACTTCGGCGTCGACGTCCACTACGCGCACCAGCCGTCGCGGCGACCGAACAACATGACCCAGCGGCAGTACGACGCCGCCGGGAACTTCGTGAACGGACTGACGATCTACCACCGCGTGTACGACGGGGCGGCCCGGACCTGGACCGTGCACCACGACGGCACGTACTTCGGGTTCCACGACCGCCAGCCGACCGACCCCGGCACGCACGTGCGGCTGTCCCAGCTCGACATGACCGACCTGCGGCAGCTCACCGGCAACTACCGCGGCTGGAACAACGACGACCTGTACTTCCTCAACGACCTCGGCACCACCCGCCGGGCGGAGTTCGAGGGGCTGATCGACCACTACGGCGCCACCGGCCCGGCCGAGTCGGTGCTGCACGCCTTCCACCACATCCCCTTCTCCCTCCCGCGGCAGAGCTCGCGGAGCAGGAGGCCGACCGCCCAGCCGACGACCTTCGCCGACCGCATGGGCGCCGGAGCCGACGGCGCGCTGCAGTACCTGGCGCTGGCGATCTCCGGCGGGTCCCTCACCATCCGCTGAGCACCGCGCACATAGGGTCCAGGGTGCCCGCCCGGCCGCGCTCCGCCGCGGCCGGGCCGGACGGGCACCGACGACGCAGGAGGAACACCGCATGTCCGACCTCTGGCACGTGAGCGTGCGCGACGTCACCGAGCCCTCGGTGGAGTTGCTGTGCGCCGCGGTCCACCCCGACGCCGGGTCGCCGTCCGCCGCCGGCCCCTTCGTGCTGCGGCTGCTGGCCGACGCGGCGCCGGTGTGGCCGGGCGCCGACGCGCTGGTCGGCGGCGCCGACCTGTTCGGCGGGGACCTCCACGGCGGCGGCGAGGCCGCCCGGCGCGCCGACGAGGTGTTCGCGGAGGTCGCGTTGCGCGACGAGCGCAACATCCCCTTTGACGAGCCGGCCGCGCACCGGGCCGTCGAGGAGACGTTGCGGCAGCGCGGGCTGGCGCCCGAGGGCGACCCCGACGAGTGGGCTGCGGCGTTCGGCCAGGAGTGGGGCGCGCTGTGGCAGGACCCGCAGCGGGTGCCCTCGGGCGTGCTGCGCGTCCGCTTCGCGCGGCCGTCCGACCTCGCCGGGCTGCACCAGGGACTGGAGTGGGACTCCGCCGCCTACGGCTGAGCCGTGCGCCGGCCGCGGGCCGGGCCGCCCGTCCGGGCAACGGCTCGGCCCGCGCGGACACCGGTGCTGCCTCGCGGTCCGCTGACGGCCCCGCCGCCGACCCCGTAGCGTCGGGGCGTGAGCCTTTGGACCTCCCTCGAACCCCCGTCCGCCACGGTCGACGCCGGCAGTTCGACCATCGTGCGGCTGCGGCTGCGCAACACGGGCGACGTCGTGGACGAGTACCGCTTCACACCGGTCGGGGACCTCGCGCCCTACATCACCGTGGAGCCGCCGACGCTGCGGCTCTACCCCGGCACCGTCGACACGGTCCAGCTCACCGTCGCCCCGCCGCGCACCCCGGACGCCACCGCCGGGCCCAACCCGTACGGCGTCCAGGTGGTGCCCACCGAGAACCCCGAGGCCACCACGGTCCCGGAGGGCAACATCACCATCACGCCCTTCACCGAGGTGCGCGCCGAACTGGTGCCGCACACCGTCAAGGGGCGCTTCCGGGGCCGGCCGAAGCTCGCGGTGGACAACCTCGGCAACACCAAGCTGACCGCCTCGATCGTCGGCACCGACAACGGCGACCAGATCGCGTACGAGATCCACCCGGCCAACGTCCAGATCGAGCCCGGCCGGGCCGCCTTCGTGAAGGCCACCCTCAGGCCGCAGCGGATCACCTGGTTCGGGCGCAAGGAGAACCGCCCCTTCCGGCTGGCGGTCCAGCGCTCGGGCGCCACCCCGCTCGACGTCGACGGCACCTGGGTCCAGCGCGGGGTGCTGCCGCGGTTCCTGGCCACCTTCCTCGGCCTGCTGGTCGGGCTGGTCGTCGCCGCCGTCGCGCTGTGGTTCGCCTACAAGCCGCAGGTGGGCAGCCTCGCGCAGCCGAAGGTGGAGCAGGCGGTCGCCACCACGCTGCCCACCCCGACGCCGTCGCTGACGACCCCGCCCCCCACCACCCAGGCGCCCACCACGCCGCCGCCCCCGACGACCTCCGGGACCTCGGGCGGCGGGGCCAGCACGCCGAAGAAGAAGGCGCCGCCGGCCACCGCCGCCACCGCCGTGAAGAAGCTCGCCGCGAACGACCCGACCGGCCGGCACATCTGCTACCGGGTCTACGTCGCCGACAAGGGCTGGACCAAGCCCTCCTGCGACGGCGTCACCGCGGGCTCGACGGACGACGACAGCGGCACCATCGAGGCCCTCAACGTCGCGGTCTCGGGTGTGGGCGGCACCTCCGGCAACGCCTACCGCCAGGACGGCGGCTGGAACAACGTCCCCTGGAAGGGCGCGGACGACGAGGCGGACATGTACGTCGGGACCACCGGCAAGGGCCTGGGCCTGTCCGGCTTCGCCGTCGGCGTCAAGACGGGCGACGTCTGCCGCAACGCCTACCTGCGCGGCGGCGGTTGGGGCGGCGTGTCCTGCAACGACCCGACCCAGTCCAACCAGAACTGGATCTTCGGCGGCACCACCGACGAGACGAAGTCGCTGACCGCCGTCCGGCTCACGGTCTGATCCCGGCCCCGGTCCGGGGCGTCCGGGGCGTCCGGCCCCGGTCCGTCCGGTCCGGGACGCACCGGGGCCGGTTCGCCGCGCGGAGGGACGGCGCTCCGCCCGGCGGTGAACCGGCCGCCCGTCACCAGCCGTTGGCGTCGTCCAGCACCAGCCGCCCCGCCTTGCGGTACTCGCGCTGCGCGCCGGCCAGCAGGTCCGCGGTGCCGACCGGCTCGCCGCGGCCGGCGGCGGCGTACGCCGCGGTGACCACCGCGCTGCGGATCGAACCGCCGGCCAGCTCGAACTGCCGCGCCACCGAAGCCGGTTCGATGCCGTCCGCACACGGCACGTGGGACAGGCTGTGCTGCCACAGCGCCAGGCGCTGCGCGGCGTCGGGGAACGGGAAGTCCACCACCATGTCCAGCCGGCGGGTGAACGCGTCGTCCACGTTGGCCCGCAGGTTGGTGGTCAGCAGCGCGATGCCGTCGAAGGACTCCAGCCGCTGGAGCAGGTAGGCGCTCTCCATGTTGGCGTAGCGGTCGTGCGCGTCCTTCACCTCCGACCGCTTGCCGAACACCGAGTCGGCCTCGTCGAAGAGGAGCACCGCGTCGGTGCGGTCGGCCTCGGTGAAGACGCGCTCCAGGTTCTTCTCGGTCTCGCCGACGTACTTGTCCACGATCGAGGAGAGCTGCACCACGTAGAGGTCCAGGCCGAGTTCGGCGGCGACCACCTCGGCGGAGAGGGTCTTGCCGGTGCCGGAGCCGCCGGCGAACAGCGCCAGCACACCGCGTCCCCGCCCGCCGCCGGCGCTCAACCGCCAGTCGCCGAGCACCCGGTCGCGGTGGCGCGCGCGCAGGGCCAGCTCCCGCAACTGCGCCAGCGGCCCGTCCGGCAGCACCAGGTCCTCCCAGCCGACGGCGGGCCTGATCCGGCGGGCGTGGCGTTCGAGCCCGGACGCGGACTGCTGCCGCGCGGCGAGCCGCAGGTGCGCGGGTGTCAGCGGGGTGCCGTCGAAGTCCGCCAGGTCCCGGGCCACCCGGGCGACCCGGCGGATGCGGTCGCCGCCGAGGCGGTAGGGCGCGACGACCGGCGCGAGGTCGAACTCCGGTGCGCCGGCGGCCGGTACGGCCGGTCCGGCGTCCCCGGAGGTCGTCGGACCGCCGTCCGTCCCCGGGGCGCCCGAGTCCGGGGCGCCCGCGTCCGGGACAGCCGCGTCCCACCGGTCGGCGCCGGTGGACGCGGGAGCCGTGCCCGCGAGGGCCGCGGACCAGGTGTCGAGGTCGCCGGCCCGTTGCCTGGGCGCGTCGAGCACGAGCGGGTCGCGCTCCGACCACTGCGGGTCGTACGGCCGGGTGCCGGCCATGACCACCGTCACGTCGTCGACCGCGAGGGCGCGGACGAGCGCGGCGGCGGCCGCGGGCTGGTCGGGCACGGGGGCCACCAGGATCGCGTGCCCGCGCAGCCGTGCCTCGCGCAGCAGGTGGGGGAGCGCGGCGGTGGCCGCGCCGGCGGGGTCCTGCCCCGCGGCGGGCCCGCCGCCCTGGTCACCGGGTTCGTCGCCGCGGCCGTCGCCGCCGGGGGCTCGGCCCGCGGGGGCGTAGTGCAGTGCCGGTACCCCGGCCGCGCCGAAGGCGGCCGCGGCGCAGGCGGTGCCGTCGCCCTCGCGGTGCTCGCGCAGGTAGACCGTCGCCGGGCCGCCCGCCAGGCGCCCGGCGAGGCGGTGCACCAGCGGGTCGTCCGGCACGGCCGCGCGGGCGAGCACGCTGACCCGGCCGGCGAGCACCGGGTCCGGGGTGTCGTCGCCGACGAGGTGCGCGGCGACCCGGTCCGGGACCCGCAGGGACCGGCTGAGGAACGGGCGGTCGTCCTCCTCGACCACGACCAGGCCCAGCGAGGTCAGCGGCGCCGACGGGTGGAAGCGGGCGCGGCCCTCGGCGCGGTGCGCGGGCACCCCGCACAGGTCGAGCGCCAGGCCGACGGTCGCCCGGCGGCGGCTGACGTCGTCGTTGAGGTAGCCGTAGAGCGGCTCGAAGGTCCGGTCGAGGTCGGGGGCGAGCGCGGTGAGCAGGATGCGGGCGTCCAGCGCGGACAGGCCCAGCCGGGCGGCGAGCAGGCTCAGCCGGTCACCTCCGTCACCGCCGTCACCGCCGTCACCGCCGTCACCGCCGTCACCGGCGGAACCGTCGACGGCGGGCGCCGCCCCGCGCAGGCCGTCCGGTGCGCCGGTGCCGAACCCCGCGCCGGCGTCCGGTCCGAACCCGGGCCCCGCGCCGTCGGCGTCGTCCTCGGCCGCCGGCCGCAGCAGGTGCCGCACCGCCTCGTCGGTCAGGTACAGGCCGCGCAGCGGATCGGCGGCGGTCGGGTCGGAGGCGCTGCGGTGCTCGACGAGCAGGGCGACCCGGTCGCGCAGCAGGCCGAGGCGGGTGACGAGGGGGTCGGTGCCGGGTGCGGGGGCGAGGTCCGGCTCCGCGGCGGTGGCGGGTGTCGCGGCGGTCACTCGGAGGTGTCCCGGAGCGTGCCGCGGGCGGCCTGGCGGGCCGCCTCCTTCCGTTCGGCGAGGTGGCGCGGCCGGTGGTGGCGCTCGGCCGAGCCCTCCAGGGAGCCGTCGGTGCCGCGCACCCGCACGCCCGCGCCCTCGGTGACCGGCGGCCCGGCGTCGTACTCGGGGTAGGCGGGGAAGGGCGCGGTGACGGTGACGTCCAGGGAGGGCTTCAGCTCGCCGCCGAGGGCCGACCAGATCTCGGCGAACGACCGGGAGTCGGTCTGCGTGCCGGCGACGCTGAGCGGGATGGTCAGGCCGAGCGCGGCCAGCGCGCCGGTCAGCTCCTCGGGGGGCAGCACCTCGCGCGGCAGCAGGGTGGCCAACACCGCGGACAGCAGCCGGTGTTCGTCCTGCGGCTGCTTCGTCCACGCCGTGACCAGGTACGACAGCCGGTACCAGCGCGGCGGTTGGCGCCTGCGCACCACGATGCCCTGCTCGTCCCGGATCGAGATCGCGCCGCGCTCGCGCCGGGCGACGTCCTCGCGGATGTCGTACAGGTAGGCGTCGATGGTGGGCGCGTTGCGCCGGGCGGCCCAGTCCCGGGTCGGCGCCTCGAAGGCGATGTCCACGCCGGTGCCGGCCAGGGCGCCGCCGGAGAGCAGCCCCCTGAGGACTTCGTCCACCTCGTGTATCACGGTCGCGCCCTTCGCTGTGCCCGGTGGGTCGGTCACCGGTGACGCCGGTGACCCGGTCCGGCCGTCCGGCGGCCGGGTGGCCCGGGGGCCGGGGCGGCCGCCGGGTGCTTCGCCGCTCGCGGCCGTCAGATGTAGCCCTCGCGCAGCGCGTAAGCCACGGCGTGCGCGCGGTTGCGCAGCCGCAGCCGGGTGGTCAGGCTGTGCATCACGTTCTTGACGGTCCGTTCCGAGTACGACAGCTTGCCCGCGATCTCGCCGGTCTCCATGCCCTCGGCGACCAGCCGCAGGACGTCGACCTCACGCGGGGTCAGCCCGGAGGCCGGATCGCCGGGCAGGTGCTTGGCGTTGCGGTGCATGATGCCGACCTGCGTCATGAGCCGGCCGAGCAGGTCGGAGGGCAGGTCGCCGTCACCGCGCGAGGCGGCGAGGACCGCCTGGAGGATGCGCTGCCCGGTCGCCTCGTGGCGCCAGACGATGGCGCCGACCCCGCAGTCGATCACCTGGAGCAGCTCGGCCTCGCGGATCAGGTTCGCCACCAGCACCGCGCGCACCCCGTCGGTGCGCACCAGTTGGCGGAGCCGGGACAGCGTGCTCTCGTCGAGCGCGACCGCCAGCAGGACAGCGACGGTGCCCGGCTGCCGGCTCTCCTCGTCCACCAGCCGGATCTCCGGCCGCTGGCTGAGCTGGCTGGTGACGCCCGCCAGCGAGATCGGGTCGGGGGCGTGGACCGTGACGGGAATCCTGGCCGTGGCCACCGTCGGCCCGGAGGGCGTGGAGAGAACCACGAACTCAGTCCTTTCGCCCGCGCGGAGGGGGGAGTTGCGCACTCCTGTGATCTGTGTTTCCTGCGCCATCATGCTCCGCCATGTGAACCCCTACCAACCCCTGCCCGTCGTCGGTCGTGTGCGGAGGCTACGGAGGAGGAGCGCGTTGAACCGTTTCACGGTTCCGGGCCGACGCCGTATCCGGCCAGTTCCGCTCCGCGCCGCCCGGAACGCGGAGTTGCCCGTTCGGACCGGGCGGCGTTGCCCCTGCGGACCTGCCGTCCGCGGCGGTTGGCCGGTACCGGCCCGCAGTTGAACGCTCGGGGCGTGCGGGGCGCGAGGGGCGGCCCTGCCCGAACCGACCCCTCCCGGCGCCCGCTTGACCGTTCAACAATGGCCGAATCCGATCGGTCGGAGGAGGTTTGGGATCGTGAGTGTACGCATTCGGCGCGGCGGGAAAGTGAGATCAGGATCACCGCGGCGTGACGTGTGGGTGGCCCGGTCGTGGTGCGCCGCACGCGTCGGGCCGCCCCCTCCGTGGTGCGAGGGGGCGGCGGGGTCCGCACGTCGGGGCGCGCGGTGGGAGGCGTGGGCGGGTCAGGCGGTGTACTGGTGCGAGGTGTAGGTGAGGTAGCCCGCGTCGCCGCCCTGGTAGTAGGCGGTCTCGTCGGCTGGGGCGATCGGCAGGCGGGCCCGCAGGCGCTCGACCAGGTCGGGGTTGCTGAGGAAGGCGCGGCCGAAGCTGATCAGGTCCGCGCCCAGGTCCAGCCAGCGGTCGGCGTCGTCCCGGCCGGTCTGCTTCGGGCCCATCGGGAGGACCGGGTTCATGATGAGCGGGCCGGGCCAGGCGCGGCGCAGCGCGACCAGCACCTCCTCGTCGGCGGTGGCCTCCAGGTGCACGTAGCCCACCCCGACCCGGGCCAGCTCGGCGAGCAACTGCGTGTACAGCTCGGGGACGTCGGTGTCGCGTACGCCCCAGAAGTCCGCGCCCGGCGAGAGCCGGATGCCGGTCCGGTCGCCGCCGACCGCCTCGACGGTCGCGGCCGCCGCCTCGACGGCGAAGCGGATGCGGTGCGTGACCGGACCGCCGTACCGGTCGGTGCGCAGGTTGGCGTTGGAGGAGAGGAACTGGGAGATCAGGTAGCCGTTCGCGCCGTGCAGTTCGACCCCGTCGAAGCCCGCTTCGACCGCGCGGCGGGCGGCTTCGGCGTAGGACCGTGCCTGTTCGGGCACCTCGGCGGTCTCCAGGGCGCGCGGTACCGGCGCGGGCTGCGGGCCGGTCGGGGTGAACACGTCGCCGGCCGCGGCGACGGCCGACGGCCCGATCGGCCGGAGGCCGGTGGTGTCGGGGTGCGAGACGCGGCCGCCGTGCATGAGCTGCGCGAAGATCCGGCCACCGCTGGCGTGCACCGCCCCGGTCACCTCCCGCCAGGAGTCCGTCTGCTCGTCGGTGTGCAGGCCGGGCGTGCCGGGGTTGGACTGCCCGACCGCGTTGGGCTGCACCCCCTCCGACACGATCAGGCCGGCGGTGGCCCGCTGGGCGTAGTACGCCGCCATCGACGGGGTGGCCAACCCGCCCGCGGCCGCCCGCACCCTGCTCATCGGGGCCATGACCACGCGGTTGGGCAGCGTCAGCGCGCCGAGCCGGTAGCTGCTGAAGAGGGTCGTCACGTCGGGACTCCTTCGGTCCGCGGGCCCGCGCCTCGGGCCCGTCGACTACGCTAGAACCTGACATTGACGTCAGATGCAAGGTGTGTCGCGCACGCCACAGGGACACGCGGTCGTGCCTCGGCTCGCGGGCCGCGCGGCGGGCGGCACGGGACACGGGCGGGGCCCGGACGGGAGGACGGAACAGGTGCGTATCGGGGAACTCGCGTCGAGGGCCGGAGTCAGCGTCCGGTCCGTGCGCTACTACGAGGAGCAGGGCCTGCTGGCGAGCACCCGCAGCTCCGGCGGCCAGCGGCGCTACACCGGCCACGATGTCGAACGGGTCGCCTTCATCCAGCGCCTGTACGCCGGCGGCCTGTCCAGCCGCACCATCCTGGAACTGCTGCCGTGCGTCGACGCGCCCAGCGAGGCCAACTCCGAGGCCGCGCTGGAGCGGATGGCGCAGGAGCGCGACCGGCTCTCGGCCCACATCGCCGAACTCGAACAGACCCGTGCCTCGCTGGACACCCTGATCGAGACCGCGCGGGACTACCGCGAGCAGTTGCGGAGCACGGCGGAGGGCGAAGCGCTGGCCTCGTGAACGGGCGCTCGGCGGGTGTGGGGCGACCGGTGCGGTTGTCGCGGCGCACGTGCCGGACGTGACCGATCCGCCGGACGTGACCGACCCGCCCGGTGGGCGCGGGTGGCGGGCGGGCGGTGGACGAGGGTTGTCCGGGCGTTCACCCGGCGGTTGCCCGTCGTTCCGCGGCCCGTTGCCCGCGGGTCCCACGGCGGAGGTGCGGACGGCGCGTCCGGCGGGGTGGTACGGGTAACCCGCCGGACGGGCCGCGCCCCCGGCCCCGGGGGTGGCCGCCCCGCGCGCGGACGGCGGAGCGGCTCCCCTCGCTCACCCCCGGGGCGCCCTTTCCGCCGGGCCGGGCACGGTGCCCGCCAGCGGGGTCGAGTCGACGTACCGGATCTCGTAGCTGCGCTCGGCGAACCTCCAGCCGTCCGCGGTGCGCCGGTAGCGGTCGTGGTAGATCGCGTGGTTGACGTGGGACGCGCCGCCCCGGGTCCGCCCCAGCTCCGCGACGTAGGAGCGGCCCGTCGCGGTGTCGCCGTCGATCCGGATCGAGCCGGCGTGGACGTTCTGGACGAAGAACTCCCAGTTCGCCTGGAGCCGTTCGACGCCGGCGCGGATCGCGGCCCGGCCGGTGAACTCGATGCCGCCGTCCGGGATGCGCCACACGCCGTCGTCGGTGAAGAGGGCGGTGAGCCGGTCGTAGTCGCCGGTCATGCCCGCGTCGGCGAACTCGCCGCGCAGCGCGTCGATCGCGCAGCGGTCGACGACGGTCTGGAGCTCGGTCATCGGGGTCTCCCTTGCCGGTGGAGGTCGTTCGCGGGTGCCGGGGTGCCGGGGTGCCGGTGCGGCCAGGTCTCGGGTGCGGGTGCGGGTACGGGCGCGGGCGGTCGCGGGTGCGGTGCGGCGGTCGGCGGGTCACCAGCCGTAGGGGCCGAACCGCCCCCAGGCGACGAGCGCGGCGAGCAGGAGGAGGACGGCGGCCACCACCACCCCGGACGGCTCCCCGCGGCGCACGTGCGTCGCGCCGGCGAGCGCCATCATCACCGCCAGCCCGGTCGCCGCGACCGGGGTCAGCACCGGGAGGACGCCGCTGGCGCCCGGGGCGACCAGCCCGACCGCGCCCAGCAGGCCCATCGCGCCGATGAAGCGCAGCGCCGGCAGCGAGAAGTCCTCGGCCCACGGGAACCGTCCGACCAGCCGCTCCCTCGGCTCGGTCGCCTTGACCAGCCCGGACAGGGCGAACGCGGCGGCGAGCGCCGTCTGCACCACCCACAGGAACACGCTCATCGGCCTTCTCCCGTCTGACGCGGTGTGCTTCCGCCCCTTCCGACGGCGCGGCGTCGCCGAATGTGAGGTGCGGCGCGGACCTCACACTTCGGGCCGCCGCTCCGTCGTACCGATGAGCGCGGTGGCGCGGGCGGGAGCAGGCACGATCGAGGAGGGCGGCGGGACATGAGCACCGAATCCGAGCAGGGCGGGGACCCCTCGGAGGGTCCGGACCCGGCGGATCACCCGGACCCGGCGGATCACCCGGACCCGGCGGATCAGCCGGCTTCGGCGGAGGGGTCGGGCCGAGCGGATCGTCCGGAGCGAGTGGACGGTTCGGATGGATCGGACGGATCGGGCCGAGTGGACGGTTCGGACGGAGCGGATGGATCGGACGGTTCGGGCCGAGTGGACGGTTCGGGCCGAGCGGAGGGTCCCGGGCGGTCGGACGGTCCGGGCCGGTCGGAGGGGGAGGCCGACGCGACCCTCGACGCCGTCATGAGCGAGCGGCGGCAACTCCTCAACGTCGCCTACCGGTTGCTCGGCTCCCTCGCCGACGCCGAGGACGTCGTGCAGGAGACGTACGCCCGCTGGTACGCCATGTCGCCGCGCCGGCAGGAGGCGATCGCGTCCCCCGGCGCCTGGCTCACGAAGGTCGCCGGCCGGATCTGCCTGGACCTGCTCCGTTCCGCCCGGACCCGGCGGGAGCGCTACGTCGGCGAGTGGATTCCGGAGCCGGTGCCCGGCCGCGCGGACCTGATCGGCGGGTGGTCCGGCGACGAGGGCGATCCCGCCGACCGGATCACCCTCGACGAGTCGCTGTCCATGGCCTTCCTGGTGGTGCTGGAGTCGATGACCCCGGCCGAGCGCGTGGCGTTCATCCTGCACGACGTCTTCCGCTACCCCTTCCCCGAGGTCGCCGAGATCGTCGGCCGCACCCCGGCCGCCTGCCGCCAACTCGCCACGTCGGCCCGGCGCCGGGTCCGCTCGCTGCCGGGCCTCCAGCCCCCGACCGCCCGGCACGCGCGGGTGGTGCGGGACTTCAAGCGGGCGTGGGAGGCGCAGGACCTCGACGCGATGATCGGCCTGCTCGACCCCGACGCCAGCGCGGTCGGCGACGGCGGCGGTGTCGTCGCGGCCCTGCTGCACCCGCTGCACGGCAGCGTTCCGGTCGCCGAGTACTTCGTCGACCTCGCCCGCAGGGCCGAGGGCGTCTCGATCCTGGAGCGCACGGTCAACGGCCGCCCCGGCCTGCTGCTGCGCCACGAGGGCGCCACCGCGGCGGTGTTGGCGTTCGACATCGTGGACGACCGGGTGGTGAACGTGTGGGCGGTGCGCAACCCCCACAAGCTCGGCCCCTGGCAGGAGGACTAGCTGAGGACCGGCTGAGGACCGGCTGAGGACCGGCTGCGGACCGGCCAGGGCCTGTCCTCCGGCCTCCGTCCCGTGCCGGCGGCGGGGGCCCCTGCCCGGGCCGGGCGGTGCTGTTGTTGAATGAGGTACGGGCCGCGCCCGCAGCCACGGCGGTGCCCCCGGTCCGGACGCCGTCGGCACGAGGGTGGGTATCAGCAGGTGAGCGCGCAGCCGGTGTCGCTGAGGAGCCTGATCCCCGCGGTCTTCCTGCCGGTGCTGGTCTTCGAGACCGGGATGGGCGCGCTGGCCCCCGTACTCGCGCTCAGCGGCCGTGCGCTCGGCGCCGGTGTCGGCGCCGCCGGGCTGGTGCTGGCGCTGCTGGGCGTCGGGCAGATCCTCGGCGACGTGCCGGCCGGCGCGCTGGCGGCGCGGCTGGGCGACCGCAAGGCGATGCTGGTCGCCTCCGCCGTCACCGCGGTCACCCTGAGCGGGTGCGCGCTGGCCCGCCACGTCTGGGAGCTGGCGATCGCGGTCACCGTCACCGGGGCGTCCAACGCGGTGGTCATGCTGGCCCGGCAGTCCTACCTGACCGAGGCGGTGGCCCCGCACCTGCGGGCCCGGGCGCTGTCGACGCTGGGCGGGATGTCACGGGTGGGCGCGTTCGTGGGGCCGTTCCTCGGCGCGGCCGTGCTCAGCGGCGGCCGCCCGGTGCACGACGTCTACTGGCTCGCGCTGGTGTGCACGGCCGTCACCGTCGTGGTCCTGGTCACCGTGCCCGACGTCGCCGAGCCGGTCGTCCGCGGCGGCGCGAAGCCCGTACCGGTGCGGGCGGTGCTGCGCGACCACCGGGGGGTCTTCGCCACGCTCGGCCTGGCGGTGCTGCTGGTCGGCTCGGTCCGGGCGACCCGGCAGACCGTCCTGCCGCTGTGGGCCGAGCACCTCGGCCAGAGCGCGTCGTCCACCAGCCTCGTGTTCGGCATCGCCGGTCTGGTCGACACGCTGACCTTCTACCCGTCCGGCCAGGTGATGGACCGCGCCGGCCGGCTGTGGATCGCGGTGCCGTCCATGCTGGTGCTCGGCGGCGCCCAGGCCGCCCTGCCGCTCACCCACACGCTCACCGAACTGACCGTGGTGGCCATGCTCATCGGCTTCGGCAACGGGATCGGCAGCGGCATCCTGATGACCCTCGGCGCCGACGTGGCGCCCCCGGCCACCCGCTCGCAGTTCCTCGGCGTGTGGCGGCTGTGCGCGGACTCCGGCAGCGCGGGCGGGCCGCTGGTGGTGTCGGCGGCCGCCTCGCTCGGCAGCCTGGCGGCCGGCATCTCGGTCATGGGCGCGGTGGGCGTCGCGGCGGCGGGCGCCCTGCTGCGGTGGGTGCCGCGGTACTCGGCCTTCGCGACGACCGGGGCGCGGCGGGCGGGCACGGCGGTGGCGGGTGGCGTGGGGACGGGCCGGGCCCGGGCGGGACCCGCGCCGACCCGTCCGGCCGAGCCCGGGGACATCCGGCCCGCACCCCGCGGGGACGCCCCGGCCGGGGCCCGGGGCGACGCGCCGGCCGCCGGTGCCCCCGACGCGGCGTCCGGGACCTCCCGGGACGCGCCCCGCCCGTAGGGCCTGACGAGCCCGCGGCCCTTTATCCGTACGGGTCCGGGGCGGTCGGCAGGCGCGCCGGAAGCGCGGCGCCGGGGCCCGGAAATTCACCCGAACGGCCTGCGCGGATGTCCGGCACGGCCGGATCGTCCCAGGCTGGACCCCATGCGGCTGCACCGGCCCAAGCTGGCGTGGTACCTGCCGGCCCTGGCCCTCCTCGTGACCTGCTCGGCGCCGCAGCACCGGGCGAACGCGCCGCGGCAGGCGTCTGCCGCGGTCCGTCCGGCGTCCCTGCGCCCGGCGGTCGTCCTGCGCGCGGCATGGGGCGCGGACCAGAAGCACGTACGGCCGGGCATGGTCTACGACCGCTCGGTCAAGGCGGTGTTCGTGCACCACACGGACAACCCCAACACCTACGACTGCAAGAAGGACGTGCCGAAGATGCTGCTGGCCCTGGAGCAGCGGCACATCGAGCTCGGCTGGGACGACCTCGGCTACAACTTCGTCGTCGACCGGTGCGGCGGCATCTACGAGGGGCGGACCGGCAGCGTGGACCGCGACGTGCGCGGCTCGCACACCGAGGGCTTCAACAACGACACCGTCGGGATAGCCGCCCTCGGCAACTTCGGCGCGGGCCGGCAGGTGCCGCGGGCCATGCTGGAGGCGATCGCGGAGATAGCGGCCTGGAAGCTCGACCCGGGGATCAGCCCGCTGGGCAAGGTCCGCCTGGTGTCCAGCAACAACGCGAGCCGCTTCCCGAAGGGCACGGCGGTGGAGGTCAATACGGTCTCCGGGCACCGCGACGTCTACCAGACCGACTGCCCCGGCCAGGCGCTGTACGACGCGCTGCCGTGGGTGCGGCAGGAGGCGGCCCGGCTGCGCGAGCAGGCCGCCCGGAACGGCTGAGGCATCGACCCGACCCGACTCGGCTCGGCACGGGCGGGACGGGCGGGGCGGGGCGCCGGCCGGCGGATGCGGCCGGCGCCCGTTCACCGCGGGATCACCGCCGGATCAGTGCATCCACAGCAGGTAGAGGCCGTTCGTGCCGTACTCGCAGATGTAGACGGGCCCGTGCACGGGGGCGTCGGCCTGTGCCTGGGCGACGCAGCTTTCGTAGGTCGGGAAGTAGCCCAGCAGCATGAAGCCGCTGCCGGGCGGCGGGGATGCCTGGGCCGCCGTGGTGGCGATGCCGAGACCGAGGACGGCGGTGGCGGCGATGGTGGCCGCACGGGCCAGGACCTTCGAGCGCATGGGGATCACAACTCCTCTCCGGGCAGGCGGAGCCGCCTGCCGAATGGCCAGGGGTGTGGTGCAGGGAGTGGCGCGCGCGGGATCAAGACTGCCGGGCCTCCGCGGCCGCGTTCAATAGGTCCAGACCAATTGGTGAGGGAGGGGCGATTGGGTCTCCCGAGGTCGGGCGGGGCACCGCGGTCCGGACGGGCGGGTCGCCGTGGCGGCCCGCCCGTCCGGACCGACGGCTCCCGGCGGTCTTACGGCGCGGCCGGTCCCGCCGCCGCGGTCGCCGGCCGCTCCCGTACCGGGTCCGCCGTCCGGGCCGTGGCGGTGCGGGCGTCGCGGCGGGCACGGGCCTCCGCCGGGTCGAGCACCGGGACCGCGGCGAGCAGCCGCCGCGTGTACGGGTCGCGCGGGCGGCCGTAGACCTCCTCGACGGCGCCCTCCTCGACCACCCGGCCCGCCTGCATCACCGCGACCCGGTCGCTGACCTGGCGGACCACCGCGAGGTCGTGGGCGACGAAGACCAGCGACAGCCCCAGGTCGCGCTGGAGTTCGCCGAGCAGCGCGACCACCTGCGCCTGCGTGCTGACGTCCAGCGCGGAGACCGGCTCGTCGCAGACCACCAGCCGCGGCTCGGGGGCCAACGCCCGTGCGATGCCCACGCGTTGCCGCTGCCCGCCGCTGAACTCGTGCGGGTAGCGGTGGTACCAGGACGGTTCGAGTCCGACCCGCTCCAGCAACTCGCGCACCCGCGAGGTGATCTGCCGGTCGGTCAGCGCGCCGGCCGCCCGCAGCGGGTCGGCGATCGACTCGCCGATGCTGCGGCGCGGGTTCAGCGAGGAGACCGGGTCCTGGAAGACCATCTGCAACTCCCGCCGCAAAGGGCGCAGCCGGCGGTCGCCGAGCCGTGCGATGTCCTCGCCGCGGTAGCGGACCTCGCCCTGGGTGGGGTCGAGCAGCCGGACCAGCATCCGGCCGAGCGTGGTCTTGCCGCTGCCGCTCTCCCCGACGACGCCGAGTGTCTCGCCCGCGTGGACCACCAGGTTCACGCCGTCCACCGCGGCGAAGCGGGCCCGGCCGCGCCCGAACTCCCTGCGCAGCCCGACCGCTTCGAGCAGCGGCTCCCCGGACGCCCCGCCCCCGCCCCGGCTCCCGGCGACGGCCGCGGTCGCGCTCGCGGGCGCGCGGTCCGGCTCGGGCTCCGCCTCGGCCTTCCTCCCGCCGGCCGGCTTCGTCCGGTCCACCGCCTCCGCCTCGTCCCGCGTCCCGGCCCGCGGCTCCGCCCCGTCCTCGGCGGCCCCGTCCTCGGGCAGCACCTCCGGCGCCGTCCCCTCGTCCGCCGCCACCTCCTGCGCCGGTTCCGGCGCGGCGGCGGACGGGGTGATCCGGGGCACCGCGGACAGCAGCGCCCGCGTGTAGGCGTGTTCCGGGTGCGCGAGCACCGTCGCGGTGTCGCCGGACTCCACGGCGGCACCGTGCTGGAGGACCAGCAGCCGGTCCACCGTGCCGGCGGCGACTCCGAGGTCGTGGGTGACCAGCAGCAGCGCCAGGTCGGAGCCGGTGCGCAGCTCGTGGAGCAGGTCGAGCACCTGCGCCTGCACGGTGACGTCGAGCGCGGTGGTCGGCTCGTCGGCCACGATCAGCCGCGGCTCGCAGGCCAGCGCCATCGCGATCAGCGCGCGTTGCCGCATCCCGCCGCTGAACTCGTGCGGCCGGGACCGGGCCCGGCGGGCCGCGGTGGGGATGCCGACGCGGTCGAGCACCTCGACGGCGCGGGCCCGGGCGGCGGCGCGGGAGACCCGGCGGTGCACCCGGTAGACCTCGGCGATCTGGTCGCCGACCGCGAGGTAGGGGTCCAGGGCGCTGAGCGGGTCCTGGAAGACGACCGCCGCGACGCCGCCGCGCAGCCGCCGCAGTTCCTCGTCGGGCGCGGTGAGCACGTCGGTGCCCGCCACCCGGACCGTCCCGCCGACCTCCGCACCGGTGCCGCGGTGCAGCCCCAGCAGGGCGTACGCGGTGGCGGACTTGCCCGAGCCGGACTCACCGACCAGGCCGAGCGCCTCGCCGGGCCGCAGCGTGAACCCGATCCCGTCGACGGCACGCACCGTCCCGGACTCGGTCGGGAAGTCGATGCGCAGGTCGGCGACCTCGACCAGGGGCGGGTCCGCCGACCCCGACGCCGACCCCGACGCCGAACCGGAGGCGGACGGGGAACCGGACGCGGGACCCGACATGGACGCGGAACCGGACGAGGAGCCGGACGCGGACGCGGAGTCCGACGTGGAGCCCGGCGCGGAAGCGGAGCCGGACGCGGACAGCGGAGTGTCGGCGGTCACGCCAGCACCACCCTTCGGTCGGTGAGGGCGTACAGCACGTCGGCGAGCGCGTTCGCGACCACCACCGCCAGGCCCATCACCAGGACGATCCCCACCACCACGGGCAGGTCCTTCAGTTGCACGGACTGCACCAGTTGCTGGCCGAGCCCGGGGACGCCGAAGAGCGTCTCGGTGAGCAGCGCGCCGCCGAACATGGTGCCGAGGTCCAGCGCGGACAGTGCGATCACCGAGGCCAGCGCCCCGCGCAGCGCGTGCCGGCGGACGATCGCGCCCTCGGGCACGCCGTAGGCGCGGAAGGTCCTGATGTGGTCCTCCGCCAGCGTCTCCAGCAGCGAACTGCGGGTCAGCCGGGCGTACTTGGCCGCCTCCACCAGCGCGAGCGCCAGCCACGGCAGCAGCAGGTTCCACGCCCACTGCTCGGGGTCGGAGGTGAACGGCACGTAGGTCGGGTACGGCAGCCAGCGCAGCCACGAGCAGCAGACCAGGAGCAGCAGGATGCCGGTGATGAACACCGGGGTGGCCGTGCCGATCAGGGTGAAGCCGGTCAGCAGCCGCTCGACCAGGGTGCCGCGGCGCAGCGCGGAGACCAGGCCGGTGCCCACCCCGATCACCAGCCACAGCACCATGGCGCCCAGCGCGAGCGACGCGGTCGCCGGCAGCTTCTCGGCGACGACGTGGGTGACCAGGTCCCCGGTGCGGTACGACTGTCCCAGGCAGGGCGCCGGGCAGTGCAGGGTGCCGGTTCCGGTGCTGTAGTCGTGGCCGGCGAACACCCCCTGGAGGAAGTGCCAGAACTGGACGTACACCGCGTCGTCGAGGCCCATCTGGGCGCGGACCTGGGCGACCTGCGCGGTGGAGCAGCGCGGCCCGCAGGCGAGCTGGGCGGCGTCGCCCGGCGCGAGGTAGAAGACGGCGTAGAGCACGGCGGCGAGCACCAGCAGCACGGCGGCGGCCTGGAGCAGGCGCCGCCCGGCGAAGCGGATCACGACGCGGCCCCCTTGCGGGTGCCGATCCGCAGCCGGCTGCGCGAGCGCGGGTCGAGCGCGACCCGGACGCCTTCGGCGAGCACCGTGAAGGCGAGCACCGTGACGAGCAGCAGCAGCGCGGGCAGCAGGACGTACGCGGAGTCGGCCTGGTACCAGGTGGAGGCGGTGGAGAGCATCTGGCCCCACGACGCGGTGGGCGGGTTGACCCCGATGCCGAGGAAGGACAGGCCCGCCTCGGAGACGATGTTGCTCGGCAACAGGATCGCCGCGTAGGCGAGCACCGGGGCGACCAGCGCCGGCAGCAGCTCGCGGCGGGCGGTGCGCCAGGCGCTGGAGCCGGCCAGCCGGGAGGCGGCGACATGGTCCAGGGACTTCTGGGTGAGCACCTGGACGCGGACGATCTTGGCGGTGCCGCCCCAGGCGAGCAGCCCGAGCACCAGCGCGAGCAGCAGCGGGCGCGGGAAGCCGCCGGGCACCACCGCGAGCAGCGCGATGGCGAAGACCAGCGCGGGCAGCGTGACGAAGATGTCGGCGACCCGGCTGAGCAGCCCGTCGACGGCGCGGTTGCCGAGTCCGGCGGCCAGCCCGAAGGCGGTGCCGACGACCACCTGGAGGATCGTGGCGCCGAACGCCACGGCCAGGGAGGTGCGCGCGCCGTAGGCGAGCCGGGCGAACAGGTCGCGGCCGGTGCCGGGCTCGACGCCCAGCCAGTGGGTGCCGCTGACGCCGCCGAAGTGGCCGAGCGGCACCGCGCCGGCCTTCGAGTCCAGCAGCGCGGCGTGGTAGGTGGTGGTGTCCTGGCCCTCGACGGCGGCCAGCAGCGGGGCGGCCACGGCCACCAGCACCAGCAGCACCACCACGGCGCCGCCGGCCAGCGCGGCGCGCTCGGCGCGCAGCCGGTGCCAGAACTGCCGCCCGCCGGGGGCCGGCCCGTCGGCGGGGGCCAGGTCGAGGGACGGGTCGCCGGCGGGCGGCGCGGCCGCGGCCGCACCGCCCCCGGCGAGCGGGTGTTCGCTGCTCACTCCGGTCACTTCACCGCGACCTGGGAGATGTCCAGCACGCCGGTCCAGTCGCTGATCACCACGTTGCGGATGTCCTTGCCGTACAGCCGCTTGTAGACGGGGTGCACCAGCGGCACGGTCAGCGCCTGCTCGCCGATCTTCTGGTCGAGGGCGCCCCAGCGCTTCGCGGCGGCGGCCAGGTCGGTGATCTTGTCGATGGAGTCGATCTCGCTGTTGACCGCGGGGTCGTTGAGCTGGGAGCTGTTGAAGTTGTAGCCGTCCTCGACGATCTGCCGGCCGTCGAAGATCGGGCCGAGGAACGGACCGCCGGACGGCCAGTCGGCACCCCAGCCGGCCAGGAACATGCCCGGCTCGGTCTTCACGCTGTAGACCTTGTCGTCGAAGGCGTTGTGCTCCAGGCCGTCGAGCTTGACGGTGATGCCGGCCTTCTTCAGTGCCTCCTGGACCGCGGTGGCGACCTCGGGGCCCTCCTCGCCGCCCTTGTTGGTGTCGTGGGTGAGGGTGACCGTCAGCCCGTTCGGGTAGCCGGCCTCCTTCAGCAGCTCGCGCGCCTTGGCCGGGTCGCCGCCGGCGCCCGCCGGGAACGGGTCGGACGACGTGCCGCCGTTGAAGGCGGCCTGGTCCGGCAGGAAGCTGGTGGCGGGCTCGGCGAGCGAGGAGCCGCCGTCGGCGTCGATGACGGTGGTCCGGTCGACGGCGTACGCGACGGCCTCGCGCACCTTGATGTTGTCGAACGGCTTCACCTTCGGGTTGAAGGCGATGTAGTCGGTGTAGCCGAAGTGGCCGGTGCCGACCCGGGAGGACAGCGCCTTGTCGCCGGTGATCTTGGCGAGTTCGGCCGGGCCGAGGTTGGTGTCGGTGGTCACCGCGTCGGCGTCCTTCCCGACGCCCGCGGACAGCCGCTGGTTGATCACGGCCTGGTCGAGCCCGGACTGCACGTCGATGGTGTCGGGGTAGGCGCGCCGCTGGTCGTCGGTGGCCTGCGACCAGTTCGGGTTGCGCCGCAGCACGATGTGCTCGCCGTTGTTCTGGTTGCTGACCACCTCGTACGGGCCGGAGGAGACCGGGTGCTCGGCGTACTTGGTGCCGGTGTCCTTGGCCTTGGGCACCGGTGCGAAGGAGGTCTGCGTGGCGAGCAGCGGGAAGTCGCCCTCGGACTTGCGCAGGTGGAAGACGATCGTCTTCGCGTCGGGCGTCTCGATCGACGACAGGCCCTTCGGGTCCTTGTACGGGCCCTGGTAGTCCTGCGCGCCGACCAGCCAGTCCCGCAGGTAGGGGGCGCCGCCGGACAGCTCCGCCGCGAAGGAGCGCTCGATGTCGTACTTGATGTCGGCGGTGGTGATGGCCGTGCCGTCCTGGTACTTCAGGCCGTCCTTGAGGTGGTACGTCCACACGGTGGCGTCCTTGCTCGGCTCGCCGGTGTCCGTGGCGAGGTCGGGCACGACCTTGTTGCCGGCCGCGCCGTCCGCCCGGGCGCGGGTGGTCAGGGTGCGGTAGACCAGGGAGGGGACGTTGCCGCCGCCGGAGGTGTACAGGCGGGCGGGGTCGAAGTTGTTCTGCGGCTGGTTGTTCAGCACGTAGAGGGTGCCGCCCCGGTGCGGGGTCGAGTCGGAGCCCTTCGCGGCCGAGTCGCCGCTCTTGGGGCCGCAGGCGACGGCCCCCGCGGCGAGGGCGAGACCGACGGCTATGGCGCCCAACTGCCTTGGCGACAGGGACAAGCGAGACATGGCAGGGCCTTTCCCCGGGGCGTGCGTGCCCGGGCGGAGGGAGGCGCGCGAGAAGGGGACGCGCGGACAAACGGGGGTGCGGGGGACGTGCGGGACGTGCGGGGCGGGCGGCCGGGACGGTCCGTGGAGCGTGCGGGGCCCGCCGTGCGGCCCCGGGCGCGGCGGCACCCCCGACCGGGGTCGGGGGCGGCTCGGTGCGGGGGCCGTTCCGGTGTCAGCGACAGTGCACGTCGGCGACGCAGTGCCCGGTCACGCCGATCAGCGCCAGCTCGATGCTGGCGCGGACCACGGGGCGGATGGGGCACAGGCGCATGACAGAAGGGTGCGCCGACCCACCACGAATTGTCAAAGTCGGACCATGGTGATCACAAAGCGACACTTATGAACGTTCGCCGCGCATGCCGCGGCGCCGGGCCGCGCGGCGCGGGGCCGGGGGCGCGCCGGGCCGGGTGCGCGCCGGTCCGCGCGCGCAGGTCCTAGGCGCGCGCCGCGCGGCGGATCTGCCACCACGCGAGGCCCGCCACCGCGGTGGCCGCGACGGCGACCGCGGCCCGCGGCCTGATCCGCCCGGCCGGCCCGTCCGTGCGCCGCGACAGCACCGCGCCGCTCGACTGCCAGCTCAGTGCCGAGCCGTTCGACTGTCCCGACAGCCAGGACCCGAACGACTGGAACGACCCGAGCGACAGCGCGGACATCGCCGACCCGAAGGAGCCGAACGACGCGAAGGACGCGACCGACCCGACGGACAGCGCCGACCCGGCCGAGCCGACGGACAGCACCGACTCGGTGGAGGCGATGGACAGCAGCGAGTTCTCCGACCCGATCGACCAGCGTGAGGACATGGCGCCATTGTCCCCGCCCGGCCGCCGCGCCGCCCGCCGATCCCCCGATTCGCAACGATCCCCGGTCCGCCGCTCCCCCGGTCCGCCGAACGCCCCGACGCACCGCGCTCCCCGGTCCGCGCCCGCGCCCGCGCCCGTGCCGGGCGGGGCGGGGCGCGGACCGGGGAGGGCCGGCCGAACGGGACCGTCAGCAGGGGCCGTTGTCGGTCCAGGCGGCCCAGGAGGCGGGGTCGTTCGGGGCGGCGCCGGTGGAGTAGGCGGTGGCGGTGTAGGCGTGGCCGGCGTAGGAGACGGTGGCGCCGGGCGCGTAGGAGGTGCCGGAGCTCCAGGCGGCCGGGCATCCGGTGCCCCCGCCCCCGCCCCCGCTGGTGCCGGTGGTGGTCGCGGTCACGGCCGCGGAGGACGCGGAGACGGCCCCGGAGGAGCCGGTGGCGGTCACGGTGTAGCTGTGGGTGCTGCCCGAGGCGAGCCCGGTGTCGGTGAAGGTGGTGCCGGTGGCGGTGCCGGCCGCTGCGCCGTCGCGGCGGACGGTGTAGGACGTCGCGCCGGTGACGCCGGTCCAGGACAGCGAGACCGAGCTGCCGGTGGTGCCGGTGACCCGCAGGCCGGTGGGCGCGGCCGGCGGCGGCGGGGTGGTGGTGCCGCCGGAGGAGACGAACTGCCAGGTGATGCCGGTGACGACGCCGGTCCCGGTCGGCGCGAACTCGGTGAACGCCGGCTCGCTCAGGTCGATGTGGGTGGCGTCGCAGGTCGGGCACTTGTCCGCCACCGGGACGGTGATGGTCTTGCCGCCGTAGCTGACCTGCACCGATATCCCGTCGCACAGCGGGTCGGCGTTGGGGTTGGCGGCGGTCCACCACTGGTAGGACACGGCGACCAGGTACTGCGAGGACGCGTCGATGGGGGTGCCGCAGGCGCCGTAGCCGGCGTCGTTGTAGTACGTCATCTCACCGGTCATGGACTGGCCGATCGGTACGTCGGCCGCTGCCGGCCCGGTGGCCAGCAGTACCAGTGCCGAGGCGCCTGCGAGGCCGCCGAGCCAGCGGCCGATGCGTCGCGCGATGCGCAAGGTCCTTCTCCTGTCCGTCTGTTCAGCTGTGGGGACTGAGCAAGCGTTCCGAGCAAGACGTGCTGTGGGGGGTGCGTCGCGGACCGCGCGGACCGGGTACGGACGGAGCGGCCGCGTCTGACGGTACGCGAACAATCCCTGCGTGGGTACGGTGCCCCGGAGGATCGCCGTCGTCCCGCCGCACGCGCACCGGCCCACCCGGCGTCCGCCGCCGCCCACCCGGCGTCCGCCGCCGCCCACCCGGCGGCTGCGGGGCCGGGGCGCCGTCAGGACCCGGCCGGACCGGGCTCCTCCCGCGGCTCCGGGCAGGGCGGCAGGTCCATCACGGCCAGGCGGGCCGGGTCGCCCACCGACAGGATCTCGACGATCCGGCCGTCGACCACGGTGCACGCCATCACGCTGTGCGGCCTGCCGTTCCTGCGCCACGCCATCACACCGGTCCCGCCGTCCACCCGCGCCGGGCGCGCGACCACCGCGGCGTGCGCCCCGAGCCGGGCCCGGTCCGCCACCGCGCCGGCGCCGTGCCTGACCACCAGGCCGCGCGAGGTGTACGACCGCCACGTCACGTCGGGGTGGAGCACGCGCAGCAGGCCCTCGAAGTCGCCGCCCCGCGCCGCCGCGAGGAACGCCTCGACCACCGCGCGCCGCCCCGGCTCGCCGCTCGGGCGCGGCGTGTCCCGCACCTTCCGGCGGGCCCGGCTGGCCAGCATCTTGGCCGCGTCCGCGGACCGGTCGAGGATCTCCCCGATCTCGTCGAACGGCACCGCGAACATGTCGTGCAGCACGAACGCCAGCCGCTCGGCGGGACCCAGGGCGTCGAGCACCACCAGCAGCGCCACCCCGACCGACTCGGCGAGCACGGCGGCGTCCTCGGGCGCGTCCGCACCGTCCAACTCCACCACCTCGGGCAGCCGTTCGTCGTAGCCGTCCTCGGGCCGGGCCCGGCGCGAGCGCAGCTCGTCCAGGCAGATCCGGCCGACCACGGTGGTCAGCCAGGCGGCGAGGTTGCCGATCGCGGCCGTGTCCTGGCGGGCCAGCCGCAGCCACGCCTCCTGGACGGCGTCCTCGGCGTCCGCCCGCGACCCCAGCATCCGCCGGGCCACCGCCACCAGGCGCCCCCGCTGCTCCTCGAACGCGTCCGCCAGCACCTCGTCCACATCAGGCCCGGTCATCTCGCCGCCTTCCTCGCGCCGGTTCCGTCACCGCGACGACGTGCCGGGGCGTTCGAAGGTAACGGGCCGCGCCGACCGCCGGCGCGGCCCGGTGTCATCCGTGGCCGGCGCCGTCGGGTTCCAGGGCCGCGGCCAGCGCGGTCGGGCCGTGGGCGGCGGCGCCCCGCGCGTAGGCGGCGGCGTACCCCTCGTCGCCCAGCGCCGCGCGCGCGGACCGCTCGCAGCGGTCGCGCACCGGCTGCAACTCCGGTGCCCCGCGCTGCGGGTGGCCGACACTGCGCCAGTAGGCCCCGCCGGTGCCGTAGACCGACGCGGCCTGCTCGAAGCGGCCGGCGGCGGCGAGCGCGGCGGCCAGCAGGTCCAGGCCGAGCGCTATCCCGAAGGCGTCGCCCAGCAGGTGCTTGCTCTCCAGCATGGTGCGCGCGTACGCGACCGCGTCCTGCGGCGCGGCGGAGAACAGCGCCACCACGGACAACTGGTAGTCCAGGTAGGAGCGTGTCCACACCTCGCCGACCTCCACGCAGTACCGGCGCAACTCCAGGGCCCGCGACCGGCCTTCCTCGAAGTCGCCGAGCGCGGTGAGCGACAGCACCTCCACCAGGTGGCAGCGCAGCCGGTCCGGGGTGTCGAACGCGGAGCCGGCCGCGGGGGCGCCGCGGCGGCCCGCGCCGGGCACCGACGCGAGCGCGTCCCGCACCGCGTCCAGGGCCGTGCGGGACTGCCCGGTGAGCATGCCCAGCAGGCCCGTCAGGCAGGCGGCGGCCATCCGCTCCGCGCTGTCGCCGCGCGCCGCGGCCGCAGTCCGCACCTGGGCGTCGACGGCGGTGGCGCGGTCGTACTCGCCCTGGAGGGTGAGCGCCGCCCCGAGCCCGATCAGCGCGCGGGTCCGGGCCGGGCCGGGCGCGGTGTGCTGCTCCAGGGCGCGTTCCAGGTAGGCCCTCGCCTCCTTCAGGTGACCGCAGCAGCTCCAGAAGTAGACCAGCAGGCCGGCGAGTTCGGCCGCCTGCGCGCTGTCGTGGTCGAGCCAGTGGTCGAGCGCGGCGCGCAGGTCCGGGTGGGCGTCCTCGATCCGCCGGTAGCCGAGCAGTTGGTCGCGCCCCGACCACGCGGCGTCGGCCCACCGGGCCAGCCCGGTGAAGTACTCCGCGTGCCGTCGCTGGGTCGCGGCGACCTCGCCGAGCTCGTCCAGCCACGTGTGGCCGTACTCCCGGATGGTGTCGAGCATGCGGTAGCGGTCGCCGGCGCCGCTGCGGGCCGCGGGGGCCGGCAGGGCGCCCGGGCCGGGCCGGAGCACGGGGGCGCCCGCGCCCTCGGGCACCGGCACCGGCACGGGGGCGGGCGGGGCGCCGGACCCGGCGCCGCCGTCGATCCTGCGCAGCACCGACTGCGCCACCAGCCGATCCAGGGTCGGCGCCACGGCCGCCGCCTCCAGCGGCCCCCCCGCGGCCACGGCCTGGGCGGCGGCCAGGTCGAACGCGCCGCGGAACACGCTCAACCGCGCCCACAGCAGCCGCTCAAGCGGCGCGCACAGCTCGTGGCTCCAGCCGATCGTGGTGCGCAGCGTCCGGTGCCGCCGAGGCCAGACGAAGTCCGAGGCGGCGAGCGTGTCGAAGCGCGAGCCGAGCCGGTCGGCCACCTCGGCGACGGCACCGGGACCGACCGAGCCGACCCGCGCGGCGGCCAGCTCTATCGCCAGCGGGATGCCCTCCAGGCGGCGGCATATCGCCGCCGCCGCCTCGGCCGCGCCCGCCTCGGCGAGCGGGGCGCGGCCCACCCGGTCCACGACCCGGTCGGTGAACAGCGCGAGCGCGTCGGGCCCGTCGGCCGGCAGCGGCAGCACCTCCACGAGTTCCTCCACCGTGGAGCCCAGCGGACTGCGGCTGGTCGCCAGCACGACCAGTCCGGGTGCGGCGGTCAGCAACTCCCCGACGAGGTAGGCGCAGGCGTCCACCAGGTGCTCGCAGGAGTCCAGCACCAGCAGCATCCGCCGGTCGGCCAGCCACTCGCTCAGCGCGTCCAGCGGCATCCGCAGCGAGTGGTCCGCGAGGTCCACCGCGTCGCTGACGGTCGACAGCAGCAGCTCGGGCCCGGTCAGCGTGCTGAGGTCGGCCCACCACGCCCCGTCCGGGAAGCGCTCGGCGACGGCGGCCGCGTCCGTGCCCGGGTCACCGCCGGTCCGCCCGGCGCCGGCGCCGCTGCCCGTCTGCTCCGCGCCGTGGCCGGCGCCCGTTCGCCCCGCGCCCGAGCCACCGCCGGTCCGCCCGGCGCCGGGGCCGCTGCCCGTCCGCCCGCCCGCCGTCCGCCGGTCCGCCGTGCCCCCCGCGAGCACGTCGGCGGCCGCCCGTTGCGCCAGCCGGGTCTTCCCGATACCGCCCGGGCCGGTCAGCGTCACCAGCCGGCAGCGGGCCAACGCCCCCCGTAACCGGCCGAGTTCCTCCCCCCGGCCCACGAAACTCGATGTCTCCTGAGGAACGTTGCCCGTCATGACGACAGCGTGCCACCAACCGCACACGGAGGGAAACTCGCCTGCCCCTTCCGCCCCACGGGCGCACCGGCCCGGACGCGTCCGGACGCGTCCGCCGCTCACCGGGTCGGCGCCGGTGTCCGGCCGGCGGCCGGAGCGTCGAAGTCGCCGTCCCGGGGCGGCAGTTCGAGTCCCAGGTTCTCCCGCAGGGTGGGCCCGGCGTAGTCGTCGGCCACGATTCCGCGCCGGCGCAGCTCGTGCAGCAGGCCGTTGACGACGAAGTCGTGCTGGCGCGGGTCCGCCAGACCGCCCAGCGAGATCACGTCGAGCACCCCGGCGCGGAAGCGCTCCTCCACCGCGTCCGCCAGTTGCTCCGGCGTGCCGGCGGCGGCCCAGTGCCCGGTGTCCTGCGCGGCGATGACGAGTTCGCGCAGCGTGTACCCCTGCCGGACGTAGCCGGCGAAGATGTCCACCCGGCCGCGCCGGCGGCCCACCGTGCCGATGTCGGGCAGCAGGCTCTCGGGGAGCTTCGCGTCCAGCGGCAGGTCCGACAGGTCCACGCCGCCGCCGAGCATGTCGGCCACCTGGGCGCGGCCGCGCTCGAAGTCGATCGACTCGCGCCGCTCGCGCACCAGCCGGCGCGCCTCCGCCTCCGTGGCGCCGTACGTGGCGTGGAACGAGCTGAAGATCAGCGGGAGTCCGCCGGGCCTGCCGAACCGCTCGGCCTCGCCGCGGATCTTCCGGGTGAAGTCCAGGGCGATGTCGAGGGTCGGCAGCGAGGTGAAGACGACCTCCGCGTAGCGCGCGCCGAGCGCCCGGCCCGCCTCGGACTGCCCGGCCTGGAACTGCACCGGGCGGCGCTGCGGCAGCGGCGGGATGTTCAGCGGGCCGGCCACGGTGAAGTACCGGCCCGCGTGGTCGATCGGGCGCACCAGGTCCGGCCGCAGCGCCGCCCCGCCGTCCGCGCCCGCGGTCAGCGCGCCCGGCCGCCAGCTGTCCCACAGCGCGTTGACCACCTCCAGCGACTCCGCGGCGCGCGCGTAGCGCTCCTCGGGACCGGGCAGGCCGTCGGGCCCGAAGTTCTCCTCGCCGACCGAGGAGGTGACCAGGTTCCAGGCGGCCCGCCCGTTGCTGACGTGGTCGAGGGTGCCGAAGAGCCGGGCCAGGTTGTACGGGTGGTGGAAGGTGGTCGAGACGGTCGCGATCAGGCCGATCCGCGACGTCACCTGGCTGAGCGCCGACACGAAGACCAGCGGCTCCTGCGAGCCGATCGCGCCCTGTGCGCCGAAGCTGAGCAGGTCGGCGGTGAACAGCGCGTCGATCCGGGCGGCTTCGGCGAGCCACGCCACGCGCGTCGCGGTGTCGAGGGTGGAGCGGGTCGGATCGACCGCGAGTTCGTAGGTCTCCGACGTGCCGCCGGCTCCGGTCACGGTCTTCAGCGTCCTGGGTCGCTTCGCGCTCACGGTTCGTCCAATCTCACCGGTGGCGGTGATGTCTCGGGGGACGGCAACGGGGGCCCGCGCGGCCGGGGTCGGCCGTGGGGCGGGTGGATCGCGGCGTGTACGCGCCGCGGGCGGACCATGGCGCGTACACGCCGAGGGTGCGCCGGGTGCACCGGGTACACCGGGTGCTTTGGGGGCGCGGACGCGCCGCGGGTGGGTCGCGGCGCGCCAACGCGACGCGCGGGGGAACGGGGAGGGGAAGGGGGCGCGCCGTCCGGCCGCTCAGCGGAAGGCGGGCGGGCCGGAGCGGAGCCGCGGGAGGTGCGGTGCGGGGGAGGGGGAGCCGGCGGCCGTCGTCAGCGACAGAGCGCGGCGTGCGTACGGCACAGGTCCACGTGACGGCGCTTCGTCCAGCCCGGCAGCGGGACCGCGGTCCCGGCCGGTCCGACGCGCGATGCCCTCACGCTGACTCCCAACGGTCCGGCGGGCACTCGCCCCCGCGGACTCTCGACCCTGCGGCCCGGGGCGCTCGCGCCCGGCCGCCTGACGGTGCGGAACGAACGTACGCGGCAGGTGGGCGGACCTGTCAAGGGCGCCCCCGCCCGCGACCCGGGAGGGAGGAGCCGGAGCGGGTACGGGCGGGCGCGTACGGGCGGGGCGGGGGCCGGACGCGGGCGGGGCCGGGCCCGGACACGGACTTGAGCGGACGGGGCCGGACCCGGACACGGGCGGGGCGGGAGCCGGACCCGGACCCGGACGGGAGCGGGTGCGGCCGGGTCCGCGGATCGGGAAGGGCCGGTCGGTAGGGTGCGGCCATGCCCGATGCCTCCCGCCAGCCCGAGCCGTTCACCCTGTCGACCGACCCCGCGGCGCTGGAGGACCTGCGCGCGCGGCTGCGCGCCACCCGCTGGCCGGACGCCCCGGCCGACGCCGGCTGGTCGCTCGGCACCGACCTGGACTACCTGCGCGAACTCGTCGCGTACTGGGCCGACGGCTTCGACTGGCCCGCGCAGGAGGCCGCGCTCGCGCGCTTCCCGCACTTCCGCGCCACCCTCGGCGGACTCGGCATCCACTTCGTGCACGCGCGGGCCGCCGCGCCGGCCGGCACCGCCCTGCCGCTGGTGCTCAGCCACGGCTGGCCGGACTCGTTCTGGCGCTACGCCAAGGTCCTCCCGCTGCTCACCGACCCCGGCGCGCACGGCGCCGACCCGGCCGACGCGTTCGACGTGGTGGTGCCCGACATGCCCGGGTACGGCTACTCCGACCACCCCGCCGGGGCGCCGCTGGACTCCGTCGCCGTCGCCGGCCTGTGGGCCGAGCTGATGGACGTCCTCGGCTACCGCGCGTTCGGCGCCGCGGGCGGCGACATCGGCAGCCACGTCAGCCGCTACCTCGCGCTCGACCACCCCGACCGGGTCGTCGCCGTCCACCGCACCGACGCGGGCGTGCCGGTGCTGCCCGAGGACCCCGGGCAGCTCACCGACGAGGAGCGCGCGTGGTTCGACGGCGTCGCCGGCTGGGGCGCCGCCGAGGGGGCCTACGCCGCCATGCACCGGACGAAGCCGCAGACCGCGGCGTTCGGCCTCACCGACTCCCCCGCGGGGCTGGCCGCGTGGATCGTCGAGAAGCTCCGCGCCTGGAGCGACTGCGACGGAGACGTCGAGCGCGTGTACACCAAGGACGAGATCCTCACCAACGTCACGCTCTACTGGCTCACCGGCACCATCGGCTCCTCGATGCGCATGTACGCCGCCAACGGCGCGCTCCCGCGCGCCCAGTTGACCCGCCGGGTCGAGGTCCCCTCCGGCTTCTCGCTCTTCCCCGGCGACATCGCCCGTCCCCCGCGCGCCTGGCTCGACCGCACCGCGAACGTCGCCTACGTCAACGAGCCCGCCCGCGGCGGCCACTTCGCCGCCTTCGAGGAACCCGAGCTCTACGCCGAGGAGTTGCGGACCTTCTTCCGCCCCTTCCGGTCCCGGGGGTGAGGCCCGCGGGGCGCTGACAGACCGGCGGGCGTGTGCCTATGATGCGCGGGATGAACTCCTCCTCGTACGGATTGGGGGACTCGATCGTGCACGGTGACTGCTGATGGCAGCCCACCTCACGACCGGGATTCCGCCCCGCCTGCTGATGTGGCAGCGCGTACGCGCGTACGCCGTGCCACCGTCCATGATCGGGACCGCGACCGCACGCCGTGCGGTCGGTGACTGGGCCGGCGCCTGCGCCGCCGCCCGCGTCGACGTCGATCTCGACCTGCGCGCCGTGCGCGACCGCCACGGCACCGATGTCCTCACCCGGCTCCGGGCCGACCTGCGCCGACTGGCGCCGGACCTGCTGCGCTGGCACATGCCCCGGGCCGCCCCCGACGGCCGGCTCCGGCCGGGACTGACGATCCTCCTGGCCCGCTACGCGACGTCCGGCCTCCCGCTGGAGCTGGTGGTGCGGACGCCGCCGGTGTGGGCGTCCGCCGGCCAGCGGATGGCGCTGGCCGTCCGGGAGGGGCCGGCGCGCTTCGGCGCCGGAACCCCGCCGGGCCCGCCGCCGCACCGGAACCCGTACCGGAACCCGTACCGGAATCCGTACCGGAGACCGGGGCCTCACCCGCACCCGCATCCCGACCGGCGCTTCCGGCTCGACCTGCACCGGCACCTGTGGGACGCCGCGCGCAGCCCCGAACTGGCGCTCCGCTGCGGCGCGGCGGCCGTGCCACCCGGCGCCGATTCGCCCTGGGCCGACTCGACTTGGGCGGTGTCGCGTTGGGCCGAGGAGGCCGAGCTGCTGTGCGAGGCCGAGGGCCGCCCGCGCGGGGCGTTCACGGTACGGCTCGGCGGCGGCCGCGCGGCCGTGCTCGAACTCTTCGCGCCCGACGACTCCCACGCACCGGCGTTCCGGCCGGTGGCGGGGGAACCGTCACCGCGGGACGTCGCGGCGCTGCCGGTGCTGCCGGAGGCGGCGGCCCGGGTGCTGCCCGATCTGGAGCTGCTGCGGGCGGGGTTGGCGGTTCCCGGCGAGCTGCACCCGCTCGTGGCCGGGAGGCTGGCGCCGTACGCGGCCGACCCGGGCTCGTATGCCGGCGGCCGCGGCGGCCCGGTACCGGTGGCCGGTGCGGCATCCTCGCCGGGCGACCCGCACCGGGTGGAGTGCCGTGGCGAGGTGCACCGGATCGCGCTGCGCGACGGGGTGTTGACGGCGGTGGACCACGACCCGGCCGAACTGCGCAGGGAGGAGCTGCTGGTGGCGCTCGGCGGCCCGGCCCTGCCGTGCCTGCGCGCGATCGACCGGGCGCACCGCACCCCGGAGGCGCTGCCCGCGGTCCGCGAACGGCTCCGCCACGGCGACGTGGCCGCAGCGCTGGCGGTGGTCGAGGGGCTGCTCGGTCCGCGCGCGGTGCTGCGGGACGGGCCGCTCCGCGAGGAGTGGGAAGAAGCCGCGGTCGGCCGGATCGGCCAGGGGCTCTTCCGCTCGGGCCTGGTCGACCGGCATCCGGCCGCCGCCGGTCGGGAGGCGCCGGGGACGGCGCGGGCGACACCCGCGTACAGGCCGCGGCCGGGCCGCGGCATCCCCCGGGACATGACCCGCAAGCAGGGCTCGCGGGGCCGGCCCCGTACCGGCCAGTTCCGCTGACGGGCTGCCGCCCCCGCCGGTCCCCTTCGGTCCAAAGCTCCGCCGCACAGCCGTCGTGACGGCCGCCGGACGGCCGCACGGTCGACCTGCCCTGCCGCACGGCTGTACCCCCGGCGCGCCGTCCGCCGTGTCCCGGACACGGCGGCACCACGCCGTGCCGAACTCCGCCGCGCACACCGCGTGTTCGGCACCCCACGTCCATGACCGCCAGGACGGGTCGACCCGTCCCCGCACACCCCAGGTGATGCCCATGACCTCCAGTACCCTCGTGCCTTCCGCCGTACCCGTGCCGGCGCCCACACCCGACCCCGTACCCGTCGCCGACCCCGTACCCGTGGCCGACCCCGACCCCGTACCCGGGGCCGCCGGGGCCGCCGCGCGCACGGGGGCCGCGGGGAGCCGCGCGACGGATGCCCGACTCGCCCTGGCCGACCGGATGTTGGACATCCTGCGGACGACCTCCACGGAACCGCGTCCCGACGAGCAGCTCGAAGCGCTCATGCTGGCCGTCGCCGCCGACCTGCCGGTGCTGCTGTGGGGCGAGCCCGGCATCGGCAAGACCGCCGCTCTGACGCAGCTCGCGGCGTGCCTCGACCTGCCGCTGACCACGGTGATCGCGAGCGTCCACGAACCGTCCGACTTCTCCGGTCTGCCCATCGTCGGGGAGGACCCCGAGGCGCGCGGGGTGCCGATGGCGCCGCCGCGCTGGGCCGTCGAACTGGTGCGGGCCGGCCGGGGCCTGCTCTTCCTCGACGAGTTGTCCACCGCCACTCCCGCCGTCCAGGCGGCGCTGCTCCGGGTCGTGCTGGAACGGCGGGTCGGCGCACTCCGACTGCCCCCGGCCGTGCGGATCGTGGCCGCCGCCAACCCCCGCGCGTCCGCGGCCGACGGGTGGGAGCTGAGCCCGCCGCTGGCCAACCGCTTCGTGCACCTGTACTGGGTGCACGACCCCGACGTGGTGGTGCGCGGGCTCGGCGGTGTCTGGCCCCGGGCCGAGCTGCCCCGGCTCGCGCCCGAACGGCTGCCGGAGGCGGCGGAGTTCGCCCGGCGCGCGGTCTGCGGTTTCCTGCTGGCCCGGCCGACGCTGATCCACCGCCTGCCGAGCACCGAGACGCGGCGCGGCGGTGCCTGGCCCTCGCCGCGCAGTTGGGAGGCGGCCCTCACGCTGCTGGCCTTCGGCACCGCGGCCGGGGTCTCCCGCGACGTGCTCGCCCTGCTGGTGCGCGGGGCGGTCGGCGACGGGCCCGGCCTCGAACTCCTCGCCCACCTGGACCGGATGGAACTGCCCGACCCCGAGGAGCTCCTGGCAGACCCGGTGGCCGCCGGACTTCCGGAGCGGGGCGACCTGCGCCAGGCCGCCCTGGAGTCGGTGGTCGCCGCCGTCGGCGCCCGCCCGCGGCGGGAGCGGTGGGAGGCGGCCTGGGCGGTGCTGGCCAGGGCCCTGGAGACCGGCGCCCCGGACCTGCTGGTCGCCCCGGCCACGGCGCTGGCGGCGCTGCGCCGCGACGACTGGGAGGTTCCGGAGGGGGTGGAGCGGCTGGCCGGGGTGATCGGCCTCGCCCGCCGGGCGGACCGCTCGGTGCGGCGGGCGGAGTCGGCGCAGGGCGGCCACGGGTCCGCGGGGGTGCGGCGATGACGGACCCCGCGAAGCGCCCGGGGCCACGCCCGGTCCCGTACCCGCAGCCGTACCCGAAGCCGGGTCCTGGCCCGAAGCCGGGACCCGGGCCGAAGCCGGTATCCGGGCCGAAGCCGGCACCGGGTCCGCACCCTTCCCCCGCCTCGGTCCCCGCCCCGGCCCCGTCCCCGCGGGCGGCGTCCGGCCCCGCGCTTCCGCTGGATCGGGAGAAACTGCTGGCGGCGCGGCTGCACGCGGTGCGGGTGCGCCCGTACCTGGCCGACGCGCTCTTCGCGCTGCACGTCGTCGAGGACCGGTCGGTGCCCACGATGGCGGTGGACGCGTACTGGCGCGTCTACGTCTCGCCCGCCTTCGTGGCGCTGCTGCCGGTGGAGGAACTGGCGGGCGTGTGGGTCCACGAGGTCTCCCACCTGCTGCGCGACCACCACGGGAGGGGCGAGCGCCACGCGCGGGAGCACGAGGCGTACGGCCCGGGGGAGCGGCTGCGGCAGAACATCGCCGCCGACTTCGAGATCAACGACGACATCTACGGCGACGGTCTGCCCCGGCCCGCCGGCGCGGCGATGCCCGGCATGCTGGGGCTGAGCGGCGGCCTGCTGATGGAGGAGTACCTGCGGACCTCGTCGCTGTCGGGAGCCGCCGACCTGGCCTGGCTCGACTGCGGCGGCGGGGCCGACGGGCACGCGCGGCCCTGGGAGAGGGGGCCCGACGGTGCCCACGGGCTGAGCCGGCAGCAGCGGGACGCGGTCCGCTTCCGGGTCGCCGAGGCGATCAGGGGCCGGCCGGGCACCGCCCCGCAGGGGTGGCGGCGGTGGGCGGAGCAGGCGTTCCACCCGCCCCAACCCTGGCGGCAGTTGCTGGGAGCGGCGGTCCGCTCGGCGGTGAGCACCCCGGGGACCGGCGGCGACCACACCTACCGCCGCCCGTCCCGGCGTTCGGCGGGGGTGCCCGGGGTGGTGCTGCCGAGCCTGCGCCGTACGCCGCCCCGGGTCCACGTCGTGATCGACACCTCGGGCTCGGTGAGCGACGCCGAACTGGGCAGCGCGCTGCTGGAGGTGGCGGCGATCTCGCGGGCGGTCGGCGGGCGGCGCGACCTGGTCTCGGTGATCTCCTGCGACGCCGCCGCGGGGATCGCGGTCCCCGTCTGCCGCGCCGAGGGCATCGAACTGGTCGGCGGCGGCGGGACCGACCTGCGCTCCGGCTTCGCCCGGGCGCTGCGGTCCCACCACCGTCCGGACGTGATCGTCGCGTTCACCGACGGGCAGACCCCGTGGCCGTCCGCGCCCCCGCCCTGCCGCACCGTGGTCGGCCTCTTCCGCCGACCCGCCCCCGCCGACGACGAGGAGGACCCCTTCCACGTGCCCGCGCCGCCCGCGTGGGCGCGGGTCGTCACGATCGGGTGAGGGGCGCTCCGCGGGGTGGGGACCACCGAGTGGGCACGTGCCGTCGCCGGGTCGGCCGCGGCCGGTAGTCGGGCGCCGTCGTCAGGTCGGCCGGTGGCCGGTGGCCGGTGGCCGGTGGCCGGTGGCCGGTGGCCGGCGGCGGCCGTCGGTCGGGCGCCGCGCCGGGGTGCGCTCGACCCCGGCCGCCTCCCCCGAGGGCGCCGCGCCGACGGTCAGATGTCGGCGAGCAGGTCATCGAGGGGCGCGGGGGCGTGGTCCGGGGGCAGCGCCTCGACGAGGACGCGGCCGTAGCGGATCTTCCGGCCCTTCTTCGTGCCGAAGAACCGCCGGTACCGCTGCGGGTCGGTCCGGTCGCGCTGGGCGGGCTGCCGGAGGAAGGTCGTCAGGGCGCGCAGGTCGCCTTCCGCGCGCACCAGTTCGGCCACCCTCGGCACACCCAGCGCGCGGATCAGCTCGTCCTCCAGGTCCGCCGCACAGACGAAGAAGCGCTGCCGCTCGGCTCCGGCCCGGGCGAAACCGCGCTCGTAGAAGCCGCGTTCCGCCTCGTCGCACAGCCCGGTCAGGCGCAGGTCCAGGCCGGGCGGCCCGAGCAGCCGGGCGAAGCGCGCGACGCTCATCGCCCCGCCCATCGGCAGCACGCAGACGCCCTCGCCGGCCAGGTCCCGGCCGCGCCGTCCGGCCAGCGCGTCGACCGCCTCCACGTCGCTCGGCCCCTCCACGAGCACCACGCAGCCGACCCGCGCCCGCGCGGCCGCCTCCGCCGCCGCGTCACCGCTCCCGCGCCCGGCCGCCCACGCGAGCGCCGCCTCCCGGAACCGCGCCATGTCCGCCACCCCCCGAGTCTCCGCCGCCCCGCCCCGACCCGGTACCGAATTTCCGCCGCGCCCCCCGGGCCGACCTCCGAGACGCACCCGCGCGCCGACCGCTGCTCTTCGCTGCCTTTGCCTGACACATGATCATGTGTTGTCACAAGACGGTCGATTGGGTCGGGTTCTGCATGGTACGTTCTGTCACCAGAGAACTTTAAAGAGTGACCCCGGCAGCGCTGGAACGCTCCGGGGTCCGGCACAAGGAGAAACACCTCCTCATGCGGATCCATCGTAGCCGCCATGCGCGCGGTTTCACGGTCCTGCCGAACACGTTGCTCCAAGACCGGCGGCTTTCCTACACCGCCCGCGGGCTGCTGGCCGATCTTCTGTCCCGGTCGGACGGCTGGTCGGAGGACGGCCGGAGGATGGCCGACAGCAGCCCGCAGGGCCGCCTGGCCGTCGCCAAGGCCCTACGCGAGCTGGCCGCCGCAGGGTACTACCGCGTGGACAAGGTCCGGCGCGCGGACGGCACCGTCGTCAGCGAGACCCACGTCTACGACGCCCCCCAGGTGGGACCGGGTGCCGTACGTCCGGGGTCCGGCCGACCGGCCGTCGACGACACTGACGCCCACCCCGTAAAGGACCGAGGGAAACAACCCTCCCTCCCCGCGCAGCGGTCGGACGCCGGGGAGGTGGGGCGGGCGGGACTCCCCGCCCCCGACACACCCGCCCCCGACACACCCGCCCCCGACATCCCGGCGGACGGCTCCGCCGCTCAGGCGGCGGCCACGCTCTTCCGGGTGCTGCGGCCCGAGCCGCGCCTCCGGCTCGGCACGGCCGAAGCTCTTGCCCTCGCACCCCTGGTCAGCGCCTGGCTGGAGCGCGGCTACGGCCAACACGACCTCGCCGACGCACTCCTGCCAGGGCTCCCCACCCGCCTCCACTCGGCTGCCGCCCTCGTACGCGACCGGCTGACCCGGAAACTCCCCCCGGTGCTCCCGCGCCAAACCGACACCCCGGCGAACCCGCACCCGCGCCCGTACGAATGCGGCGCATGCGCCCGGCCGACCCCGCACGAAGGGATCTGCCGGATCTGCGCGGGCCTGGACCAGCGCCGCGGCGACGACACAGCAGCCCGCGCGGGCATCGCCGCACGCGGCCGGGCCAAGGTCCGCGCCGCCCTCGGCGCAGACGCCCCCCGACACTTCCTCCCCACCATTCTCTGATGGGACCTACCGGGTGGTGAGCGGGACCCGGTAGGTGGCCGCCGGTTCGATGCATCTCCGGAGCCGCTGGGTCCCAGTGTCGGATATGGCCGGTGCTTCTTCGGCCGGGAGGCCAGGACCGAGAGGGGATGGCGTGGCTCCCGCTCCCGAGTGCTCTTCCACCGGCCCCGAGGAGGTCCTCGGCTCTTCAGTGGACCCGGTGCTCCCACCGCAGGTCCGGTACACCTTCGATCCAGTAGTGGTGCGCCTCCTGCGTGACGCGGATCCGCACGGTGTCGATGTCGGGGCGGTTGGCAGCCTGCCAGGCGAGGAGGAATGCCTCGACCCTGTCCCAGAGGAGGACTGGGCCGCCCTGCCGGACGATCCAGCCGTCGCCGTCGCCGTCGCCGTCGCCGTCGCCGACGCCGACGGCGGCGAACTCGGCGAAGGACTCGTGCCCGGGGTCAAGGAGGTAGAGGAGCCGGGTGCCGTCGGTGCGCGTGGCGCGGACGAGTTGGGTTCCGGGGGCGGCGAGTTGGGCGACGAAGGCGGGTGTCCAGTCGTCGAGGAGCGCGGGGGACACCTTCGTCCTGCGTTCGCTGTCGGGGTAGGCGGTGCGGGCGGACAGGTCTCCGGCCAAGGGCTCGGGGGCTTGGGACCGGGCGTGCATGAAGGAGGAGCGGGAGACGATGCGGCCTTCGGCCTGGCCGTGGTGGCCGACGGTGAGCTTGGCCAGACCGGTTCCGAAGGGCCAGGAGCCCAGGGTGGCGAGGATGGTGCCGCCGGGCGCGGTCTGGCGGACCCACGCATGTGGAATACGCCGGATGGCACAGGTGGCGATGACGCGGTCGTAGGGGGCGTTGCGGGGGTGTCCGAGGAGGCCGTCGCCGGTGACGGTCCAGGCGGAGTACCCGAGTGCCTCCAGCGCGAGGTCCGCGCGCTGTGCCACCTGTGGGTCGACCTCGACCGTGGTGATGTGGTCCGCGCCGAGGCAATGACACATCAGGGCGGAGGAGTAGCCGGTTCCGGTGCCGATCTCCAGGACCCGGTGTCCTGGTCGCGGGTCGAGGGCTTCGATCATGCGGATCACGGTGGCGGGCGTGGTGGAGGAGGAGGTGGGCACGCCCGCCACGGGTTCGGTGGTCTGGTCGGCGGTGAGATGGCCGTCGAGTTGGGTGGTGAGGCTGTCGTGGCGGTACGCGATCTCCAGCCACTCGGCAGGAGCGGTGGCAGCCGCCGAGACCGGCCTCCACATGGTGCCCTCGTCGAGGAACACGCCGGGCTGGAGGAACAGTTCGCGCGGCACGGCCTCAACGGCCGTCCGCAGCACGGGAGACACGAGTGCCTTGTCGGCCACGAGTCGTTCGGCGAGGCGTTGCCGTCGGCGTGCGGAGTCGGTCACTTGCGTTCTCCTCGGGCATCGATGAGCAGGTCGGCGAAGGCGGCGGACATCGGCAGGCCGGTCTCGGTCTCCAGCCATCCCCACTGGCCGTTCGGGTTCAGCTCCAGCCACCAGTACGTGCCGGCCCGGTCCACGGCGAGGTCGAAGCTCCCGGATACCAGACCTTGGAGTTCGAGGTAGGCGTGCAGGGCCGCGGTCACCTGCTCGGGAAGGTGCTCGACGGTGTAGGTGAGGGCGTCGTAGTCCCTGCGCCAATCCAGGAGATCGGAGCTGATGCGCACGGCGAAGGTGCGCCGGCCGACGACGAGGGCGCGGATGTCGGCGACCTTGTCCACGCGGACCTGGAACAGGTGTGGGGTGACGCGGACGCTTTCGTCGACCTCGTCGGCGGTGACGGGCTCGGCCCACCCGGTGACCGGTAGGCCGTCGCGCACGTACGGGGTCCAGCGCAGGGTTTTGAACAGCACGTCACCACGGGTGTTGGTGATGAAATCGCGTGCCTCGTCGGGGTCGTTGGTGATGAGCGTGGGAGGGACGGCGAGTCCGAGCCGCTGCGCGAGGGCGAGTTGGGTGGGCTTGTAGTCGGCGGCGGCGATCTTCTGGGGGTGGTTCACCCACAGCGGGCGGTCCATCGCGTAGAGGACGCCGCCGAGTCCGAAACGGACCTGCGCAGCCGCGAAGCGTGCGTCGTCCGGCTCCAGGTGGGAGAAGTCGGGCCACGTCGGGCGGCGCCAGTACACCGCTCGGACGCGGGTCAGGTCGGCGGTCCTCGACGGGGTGCGCACCCATCCGGCCATGGCGGCCGGGCGTGTGGCGAACCTCGCTGAGACCGCCAGACCGGTACCGGTGTCCGCGATATCGGCGATGTCCGCGGGGTCGAACCTGACCACGGGCACGTTGCGCCGGTTGAGTTCGATGATCACCATGTCGGCGGTCAGGTCGTCCGCCTCGGTGACCACCAGTACTGGACGGTCCTCGTTCACGTCGTCAGTCCTGCTGCGCGTCCTGGTCGTGGCCCTGGTCGTTCTTCGAGTCCGAGTTCGTGGTGGTCGAGGTCTCGGTGCCCTTGCTCGTGCCGTGCGCACCCATCTCGACCACCTGCCCGGCCCGGTCGCGGAACACGCCGAGTTGCGTGCCCGCGTCGACGGAGACCGTGGCGTGCGGTCGGTGAAGGCTGGCCGGATACGGCGCGAGGCGGCGGGCGCCCCAGGGCGCGGTGAGCTGTTCGGCGATGGTCTTCACGAGGTTTCTCCTTCGAGCGGTGGACGGTTGAGCGGACAGATGCGCTTCCGGCGTGGCGGGCGTCGCACCGTGTGTGACGGAACCGCGGACAGGGAATCGTCGGCCGCGCTCGGAGGACGCATGCCCTCAGCGGTGAGTGACCAGGATGGTGCGTACGGTGATGTGTCCGGAATGTGGAAACCCTGAAGAGGCCCTGAAGTTTCACCGCAGTTCGACGCCTCCGGCTGCTTCCTGGGCGCGGCGGCGAAGGGCGAGTGCCATCCTTGCGGCATGCCCGAACTCAACGGACGTCCCGTCACGGTGGACGAACTCCAGACCCTCGCGCTCGCCAACTACGGCTCGTTCACCAGCATGCGCGTGGACGACGGCCGGGTGCGCGGGCTTTCGCTTCACTTGGAAAGGCTCGTCCGCGACAGCAAGATCCTCTTCGGAAGCGAATTGGACATCGGCCACGTACGCGAATTGATCCGGCGCGTCACTCCGGTGGATGGATCGACGACGATTCGTGTCACCGTCTTCGACCCGTCAACTGACCTCGGGCATCCCGATCTTGCCAGCGAACCGCAGATCCTCGTCACACAACGCCCAGCCGGCGCTCTACCGTTGCCGCCTCTCGCCGTTCGGTCGACGCTCTACACCCGCGACGTACCGGAGGTGAAGAGCGTCGGCCTCTTCGCGACCCTCCACCACCGAAGGGCCGCTCGGCTCAAGGGGTACGACGACGCGCTCTTCGTCGACGACGAGGGAGTCATCAGCGAGGGCGGGACCTGGAACATCGGCTTCTTCGACGGCTCGCAGGTGATCTGGCCGAACGCGGGCGCCCTGCCAGGGGTGACCATGCGGCTTCTGCAGCGCCTTCACGAGCACCGCACCAGGCGCGTCACGTTGCCGGACGTCGGGACGATGCGGGCCGCATTCGCCACCAACGCGGCGATCGGTGTCCGTGCCATCACCCGCATCGACGACACCGGGTTCCCCGCGGACCACCCTGTTCTCGGCATCCTCCGCAAGGAATACATGAACCTGCCCGGTGAGCCCGTCTGAATCGGAGGAACTGTGCAGGGCTTGTCGCTAGGGTGGGCCAGAAGGACGACCGGAGGGGATATGTGGCCACGGTAGAACGCTGGACCGGTCGGGAAGCAAAATCCTTACGCACGGCCAAGCGCATGAGTCTCGAAGCTTTCGCCGCCCATCTGGGCATCAGTGAACGCACCCTTTCCACTTGGGAGAGTCGCGGAGAGAACATCGCCATCCGCGCCGTCAACCAGGCAGCCTTGGACACCTCGCTACGCGTTTCGGGTCCCGATGTCCACGAGCGTTTCGTCCATCTGACCGATGCGTTCGAGACCGTGCTCCCGCATCAAGCCGCCCACGCGCCCCGCGACGCACCGGTACAGCGGCATGAGCGGCACCCTGGTGACGGCAAGCAGATGGCCTTCGTGGATGCCGGCATGTACCTCGGTGGCACCGACAACGGGCCTGTCTGGCTCCCCGCCTTCTCCATCGATGTCTTCCCGGTCACGAACTCCGATTACGCCGGCTTCGTTGCGGCCACCGGCCACCAGCCCCCACAGCACTGGCCGAAGGGCAAATGCCCCGACACCCTCTTCGACCACCCCGTCACCTATGTCACTTGGCGCGACGCTGCCTCGTACGCCTCCTGGACCGGCAAGGAACTCCCCACCGCGCGGCAGTGGGAGAAGGCCGCCCGAGGCACTCACGGCGCCACCTATCCTTGGGGAAACCAGCCGACTCCGGCCAAGTGCAACTCCCGCGAGAGCAACGTCGGTTCCACGACTCCCGTCAGCCGCTTCCACAGCGGTGTCAGTCCCTATGGCGTCTACGACCTGTGCGGTAACACATGGGAGTGGACCAGGACCCGTACAGGCCCCGGTCGCTACGAGCTGAAGGCCGGCGCCTTCACCAGCCCCTTCTCCCGCACCACACCCTCCGCTTTCAACGACGCGGCCACCACGATGCTCGACGACGACACGGGTTTCCGCTGCTGTACGAGCGGGGCGAGCCTCACAAGGCCGTGAAAGCAGCCTCCATGACGACCCTGGACAGGTTCTTCGGCCGTGTGGCAGGCCGGCACTCGGCCAACGGCCGGCCTCGCGGGCTCACTTGCCCACGCCGACCGGGTCGACGGTGATGCCCGGGCCGGAACCGTCCGTCACCGGGACGTTGATCGACACCGGCAGCGTGTGCGCGTGGGTCTCGTTGGGCGGGGTGACGATCAGGGTGGTGAAGGTGGCGCCGCTGCCGCCGGAGGTGTTCGGCGGGTAGTGCAGGGTGAACCGGGTCTGCTCGCCGGAGTGGAGGGTGACGTCCGGGGCGCTCAGCGAGCTGCGCGCGGCGCTCTGGGTGCCGGCACCGCCCTTCAGGTCCACCCCGGGGAAGCCGTGCATCGTGCAGCTATAGCCGGCGGTGTTGGTGAGGTTGACCAGGAGCTCCCCCTCGCCCATGCCGCCCGAGACGCTGAACGCGAGGTTCGCGGTCGTGCAGGCGACGGCGCCGGCGTCGGCGGTGCCGGAACCGTCGGAACCGCTGGAACCGCCGGAGGCGCTGGTGGCGGACGTGCCCGTCCCGTTCGCGCCGGACGAACCGTTCGCGCCGTCGGAGCCGCCCGACCCCGTCGAACCGGCGGACCCGGAGGACCCGCTGCCGTCCAGCGGCGCGCCCGCGGTGGTGGAGGTGGCCGCGCCGGAAGCGCCGTCGGAGTCGTCGTCGTTGCAGGCGGTGAGCGACAGGCTCGCGGCCACGGCGACGAGGGCGACGATCGAGATCTTCCGGATGCGCATGGGTCCTCCTCCAGTACGGGGTGCCCGCCCGTGTCGAGCCGGCCCTTCCGTTCTTCCGGACACCCCCGCCACCAGGGCAGTTCCGTGCGAGCGCGATCAGGACCGCGCTGTGACAAGCGAGTGGGGACCCTGTGACGTGAGGACGCCCCCGGCTACGGCAGGGCGGCCGTGATCTCGGCTTCGGGCCGCCCGGTGTGCAGGGCCAGCAACTCCGTGACCAGGTCGTCCAGCGGCGGCCAGGGAATCGTGCCGTGGTCGTTGTAGAGGCTGATCAGGCCGTGCATCGCGGTCCAGAGCATGAGCCCGGCCTGCCACCGCTCCTCCTGCGTGGCCCGGGCCCGGCCCGGGGCGGCGGCGCCGGCGAGCGCGTCGACGACGGCTTCGAGCATCTCGGCGCCGGCGCCGGCGCCGTGCTCGGACCGCGGGACGAGGTCGGCCGGCATCCGTCCGCCGAAGAGCGTGCGGTAGTGCCCGGGTTGCCCGACGCCCCACCGCACGTAGGCCGCGCACCGGGCGACCAGGTCGGCGAGCGGGTCGCGGGCGGGGCGCGCGGCGTCCGCCATCAGCCCGGCCAACTCGTCGTAACGCAGCCGCAGGACGTGCTGGACGAGTGCGCCGAGGTCCGGGAAGTGGCCGTAGATGCTCGCCGGCGCCACCCCGACCTCGCGCGCGACCTGCCGGAGGGTGAGGGTCTCCGGCTGGTCGAGGGTCGCCAGCAGCTTCGCCGCCGCGTCCACGAGCTGGGCCCTGAGCACCTGCCCCTGGCCGCGCGGATTGCGGCGACGGGGCGCGGAGGCAGGGGATGCCGTGGAGGGCGCCGAGGGTGCGGAGCCCGTGGGGGCCGCGGACCGCGCGGCCTTCTCCTCGGGTGGCAACGTCGCCCCCTTTCGACCAGCGCGAACCGTTGGGCATCGACGCGTTCAGCTTACCGCTCCACCGCCTTGACACGCGTAACCAACACTTGTTTACTCATATGACCAACAGTTGTTCAGTCAAGGTGGATGATCATGCGTATCGCCGTACTCGGAGCGACCGGGAGGACCGGTCGCCTGCTCGTCGACCAGGCGCAGGAGCGAGGGCACGACGTGGTGGCCCTCGTCCGCGCCCCCGACCGCTACACCCCGCCCGCCCCGCCGCAGGGGCGCCGGGTGGAGGTCCGGCGCGCCGACGCCACCGACCCGGGTGCCTTCCCCGCGCTCGACGACATCGACGTGGCCCTCTCGGCGATCGGCATCGGCAAGGGCGACGGCCCCGGCGCGCTGGTCGCCGGCGCCCGACGGCTCGCCGAGGCCCGGGTCCGCACCGTGTGGCTCGGCGCGCTCGGGGCGGGCGCGTCGAAGGGGGCCGGCGGGCTGCTCTACTCGGTGGTGATGCGGCTGTTCGTCGGCGGAGAGCTGGCCGAGAAGGCGGCGGCCGACCAGGTCGTGCTCGACGCGGGCGCCACCGTGTTCCACGCTCCCGACCTCACCGACGGCCCGGTCGACCCGACCCGCCGGACCGTCCCGCTCGCGGACTACCCCCGTCCGCTGCTCCCGCCGCGGATGTCGCGGGCGACGGTGGCGGCCCTCATGCTCGCCGAGGCGGAGAAGCCGGCCCCCACCCCGGGGATCGTCGTCCCCCTCGCCTGAGCCCCATCCGGTCCCATCCGGTCCCATCCGGTCCCATCCGGTCCCGTCCCGGGTCCGCCCAGCCGATTGACATGTCCATCGCCAATGGCGATGCTGTGGGAATGTGGGCCCCCACCTGTTGACGTCTGTGCGGAAGCGGTGGAATCGGCGGGGGTCCGCGCGGTCGGAGCGCCAAGCCACCCCCCTCCGAAGCGACTTCGACCGGACGTCGTCCCCCGGCCGGCGCCCCTTTGCCGGTCCGGGTCCGCGTCGAAGCGGAGGCCGACCATGGAACGGGACGATGAAGCTGCTGCGAAGTCTCCACGGCACGCTGGCGTTCACCCTCTGCGGTGCGCTCGCCACGGTGCTGTCGCTGTTGTGCCCCGCGTCCGCGCGCGCGGCCCAGACCACCATCCACAACGCCGACCCGAGCGTGATCCGGGTCGGCGGCACGTACATCTCCGCGGAGTCGTCCGGCGGCGGCATCGCCGTGCGGGAGGCGTCCTCACCGGACGCCCTCGGCGCGGCGACCTCGCACAAGGTCTGGTCCGACACCGCGGGCCGCGGCGAGGTCTGGGCCCCGGAGATCGTGGTGGACGGCGGCCGCTACTACATCTACTTCACGTCCGGCACGGGCGCGGCCCACCGGATGTACGTGATCAGCTCCGCCACCGCGGACAGCGGGTACGGCGCGGAGACGAAACTGGCCCTGCCCGACGACAAGTGGGCCATCGACGGCAACATGTTCACCTTCAACGGGCAGCGCTGGTTCGTCTGGTCCGGCTGGGCCGGCGACACCAACGTCGAGCAGAACCTCTACATCGCCCGGATGAGCAGCCCGACCACGCCGACCGGCGCGCGCTACATCATCTCGCAGCCGCGCGAGAGCTGGGAGCGGGTGGTCGGCAACCCCTACATCAACGAGGCACCCGCGGCCATCAAGGACCCCAACGGCCAACTGCACATCGTCTACTCCGCCAACGGTAGCTGGAGCGACCAGTACTGCATGGCCGACCTGCGGCTGCGGGCCGGCGGCGACCCGACCTACGTGTGGGACTGGTACAAGTCGAACGGCTGCCTCTTCGGTTCCAACGCGGCCACGATGATGTCCGGTTGGGACCCGACGCTCTACGTCAACGGGCCGGGCAGCCACAGTTTCGTGCTGCTGGACGGGGACATTGCCACCAGCCCGCCGGCCGGCCCGAGGTTCCCGCTGATGTTCACCGCGGTCCCGAAGGGCACCACCTACTCCTGGGCCAACCGCTACTGGTTCAGCGGCACGTTCTGCTGGTGGGGCAACACCACCTACACCCGGGCCAACGTGCCCGGGGCGACCAGCAACACCGGATTCAGCCTGAAGTTCTTCGAGTAGCGGGGGAGCCGGCGGTGCGGGCACGCCCCCGCCGCCGGACGGGCCCGACCGGGCCCGCGCCGGCGGCGGGGTGCACGCCCGGCAGGATCACGCAGCCGCAGCCGCAGCCGCAGCCGCAGCCGCAGCCGCAGCCGTAGCCGTAGCCGTAGCCGCAGCCGCAGAATCAGTGCACGGTCACGGTCACGGTGACCGTCTTGAGCACCGCCGGCAGCTTGGTCGTGTCGACCTTCAGGATCTCCCCGTTGTCGGTCCTGCCCGTGGACGGCATCACCTTCTGGTGCACGGTCCACGTGCCGTCCGCGTCGACGGAGATGGTGTCGATGCCGAAGTCGTCGTCGTTGGACAGGTACAGCGTCCTTCCGGCGTCCGTGGTGGCGACGCCCTCGACCTTGTCGTGCGGGAAGAACCCGCCGGTCGGGTCGAGTTGGCTGACCAGGGTGCCGACGTTCAGGTACTGCTGCTTCTGCGCGACGTGCACGCCCGCGGCGGTCAGCGCGGCCAGCGCGTCGTTCGTGCCGTCCGTGCCGACGAACGCCTCCGGCGACTTGCCGCCGATCGTCAGACCGCTGACGTCGGTCGCGCCGTCGAGGTCCACCTCGTAGAGCTTCTTCTGCGCGAAGGGCTCGAAGTCCCCGTCCCGCTCGTCCACGAGGAACTTCGTGTCCGACAGGGCCGTGATCTCGCTGTTGGCGTCGCCGGTGTCGTCCGGGTCGTCCAACAGGTAGAGGTACTGCTTGGTCTTGTACGTGTGCAGGTCGACGGTGACGATCCGGGTCGCCGCGACCTTGCTCGCCTTGGTGGTGCCGAGGTCCGGCTGCTGGAGCGCGGACTGCATGACGCCCACCAGCGTGGAGCCGTCCGGCGTGACCGTCAGCCCCTCCATGCCCTTGTTCGTCAGCCGGTCGGCCAGTTCGGCCGGCAGGTAGCCGAGGATCTTGTGGGAGGCGTTGTCCTGGCTGTTCCGGTACGGGGTCAGCCGGCCCAGCTCGTAGCCGTTCACGTCGAAGTGCGTGAGGTAGGGCCCGTACTCGTCGGAGACCCAGAAGGTGCCGTCGGGAAGGGCGACCAGGCCCTCGGAGTCGTAGCCGTAGGGGTCGTGGGCGACCGGCTGCGGGGTGCCCCCGGCGGCGTTCGTCGCGGCGACGTCGTCGATGGTCTCGGTCGTGTCGTGCGGCGGGCGGCCGCTGTAGGCGACGCCGCCGAGGCTCTTCGGGCCCTTCAGCGTGACCTTCCGGACCAGTTCGGCCTTGCCGCCCACCAGCTTGAACTCGCCGATCTGCGGCGTGAAGCCGAGCAGCATCTCAGACTTGTTGCCGTCGGGGGCGTCCGCGTTCGGCCCGCGGTCGGTGAGCCCGTAGAAGTAGCCGGACTTCCCGGGCACCGGCGCGAGCGAGGAGCCGTAGCCCTCGCCGGAGATCTCGGTGGTGGTGCCGTTCGGCCCGGCCACCGTCGCCAGCGGCGCCAGCGGCTTGCCGTTCGCCTGCGTGTCCTGGAACAGCCGCACCGCGTCGCTCGCCGTGTACGTGAAGGTGTCCGTGCCCTTGAAGCCGGCCTTCGGGGTGTACGTGAACGAGCCGTCCGCGCCGACCGTCGCGGTGCCGTGCGCCGGGTCGGTGTGGCGGACGACCGCGGTCGCGCCGGAGTCGTTCCCCAGCACGTTGCCGGTCACCTCGCCGTGGCCGGAGTAGGAGTCGGCCTTCAGGGAGAAGTCGTGCGACGGGGCCGAGAGCCAGCCGTGCGCCTGGGCGGTCAGGGTGCCCGCGCCCATCACGGCGGCGGTGGCGGCGACGGCCACCACGGCCCGGGCACGCCTGCGGGAGAAGGGTCTCGAAGTCATGTTCCGAAATGTGCTGGTCGGTGGTGAACTCCCCGTTGACCCCCGGTGAACCCTCGGACCGAAAAGATCCGGCCAGTCCGCGGCCCGGACACGGTTAAATGGTTCCGCCGGGAACGGGAAGTGGGGTACGGGGCTGTGCGTCGTGGGACCGGAGCGGGAAGCGGCGGTGAGCGGGCGGTGGGCGGACGGGAATCGCCCGCCTGGGCGAGCGGGCAGGACGAGCGGTTGCTCCCGCTGGTGACGGTGGTGCCGTACGCGATCCTCGGCGCCCTGGTCGTGGCGACCCTCGTGGTCGAGCGCGACGCGGGCGGCGCGCTGCTGATCGACCTCGGGCTGTGCGCGGCGGCCGGCGCCTGGATGCTGGGGATGTTCACCCTGCGCCCGGAACGGCGGGGCCGGCCCGCGGCGATGGGGGTGTTCTTCGCCGGCCTGGTGGTGCTCATCGGCGTACAGGTGCTGCGGGAGCCCTGGTTCGGCCTGTTCACCCCGGCCGGGTACTTCTACGCGTTCGGCATCCTGCCGTGGCCGTGGCGGCTGCCCGGGATCGCCGTGGTCGCGCTGGAGTCGGGGACCGCCCAGGTGGCCTCGATCCCCAAGGACACCGCGATCGGCGTGACCGTCACGGCCGTGGTGCTGGCGGTCAACGTGATCTGCATGTGCGGGATGGCGTGGTGGGAGTGGGACGCCGACCGGAAGAACAAGGAGCGGATCACCGCGCTGGAGCAGGCGCGCGAGGCCAACCGCCGGCTTCAGGCCACACTCGCGGAGAACGCCGGGCTGCACCGCCAACTGGTGGTGCAGGCCCGCGAGGCGGGCGTGCTGGACGAACGGCAGCGGATGGCGCGGGAGATCCACGACACGCTGGCGCAGGGCCTGATCGGCATCGTCACGCAGTTGCAGGCCGCGGAACTCGCGGGGGACGTCCCGGACCGGTGGAAGGCGCACTTCGCCGCAGCGAACCGGCTGGCCCGCGAGAGCCTGGCGGAGGCGCGCCGGTCGGTCGACGCGCTGCGGCCGCAGCCGCTGGAGACCGCGGGGCTGGGGGAGGCGCTGGCCGGGGTCGCGGAGCGCTGGTCGGCGCTCCAGGGCGTCACCGCGCACGTCGCCACCACCGGGACGGCCCGACCGCTGGAGTCGGAGGCCGAGTTGGCGCTGCTGCGGGCGGCGCAGGAGGCGCTGGCCAACGTGGCCCGGCACGCCCGGGCCACCACGGTGACGCTGACGCTCGGGTACCTGGAGCGGGACGTCCTGCTGGAAGTGCGGGACGACGGCCGCGGTTTCGACCCGGCGGCACCTCGGAAACGGGAGTCGGGCGCGGTGGCGGGCTCGGGGGTGGGCGTGGAACCGGAGTCGGGCGCGGCGGAGGAGTCCGGCATGGACGCGGAGACGGGTGGCGGGTTCGGCTTGAAGGCCATGCGGGAGCGGATCGAGGGGCTGGCGGGGACGCTGCGGGTGGAGTCCGCACGGGGAGCGGGCACCACGGTCCGCGCGCGCGTGCCGTACGAGCCGGCGGGCGGCGGGGCCGGCGGGGCCGGCGGGGCCGACGAGCCTGCGGGCGTCGCGGCGGACGAGCCGGCGGGGGCAGGCGCGTGAGCGCCGCGGACGGGACGCCGATCACGCTGCTCATCGCCGACGACCACCCCGTCGTCCGGGACGGCCTGAGCGGCATGTTCGCGGCCGACCCCGACTTCGAGGTGGTGGGCCAGGCGGCGGACGGCGCCGAGGCCGTCCGGATGGCCGGACTCCTCGCCCCGGACGTGGTGCTGATGGACCTGCGCATGCCCGGGATGGACGGCGTGACCGCCATAGCCGAACTCGCCAGGAGCGGCAGCTCCGCCCGGGTCCTGGTCCTGACCACCTACGACTCCGACACGTACGTCCTGCCGGCGATCGAGGCCGGCGCGACCGGCTACCTCCTCAAGGACGCGCCGCGCGACGAGTTGCTCCGGGCGGTGCGCGCCGCCGCCAACCGCGAGGCCGTGCTCTCCCCGTCGGTCGCGGCCCGGCTGATGAACCGCGTCCGCACCCCGGGGCCGGGCCTGCTCAGCCCGCGCGAGACCGAGGTGCTCAAGTGGGTCGCGGCCGGCGCCACCAACCGCGAGGTGGCCGCCCGCCTGCTGATCAGCGAGGCGACGGTGAAGACCCACCTGCTGAACGTCTACGGCAAGCTCGGCGTCGGCGACCGCGCGGCGGCGGTGGCCGAGGCGTTCAACCGCGGCCTGCTCACGCCCCGCAAACCCCAGCACCCCTGAGGCCGCGCGCCGCCCCCGCCCCGATCCCCCGGGGTGGCCCCGCACCCGGCCGGCCCGCCCCGATCCCCCCGGGGTGGCCCCGCACCCGGCCGGCCCCCCGGATCCCCCTGGCCCGCCCGGGGAGCCCGTCCCCGGGGCCCGCGGTCGCCGTCTCCCCGGGCGGCCGCGCGCTCAGTCGACCACGAGGACGATCTTGCCGCGGGTGCCGCCCTCCTCGCCCGCGCGGTGCGCGTCGGCGATCGCGGCCAGCGGAAAGGTCCGCACGGGCGGAGGCGTGAAGGCGCCCGCCGCGACCATCGCCCCGATGCCGTCGAGCGCGTGGAGCGCACGGCCGGAGTCGCCGCGGCTGAAGACCACCCCGTGCTCCCGCGCGCCGGCGGCGTCGGCCACCGTCAGGACGTGGCCGGGGCCGCCGGCCAGTTCGACGAGCTCGGGCAGGACCCCGCTGCCGGCGACGTCGAGCGCCAGGTCCACGCCGCCGGGCGCCAGCGCGCGGACCCGCTCGACGAGGCCGTCGCCGTACGCGAGCGGCTCGGCGCCCCACGCGCGGACGGCGGCGTGGTTCGCCGGCCCCGCGGTCCCGATCACCCGC